>NZ_CP162142.1:0-370833 GCF_040833965.1 Leptospira sp. WS39.C2
TGGACAAACGTTGGGAAGAAATTTTAGAAGAAATATCGAAACAGATACCTCCCAAGTACTTTTCCAATTTCATTGCACCACTTCGATTTGACAAATGGGAGAACCAAGTGGTTCACTTAATGGCCCCATCGAGTGGGATCAAACGACATGTGGAAACAAAATACATCAGTTTCATTGAAGATGCCCTATACCAAGTTGTAGGAGACAGATTTAAAGTATCAATTCTCACAGAATCAGAAACTTCTTCTCATGTTTTAAAAGATGTCCTCCAATCAAAATTTGACGATTCTGACTCGGATCTAAATCCAGAGTACATCTTTAGCAATTATATCACCTCTGATTCCAACCGCATTGCCTTCACTGGCGCAAAAACCGTGGTGGAACAACCTGGTAAATACAATCCATTGTATTTGTTCGGACCTGTTGGTGTTGGAAAAACACATTTACTTCACGCAATTGGAAATGAGATCAAAAAAAAGGATCCATGGAAAACGGTTCGGTATGTAAATAGTACATCGTTTTTGAATGAATTCATTTTTACTGTCAGACAAAACAATCGTGAGTCCCTTGAATCATTTAAGATTCGTTACCAATCTTATAATGTTTTACTCTTTGATGACATTCAGTTTTTGAATGGTGGTGCAGAAAAAACCCAAGAGGAGTTTTTTGCCCTCTTTAATTTTTTATATGACCGAAAACGCCAAATTGTCATCGCATCAGACAGGCCAAGTTACGAGTTACCTCTCCATGAAAGGCTTAAATCTCGTTTTGTGCATGGTTTGCAAGCGGACATCAAATCTCATGATTTAGAATTACGTAAGTCATTACTCAAAAATAGTTTTTCCGAATTTAATATTCCTGCAAGTGACAATTTATTGCATTGGCTCGCCGAACGATTGGAAGGTGATTCCCGTGCTCTCATTGGCATTGTGAATGATTTGGTGATGTACAAAAAAGCGTATGAGTATTTTTTACTCACAGAAGACAAAATCAAAGAAATTGCGGAAGCACGTTTTCTCACGAACAAAAAACGAATTGGGTTTAGCCCCGATATGGTCATTGATTTGGTTTGTGAAAGGACTAACGTTGCAAGAAAAGATTTACTCGGAAAAAGTAGAAAGGCGGATTTTATTCCTCCGCGCCACCTTTGTATGCTCCTTTTACACGACGTGTTACATGTTCCGAAGGCTCAAATTGGTCGTATTTTTTCTACGACACATTCGACTGTCATCCACGGGATCGATAAATTTAAGGAACGTAAAGCGACCGAACCGCAATGGGAAGACCTCTTTCACTCCATCAAACACAAGATTAGCTTCCAATAAACTGTTCGTAATGCCTAGAAAGACTGTCGATAAACTGTTGATAGGACATAGTCACGGTTTATGGTTCCAAATTTGATGTAAGACCTGTTCAAAGGGACATAAATATTCACACTTGCCAAATGGAAAAAAACTGACATAATTCAATAAAAATTGAACTTTCCAGGCTTTATCGACATACTGACAGAACCAACGGAAACGACATAATATATATAAAGATATATAATATAAATAAGAAGAAGAGGAAAAATGAAATTCACTGTCAATACTACAGAATTCCTAAAAGCAATTAACTCAGTGGATGGAGTAATCTCAGTTCGTGAGATTAAGTCGGCTCTCTCCAATTTAAAAATCCAAACTGGGGACAACGAAGTGTATCTTTCTGCGACGGATTTAGAAATCGCAATCAAAACTTCTGTACCTTCCACCATCGGAGAAAAAGGAACGGCATCCCTTCCTGCAAAACAACTCTCCAGTATTTTTAAAAATTTAAACTTTGATACAAGTTTACTCACGACGACTGAACAATCTGAAAATTCAGAAACTACGATTACAGATGCTTCTGGAAAGATGGATACAAAGTTCAAAGTGAACGGTATTGATTCAGAAGATATTAAAACCATTCCGAAAGTGGAAGAGGCAAGTGTAGTTGAATTTCCTTGCCAAACCATTCGGGAGATGTTTCGTAAAACTTCTTATGCTATGGCGATTGAAGAAACACGTTTTGTATTCAATGGTTTGTTTTTAAAACCAGATAACACTGATCTCATTGTTGTGGGAACAGATGGTCGTCGTTTGTCTAAAATTGTTCGTAAATTTCCAAAACAATTTCCTTTCAAAAATGGTGTGATCATTCCTCACAAAGCAGTTCGTGAAATGCTCAAAATGATGGAAGGAAAAGAAACAGCAAAGATTGGTTTTGTGGAAGAACAAATTTATGTTTCATCTGGAAACGTAGAACTTCTTTTCAAACTGATTGATGGAAACTTCCCTGATTACGAACAAGTGATTCCAAAACAAACTACAGAATCAGTTCGTGTTGTGAAAGCTGACTTTCTAACTTTCTTAAAACAAGCATTGATTTCTGCAGAAGAACCTTCCAAACAAATTCGTTTGGCTTTTACAAAAGGAAATGTAAACATCAGCTCTTCCAACCCTGGAACCATGATGTTTGATCACAATATGCCGATTGAATACAATGGCGAAGCAATCACCATTGCGTTTAAAGGGGATTATTTGAGTGATGTAGTAAAAGCAGTGGATGACCCAGAAGTGATTCTAGAATTTACAACTTCAAGTGCTCCTGTGTTGTTTAAGGATCCTTCTGATAGTGACTTTGTTTCTGTCATCATGCCAATGAAACTTTAATGTTTCTTAAAAAAATCTACATTAAGAATTTTCGTAACCACGAAGAAACTCAACTTACCTTTCGATCCCGTCTTGTCTTCTTCATTGGAAATAATGGAGAAGGCAAAACAAACTTACTTGAATCCATTTCCCTTTTATCCTACTTAAAAAGTTTTCGTGAATCAGACCAAAACCAACTTTTAAGGTGGGAAACTTCTGACACATTCATCCGCGCTGAATTTGAATCAGAAGGGAATGATTATCTTTTTGAATATGGAATTGAACATTCTCATACGAAACGAAAAAAATTAAAAGTGAATGGAGAAGAATTTAAAAAAATCTCCGACTATGTGGGATACTTCCGTTCGATTGTAATGAGCCCACCGGATATTCTCATCATTGAAGATGGGAATGTAGAAAGGCGCAGATTTTTAGATGCTTTTATTTCTTCCACAAATCGTTATTATTTAAAACAACTCATTGAATATGATCGATTGGTGAAACAAAGGAATGCTGCTTTAAAAAAAGAAAATGCCAGTGATCGTGAAATTGGAATTTGGGATGAACCAATCATTGAACATGATGCGGAAATTCGTGAGATTCGTACCAAAACAATAGAAAGTTTAGCAAGTTACTTCCACCAAAATCTTTTACAACTGAGCTCTGGAAAAGATCCATTTTATCTTACCTATAAACCAAATGTATCTTCCAAGGAAGAACATAGACAAAGATTATTCGATAACCTACGTAAAGACAAAGCCATTGGTTACACAAGTTGTGGAAACCACCGTGATACGTTGCCGATCGGATTTGATGATAAAGACCTTAGTGGATTTGGATCCCAAGGGCAAAAACGAAGTGCTGTTATTGCTTTAAAAACTGCCTGTTTCCAAATGATCCGGGATACAACTGGTGAAGCACCAGTCCTCCTTATAGATGATATCATCCGCGAACTCGATGTAAAACGAAGGGAATACTTTGTGAATTTGATTTCGGAATGTGGTCAGGCATTTTTTACCACAACAGATTTAGAAGGAATCAATGAATATGTTGGAAACCTAACAGTTGATAAAGAAATTTACCAAATCGAATCGGGGAAAGTGAAGGAACTCACGGGACTATGAAAAAAGTAGAACTCTCTGAACTCTTCCAAAGCCTTGAAAAACTCGGTCTCGATCGGGAATCCGTTTTCCAAGACCAAATTCTCAAAAAACTACGGATACAATGGAACGACATCGTCGGAGAAGTTTTTGGCAAACAGAGTTTTCCCAAAGCAATTGATGGCAAAAAACTGACAGTTGTTTGTCGTCACTCGATGGTGGCCCAAGAATTTGAGTTCCAAAAAGCGGAACTTTTACAAAAAATCAATCGAATCACAAGCCCAGTTTTATTGGAAAAAATCCAATTCAAAACAGGGAATGAATTCCAAAATCCAAGGTCGTAAAGCCACCCTTTCCCCCCGATTTCACTTGCCCTTCGAGGGTCTTTTTGGGATACTTCCTATAGGGTATCTCAAAATTCTATGTCCAACCAAACCGATCAAAACGCCTATTCAGCCTCAAAAATTAAGATCCTAGAGGGTCTAGAGGCGGTCCGGAAACGTCCCGGAATGTATATCGGAACCCAAGATGAATCGGGACTCCACAAGATGGTATACGAGGTCGTGGATAACTCTGTCGACGAAGCGATGGCTGGCCACTGTACCGAAATTGACGTTCGTATTTTACCAGAGAATATCATCGAAGTCCGAGATAATGGACGGGGGATTCCCACTGGGATCCACCCCGACAAAGGTAAGTCCACCATTGAAGTCGTTCTTACGATCCTTCACGCTGGTGGTAAGTTTGAAAACGATGCTTATAAGGTTTCCGGTGGATTACATGGGGTTGGGGTTTCTGTTGTAAACGCACTCTCTACCTATTTGGAAGTGGAAGTTCACCAAGAGGGAAAACTCCATTACCAAAAATACCAAGCTGGTGTTCCTATCGAAGATGTAAAAATCATTGGGGAGACAACACACCGCGGAACAGTGGTTCGCTTTAAACCAGATGATACCATTTTTACCACTGTAGATTTTTCCTTTGATACCCTTTCTGCTAGGTTTAGAGAAATAGCATTTTTAAACAAAGGACTTCTCATTCGCATTGAAGACCAAAGAAAAGAAGAAATTGCTAAACACGAGTTTAAGTTTGAGGGTGGAATTGTTTCCTTTGTGGAATACATTACAGAATCAAAACATCCCCTTCATAAAGTATTACACTTTGTGGGAGAAAAAGAAAATGTTTGGGCAGAGATTGCGCTTCAGTATTGTGATACCTATAGTGAAAACATTTTTTGTTTTACCAATGCGATTAATAACAACTTAGGTGGAACTCACTTAGAAGGTTTTAGAACCGCTCTTACAAGAACTCTAAACGACCATCTAAAAAAAGACCAAACCTTGTTTAAAAAACAACCTAATGGTTTACAAGGTGATGACATCAAAGAAGGAATTTGTGCTGTCATCTCTATCAAAATTCCGCAACCCCAGTTTAATTCTCAAACAAAAGAAAAGTTAGTGAATGCAGAAGTGAAGGGTCTCATGCAAACCATCACTGGAGAAGGACTCAATCGTTACTTTGAGGAAAATCCTGCGGTCATCAAAAAGATTCTCGAAAAATGTATTTTAGCTTCGAAAGCAAGAGAAGCTGCAAGACGTGCTCGTGACCTCACTCGTCGTAAAACGGTGTTAGAAGGTGGCGGACTTCCAGGAAAACTCGCCGATTGTTCCGAAAAAGATCCTGAACACTGCGAACTCTTCCTTGTGGAGGGGGACTCGGCGGGTGGATCAGCCAAACAAGGTCGTGACAGAAATACACAAGCGATCCTTCCTCTCAAAGGTAAAATTCTAAACGTGGAAAAAGCACGATTGGACAAAATCTTATCAAATGAAGAGATTCGAACGTTAATCACAGTTATGGGAACTGGAATCGGTGATGATGAATTTAACGTAGAAAAACTTCGTTATCGAAAAATCATCATCATGACAGATGCCGACGTGGATGGTTCACACATTCGAACTTTGTTATTAACGTTTTTCTTTCGGTATATGAAACCCATTATTGAACGTGGCTCTCTCTATGTAGCGCAGCCACCTTTGTATCTATTGAAGTTTGGTAAAGAAGCGGTTTATGTTTATTCTGACCGTGAAAAAGATGAAATCTTAAAAGCCAGACCGAATGATAAAGTTGTGATCCAACGATACAAGGGACTTGGGGAGATGAACCCAGAACAACTTTGGGATACCACTATGGATCCAAAGGAACGAGTCATGTTACAAGTAAAGTTACAAGACTTTGTCGAAGCGGAAGATACATTCAATATCCTTATGGGTGACGAAGTTTCTCCTCGTCGTCGTTTTATTGAAGCGAACTCGTACAAAGTAGCAAATTTAGATCTTTAATCGGAATTAGGAAAATCAAATGACCGAACAAAACGGCCAAGAAAACGAATCAAACAAAACCTTAGCACTGAATTTATCCGGTAGACCAGACGTAGCCGGTGCCTTAAAAGCTGGTGTCAGGGTCATTCCGGTAGAAATCGAAGACCAAATGAAGGAAGCTTACCTTGATTATGCGATGAGTGTCATCGTAGGTCGAGCTTTACCGGATGTGCGCGATGGATTAAAACCAGTTCATAGACGAGTCCTCCATGCGATGAATGAAAGGGCATGGCGCTCCGACAGACCTTATGTAAAATCAGCGAAAATTGTCGGGGAAGTGATTGGTAACTACCACCCTCACGGTGACTCCGCCGTTTACGAAACCATGGTTCGTATGGCCCAAACTTTCTCCATGCGAGAAACTCTGATCGATGGTCAAGGTAACTTTGGATCCGTCGATGGGGACAATGCTGCTGCGTATCGTTACACGGAAGCACGACTCACAAAACTTGCTGAAGAATTACTCAAAGATATCGAAAAAAATACAGTTAGTTTTTCACCTAACTTTGATGATACAAGACAACAACCAGACGTTTTACCTGCAAACTTTCCTAACATCCTAGTCAATGGTTCTACAGGGATTGCTGTGGGGATGGCAACTAACATTCCTCCGCATAACTTAAAAGAAGCGGTGAATGCTGTCATTGCGATGATTCAGAATCCAGACATCACTCTTCCAGAACTCATGAAAATACTCCCTGGTCCCGATTTTCCTACAGGTGGTATTATCATTGGTGGTGAAGGTTTGTACCAAGCCTACGCAACAGGTAAAGGTTCGATTCGAATCCGTTCCAAAGTTGAGATAATCGAAAATAACAAAGGACGAGAAATCATTGTTATTAACGAAATTCCTTACCAGGTGAACAAAAAGAACCTACTTGAAAAAATTGGAGATTTGGTTAACGAAAAATTAATCGAAGGGATTTCTGAAATTTTAGACCTTTCGGACCGAAAAGGAATCCGTGTGGAAATCCATGTTAAAAAGGATGCCAATGCGCAAGTCATTTTAAACCAATTATTTAAACTCACTCAACTCCAAGTAAGTTATGGAATCACGATGCTTGCGATCTTGGACAATCGTCCAAAAATCTTTTCGCTGAAAGAAATTTTAAAATCTTATGCGGAACATAGACGTGAAGTAGTTGTTCGGCGAACAGAATTTGACTTAGATAAAGCACAAAAGAGAGCCCATATTTTAGAAGGACTTCGAATTGCTTTAGAAAATATCGATGAAGTGATTCGTATCATTCGTGCTTCCAAAGATGTAAGAGAAGCACAAAGTTCCCTCATGGCAACGTTTGCTCTTTCTGAATTACAAGCTGATGCGATTTTAGAGATGCGACTTCAAAGATTAACATCTTTAGAAGTTCAAAAAATAATCGATGAGTTAGAACAAGTGAGACTTCTGATTGCAGATTTAGAAGACATTTTAGCAAAACCAGAACGTGTAAAATCAATCATTTGTGATGAACTTGGAAAAGTATCCCAATCGTTTGGAAATACTCGCTCAACAGAGATTAGTTTAGAATCCTTAGAATCTTCTACTTTTAATGCAGAGGATTTGATTGCGGATGAAGAAGTGGTTGTCCAATTATCTGAAGACATGTTCATCAAACGACTTCCGATGGATACCTTCCGTCGTCAAAAACGCGGAGGAAAAGGCGTCCAAGGAATCTCAACCAAAAGGGAAGACTTTGTTAAAAAACTAAGTAGTGCGATGACCCATGATAACTTGATGCTCTTTTCTAATAAAGGAAGAGCATTCCTGATGAAGGTTTATGAGTTACCGATTGCGACAAAAGAAGCTCGTGGAAAATCATTAAAGGCTGTTATCAACCTTAATGATGATGAAATGATCACTTCTTTATTTACCTTCCGTAACTTTGATGATTCTTATCTCCTTATGGTGACAAGAGAAGGTTTTGTGAAAAAAATCCAATTAGATGAATTCACAAATACTAAAAAATCAGGTATCATTGCGATTGGTTTACGTGATGGAGATGAACTTATTGATGTGATCGCCAATCCAAACAACTATGATGTTTTCATTGGTAGTAAAAATGGACTGGCGATCCGCATGAATTTAAATGAACTCAGGTCCCAAGGAAGAACTGCATCTGGTGTGACAGCAATGAAACTGGAAGACGATGATGCTATCGCAGGGATTACCAAAGTAGAACCGAATACACATTTATTCTGTATTTCTGAAAATGGTTTTGGAAAACGAACTGACTTCGAAGAATTTTCAACCAAAGGTCGTGGTGGCAAAGGAATGACCTATCTGAAAATTGGAGAGAAGAATGGTCGATCTGTTGGAATCTCTTCTGTAAAAGAAGAAGATGAACTCCTTGTGATCACACAGTCAGGAATGGCGATCCGGGTAGAAGTGAAGACAATTTCTATGGTAGGACGTTCTGCTATGGGAGTCAAAGTTGTGAATACCAAAGATGAAGATTTTGTAAAAGACTTTGCTGTGGTTCGTGAAACAGATTCTGAAACATCTGAGTCATAAAAAGGAAAATAGGAATGATAAGGGTAGGGAATGTAACAATTGAGGGTGATGTCGCTTTATCACCTATGGCTGGCATTTCCGATAGCCCTTATCGCCAGATATCTCGAAGGTTTGGTTCTGCTTTTTCCTATACTGAATTTGTCTCAACTGAACAATTAAAAATCGGAAATGTAAAAACATTAGATATGTTTCGTTTTCAAGAAATGGAACGTCCGATTGTTTTCCAAATTTTTGGTTCTGATTTGGATACTGTGGTACACGCATCTGAAATTGCTGCAGAGAGAAACCCAGATATCATTGATTTGAATATGGGGTGTTCTGTTTCTAAAGTATCTCATAATGGTTCTGGCGCAGGATTGTTAAAAAACATTCGATTAGCTGGTCAAATGATTGAAGGGATTCGTTTAAGAACGGGTTTACCTGTTACCGCAAAAATTCGCTTGGGATGGGATTCTTTGACTTTGAATTATTTAGAAACAGTCAAAGTATTAGAAGGTTCTGGAGTTTCTGCGATTTCTGTCCACGGTCGTACAAAGGCCATGGCATATACTGGCATTGCGGATTGGAATGCAATCGGTGAAATCAAATCACGAGCGAATGTTCCCATCTATGGAAATGGAGATGTGCAAACCTACCAAGAGGCGATTGATAAAAAGAAACAATATGGAGTTGATTTAATACTGATCGGTAGAAAGGCAATTGGTAATCCTTGGGTATTTGGAAAAATAGCAAAAAAAAATATACCTTGGTTACAAATCAAATCAGTCATTTTGGAACATCTAGATTCGATGTTGGATTTTTATCCGTCTACAGATGATTATGCGTTAATATTATTTAGAAAACATTTTATTAAATATATAGAAAATTTAGGATTTCCTGAAGAGACAAAACGAATCTTACTAACTGTCACTTCAGTGAATGAATTCAAAGAAAGATTAGAATCTGCAAAACTGGATTCTAAGGTATGGGAAATAAGCGAAATGAAAAACGAGAATATAAACTGTGAAACGTTTGTAAGTCTTGTGTAAGGAACGAAATGGCTGATTCAAAACAATCGATATTCTCTGATAGTTATAGCAAATATGGTGGAGCAAAACAGAAAAGAAAAGATGCTCGTGTAAAGTTAGATGTACCTTGCACAGTTGAAATTGTGAAATCTAAAACTGGACCTGTAACTGGACATCTTTCTGATTTGGGAACGGGTGGACTTGCTTTCCAAACAACGGCAATCTTTTACGAAGGTGACCAAGTGAAAATTCAATTTTCTCTTAACCAAAATCCATTAGAAATTTTAGGTACTGTTCATAGAACCGCTGGCAAAACTACATCAGTTATTTTTAAACCACTTGCAGCTTCGGAACACAAAGTAGTACAAGAGTTTATCCATAAACATTACTTTGACCCAAAAGTGAAAAAATAAAACGAAAGAAAATGTAAGCTATTCGGATCCAACTAGGATTTTATCGATTGGAATGAATCAAGTTTAGAGTAAAAAAAAAGCCTCCGAATTGGGAGGCTTTTTCGTAACAAAGCGTTGTTGTCAGATTACTGAGCAGCAGTTGCTTTTGCTTCGAGAGCTTTTTGTCCACCAGCATATCTGAGGTATCCAACACATTGACATTCTTCCCAAGTCTCAGGCTCACCTACGTTTGCGCAGATTCCTGTTTCGTTGTTAAGAGAGCAACAGTCATAAACCCCAACACCTTTGATAATACCTTTTGATTCAGAAACGATCACAGAACCAGTAGATTGACCATCGGATACACCAGAAGCTTGTTCTAAGTATTCACCTAAGATTTTTTTCAAACCATCACCAGCAACTTGTAAACGAGCTGCTTCACGGCAAGTGGATTGTTTCATAGCTACTGAATTTGCTTTGATCGCTTTGTCAGATGCACGTGCAGAAAATTTCATGTAAAGATAATCGAACTCTTTTTCTTTTCCTTTGCAGTACTCAGCAGGGCTTTGACCACGTTTAGCAGCCGCCGCGTCTGGGGCACAAGCCCAACCTTCAAAAATCCAACCATTTTTACCGACGGTCGTAGCGTCTCTTCTGCCTCCATCATTGGATCCGCAAGATACAACAAATGCGATTAGAGAGGCACATACGATAAGTGATTTCTTCATAAAGAATCTACTCCTTTTCCGAAGAATTTGATCTGATTCATAACAGTTGTCAATCTTTTATCAAAGAAAACGAAACTGGCTTGTAGGATAAAGATTTACATTTTCCCTCAATAGACCGATTCTAATTTTATGTCTCGATTCCTGTCTTTGCAAGTTATTGCATCATTGCTTATTTTTTTTGCGTTCTTCCCAAAAAATATTTATGCGAAAGAAATTTCTATTCTACCAGCTTATATTTCGGGAGAAGTACCACCAGTTCTTGGGACCAAACGAGAAGCAGGTTTTGAATTGTCCCGTCTTTCACGACATTATCTCAAAAGAAATTTTTTTACTGAAATTACAGATCCTAAATTAATCGAAAATTATTTAAATGAAACGGAATGGAATGAGGAAGCAGACTTAAAAGATCAGGATTTTAACCAATACTGTACTGAATGGGATTCACATTTTGTAGTCCAAGATCAAATTGATTTTGGAAATCCAATTCTTGTTAAAACAGTAATTTACAATTGTAAGAACTTATCGAAACAAACCATCCAATCGAAGTTAATTTCTAATTTTGTGATGGCGTATGAAAAACATAACGAAAAAAGTTTTCGATTTTTACCTCCTCGTTACTATGAGAAAAAAAGTAAAAACCCGGTATATTATGAAATCAATTTATTCATCGATGTCCATTCTTCTTACGCCTATTATAAAAAAGACATAGTGAAAAGTTTAAACTCGATGTATGACCAAGATGGTTTGTACTTAGGTGTTACATTAGTCAAAAAAGATAAAACTCTTACCATACCTCCAACAAAAGAACATACTGAAATTAAGAAAATTATGGAAGAAACAGGATGGCAAGGATCAAACCAATCTGAATCCGTTTTAGGAGCATTACAAAGTTTAAAAGGTAAATTCTCGTCAGGCAAAAAAGATTCACGAAAATTATTTTTATTACTCTCGTCCAGTGTAAAAGACAAATCTGGTTCAATCATGATGGCTCTCAATGATCTGAGGCATATGGAAATTGAACCTATTATATTAATCCCAAATCATTCAGATTTGTCTACAATCAGGGAATTACAGAGGATAGGCAAAGCGAGTAATTCAAGAGTTGTTGGTATTACGGATTACCAAAAAATTGGAACACAAGATGGATATGAATATTTATATTTAAACCAATTTAATGTTTATTCATCACAAGAAGAGTTACAGTTTCCTTTCCAATGGAATCAGAATAACTTAAAAAAATTTGATGCATCACTTGTAAGGGCAGCTGTGGATGTTGTTTCACCTTACAATCTTTATATGGCCTATGAAAAAATCTCAGAAAAAAGAGTTTTGGAAAAAGAAGAAATTAAAACAGATTTAGAATCTATTTTGAGGTCCGAATCTAACTCAGAATTGCTAGAAAAAGATAGATTTCAAACCGTTTTAGTGGAATCAAAAGGGGAAGGCATTTGGATCCGATTACCCTATGACATACAAGTAACTAAAGGAAAAGAATATCTAATCCAAACAACATTTGTATTAGATCCTTTATCCACTTGGGGAATTAAAAATGTACCAGCAGAAACAAATTTACTCAAAACTAATTATACGTATCCTAAAACGTTAATGGTCAAACCATCTCAGGCTAAAAAATTTTTAGATGTAAATAAAATTCGGGAATTTAATGGATATTTACAAGGAACAGTGAGTGTCATTAAAAAGAAGTAAATTCAATTCCGATTGGATAACCAAAGGATCAGACATTGAAAAAATAAAAAACCAGTGGTTAGAAATTTCTAACTCATCGTTACCCATCCTGATCATTGGTGATAGAGGAGTTGGAAAATCATTTTGGATTCAAAAAAGTTTAGAAAAAAGGAATATATCAGAAACATCTATCATACGCATTGATTTTTCCTTTTTTCAATCGTTTGATGAAAAATTAGACAAAATTAAAACTCAGAAACAAAGTGTAACAGTCGTATTGGATTGGTTATCAAAAGCAAAAAAAGAAGAAATTATTTTGCTCCAGCAATGGTGGAAAACGGAAAAGTATAATGATAAATCGAAGATTTATTTATACTGGGAAATCCATTCCGAAGAAATAGAGTTATTCAATCAAAAGAACATATATGCAGATTTTTATGATCAATTAAAATCTTTTCGTTTTGAATTACCTAGTTTAAAAAAAAGAATCTCTGAATTACCATTATTTGTTCATACATTTCTAGAAGAAGCTAATCTCAATTTAAACAAAAAGATTTCATCATTGGAGGAAGAATTTTATACTTTTTTTAAGAATAAAGTTTTTCAGCAAAATTATTCAGAATTAAAAGATATTATATTTGCATTGGTTGGTTTTTCAACAGGCAAACATTTACAATGGAAACAAATTCCTTCTCATTTTTTTGAAAATTCATTGTCTGAATTAAACGTCCAACCAGGTATTAGTTTAGAACTATATGAAAAAGAAATAATCAAAACAAACTTACTCTATACTAATGGAAATCGAGAGAAAGCTGCAAAACTGTTAGGAATTTCTGAAAGAAATTTATATCGTAAGATACACGAATTTCATTTGGAAGATTTATCATGAAGTAGGGAAAATAAATACATAATCTTTTGTATAAAATAGTTTTTGCCTTCTTCATCACGAAGTCCTGATTTAAACTTTATATTCATTTCTATGACCTGTTCATAAAAAAGATCTAGAATTTTATCAGTAAAATTTGCAGAATCACTCACAAGTTGGCGTCGTACAAAATTTTTCCTCGCTTCTGAAAAACTCGATGTCTTTAAAAGTTCATCCATAATTGGAATGGGAACTTCTCCATTATGCCTGGAACGAATTACTTTAATTTTTCGAATTTCATCAAGTTTATAAGTAAGTCTTGTTAAAAAGTTTAGTATTTCAGAATTTTGATCACCGAACTTCGTAAATTCTTTAAAAAAATCAACTTTTCGTTTTTGGATGAGAGATTCTACCAATACATTTGTATTTAACTCATTTTGGCTGAATAAAACAGAATTTACATCATCGAGAGTAAATTTAGAACGATGAAGGTATTGTTTTAATTTTTTTACACTTTTGATATAAGCTCCCACATTAGCTGGGATTCGATGGATGAATTCGTCCATTGCATTTTGTTCAAAATGAACTTGTTCTTGGTCACATACTTCCTTAAAAATTTTTGGATAATCGTTTGGATAAAGAATTTTGGTTTTAAAAAAACTAAGTGTACCTTGGAACAAATCGATTAATGTTTTTGGAACATCTTTCCCATCAAAATGAATCAATGTATAAATTTCATCGGACACAGATGTTATATTTTTTCGAAAACCCGAGGCAAAATCTTTCCATTCGTTTGTTGCCTTGGGATCTAGAATCGGTTTGAATAAGGCTGTTGCATTTTTGATAATGATGAGTTTTCTCGGATAAAACATGTCGGGCGTAAAAAGTTCCGCAAACAATTTCGCTTGTTCTCCTGATTCTGAAACGATCAGAATTACCTCAAAATCCCCCAATGTTTTTTGCAGTGTTTCACGGTAATGGTCCACGATGAGTTCAAATTCATAAGAATCTTCCCCGGAATAAGCGAAGAACTGTGGAATTTGAGCGCCGGGAGTTTTAAAAAGTTGGAAAAGTGAGTTATATTCCCTTGCTTGCGATTTTTTTGTTTCCATTTTCTTGAATCTGGTCTAATCTAACGACTGGACTGAGGCGATAATCATAGTATGGAAATCTCAAGTAATGTGGCAAGAGTTTCAGGATTAGGAGAGCCGTATATGTATGTTTCTCCAACATACAATACCCAAGCTGTCGAACAGGTGGAAGCGATCCAATCACGTTCCTACCAACCTAAATTCCCAAGTAGCGAGACCAAATCGCAAGCCCAAGAAATACAAACCACTCCAGAAGCAAAAGCATCTTACAAACCTGGAAACTTAGTCAACCTTTACGCGTAATTCTTTCCTCCCATGAACGAATCCAAAGTTCATGGTGAGAAAAAAAGCTACGTAATGGAAATCCCATTACATTTGTATATGATCCCTTCCACTCTTTCACTGGACCAATAGGATCTTGGATTCCATAGGATCCGGCCTTATCCAAGGGTTGGCACCTTGTGATGTAATCTTTGATTTTTTGGTCGTTCCAATTGTGAAATTGGATCTGTGTTTCCTCATAAAAGTATTCAATTCCATCTAAATGTTTGATTGCAGCGCCTGAATATACTGAATGGATGTTTCCAGTTAGAATTTTCAAAATACGAAATGCATCCAATTCATCAATTGGTTTGTGGAAAATTTGGTGATTAAAAACTACTATAGTATCCGCAGCCAAATAAACATTGTTTGGTTCAAAATTCTTTCCTAGTTTGGAGTGAACCATTCGGTCTAAATAATCGAGAGGTGCTTCCTTTTCCAATTGGGATTCATCAATATGTTCAGGTTGGATGTGAAATATAAAACCTAAATCAGAAAGGATTTGTTTTCTACGGGGTGATGCTGATTTTAATACAAACAAATTCTTGCTATTCCTTACGGGATATTGTTTTCTTTGTACATGGTGAGTCCAAGATTTTTTACGATTCTTTTATGGGCATTTGTTTTAATAGTCGGTTGCAAAAGAGGGTATTCAGAGGATATCCAGGATTGTAATCCTATAGCAGACTATTATGAAAAGGGAACCCATTACATTCGAAGAGATTTAGTAAAAGATGATAATACCCTAGATTATAAAAAAATATTGGAAGATACAAAACCGCAAGCTAGCGAGTGTTATCCTTCCAATCATGAGGTAAAATGAGTTTATTTGATGTAAAAGGAAAAACGATTTTAATCACCGGAGCAAGTCGTGGTATCGGAAAAACTTTAGCTCTTGGTTTCCGTGATGCAGGCGCTATTGTATATGGAGCAGGTTCAAAACCAGAATCAATCCATTGGATGGAAAAAGAAGGAATTCATGGTGTTGTTTTGGACGTAAGAAGTGAAGGATCCGCTTATGAAGTCATTGGGCAAATCAAAGCGAAACACGGCCGATTAGATACTCTCATCAATAATGCTGGAATTGCCACAAACACTCCTGCCTCAGGATTCAAGGAAGATGAATTACAAAATATAGTACAAACAAATTATATTGGTGTATTTAGAAACTGCCAGGCATATTACAAACATCATAAAAAAGAAGGTGGGAATATTATCAATGTTGCTTCCGTTCTAGGTATGGTGGGAAGTAAGCTAGCATCTGTATATTCTGGAACTAAGGGTGCAGTCATTACTTTATCAAAAGCTCTTGCAATCGAATGGTGTAACAATGGTTATCGCGTAAACGTAATTTGCCCTGGTCTTATTGATACTGATATGACAGACATGATCAAAGACAAAGAATTTATTATGAAACAAGTATTAGCTGGAATTCCTATGGGAAAACTTGGGAAACCAGAAGATATATTAGGTGCGGCAATATATTTAGCGTCTGAATCTTCTTCTTATATGACTGGCCAATGTATTGTTTTAGATGGTGGATTGACCGCTCAATAGAGGATACATATATGATAATTTACCTCCATCCAGACAATCCCGAAATACGAAAACTAAAACAAATTTCGGAACGGTTGAAGGATGGAGCCATTTATATTTTTCCTACTGATACAGTGTATGCAATTGTTGCGGATGCTCATTCGAAAACAGCGGTTGAAAAAATCTATTCGATTAAAAAATTACCGAAAGATAAGCCACTTTCACTTTTATGCAAAGATATTTCTATGGCCTCCCATTTTATTGAATATCTTCCAAATTCGGCTTATCGGTTTATGAAACGTGTAACCCCGGGACCCTATACTTTTGTGTTAAAAGCAAATAAAAATTTGCCAAAACCATCAATTGCCCATCATAAGAATAAACAAATTGGAATCAGAATACCAGATCATATTTATCTAAGAGAATTATTAAATATTCACGATTCTCCCTTAACTTCTACTTCCGCTTTCAGTAATGATGAATTCATTATTGATATCGATGATTTAGATTCTATCTACGGTCATCTTGTCGATGGCATTATTGATGGTGGTATTGTAAAAACAGAATTATCTACGATGATTCAAATTAATGACGATTCCATTGAATTAATTCGGGCAGGAAAAGGGTACGAACTTGTTCAATATGATATAGAAAATTTAGAATGAACTAATTCCCATACCTAGAATTTTTTTAATATGCGTTTCAAAATCTAACATTCTTTTTTCCTGATGTTTTGGTAATTTCATCAAAATTTCTTTATTCTTATACTTATGAATTGGAATAATTGAATAATTTTTAGGTTCTACCCAGACGGTTTCCGTTTCTACATTTGTGATTGTTTTAAATCCTTCTCTCCCTATTTCTAATGTAAAAGACAGAATGATTCCACCATCCGTATACTGTCTGTTTTGTGCTGATAGGAAATTTCCAAGAGAATAAGCAATAAGTCTTTTTTCATTATTATTGGGATCTTGGTACAAATCTATTTTTTGTACGACATGAGGATGTCCTCCGATGATGATGTCGGCTCCAGCATTCAATCCTATATTCACCCATTTTGTTTGTGACCAACCAGGTTTTTCTTCATACTCATTTCCATAATGGTACCAAAGGATAATGAAATGGGCTCCGTTTTCTTTAGCAAAATTGACATCGGAATTGATCTGTTCTTCATTTAAAAGACGAACTATACGGCCATCTCTTACAGGAATTCCATTTGTGGAATATGTATAATTGTAGATTGCAATTTTAATACCGTTGGTTTCTTGAATAAAATCCTTTCGAAGTTGGTAGTCGGATTCGGATGTATATGTGCCAATGGGAATCATATCATTTTCAAGAACGGTTCGAATTGTAGTATCAATTCCATAGGAACCCTTATCGGCTGAATGATTATTAGCAGTTGATAGGATATCAAATCCAACTTTTTTCAGACCATTCAAATAACCTAATGGACTTCCAAATTTAGGATAACCTGAATACTCACTTGGATTTTCGGTAATTGTTGTTTCTAAGTTACCTAATGTTAAATTTGCATTTTGTAAAGAATCTGCAACGTATTCGAAACTTTTATAGGAATCGTAAGACTTAGTCTTAGCATGAAAGTAGGAAGAAATTTGCGAAGAATGACACATAAGGTCTCCTACAAATTTAATTCGCACTTGCCGAGTTTGTGAGAAATCAGGCAGAGTGTAGCAGGAAAGGAAAGAAATTGTGAATATTAAATTGAATGAGAAACTTTTTATCTTATTTGCCATTGGAATTTATATGATTCTATCAGGTTGTAAATGGGAGAAAGACTACAAACGCGCAGCTTTCCTTTCTATGCAACCAGATACGGACTTAATATTAGCACCATATCCTTTTAATATTTTTGATCGGGAAGCAAGGGATGCAATCACTCTTTCGCATTATTCAAAAGAAGAAATCAAAAATATATTAGAAGAACATGAACTTTCCTGGGATACTTTGAACGAAGATTGGAAATTGGATTTAGAAGGAGAAAACTTTACCAAAGAAGTCAATTATACATCACACTACACTCAATATACATACGATACAGAAATTCCAATTTGGATTTATGGACCTAATTGGTTTCACGAAGGAGTCTATTCCGATGAAATATTCCAACAACATATCCCTTCAATTTATGGAAAAATTTTGAACTTTGAATTTAAAAACAAAATCCCATTAAATGATTTTAATAAGATTTTCAAAGTGAACAATGAAGTACCTGAAATCATTGTCACGATCGTTGTTGACCAAGGTGGTAGACAACTTTACAAAGCTCATAAGGGTGCTTATCCATTTCTAGAATCACTCAGTTCAAATTCAACTTACTTCAAAAAAGCAAAAGTTGCCCATTTGGAATCGCATACAGCAGTTGGACACATGGCCATTGGTACTGGAACATTTCCAAAAGATTCCAGAGTATTCTCAAATGAAATTTATACATACGTTGATGGAAAAGTGAATCATCGTCCAGTTTACCAAGGTAAAAATCAAAGTTTTGATTTATATGAACTTAATACTTCTAGTTTTGCCGATGAATGGGACCTTAACCAAAATAATGAACCAGTAATAATTAGTCAATGTTATGCGAATCGAGCGGCTGTTGGTATGGCTGGACATGGTAAAGAATTTAAACCAAAGGAAATTTCTAAATCGGCAGTTGTTCCGGATGCAGATTTTGTATATTGGCAGGATATAAAAAATTTATCCTGGGGAACTTATCCTAACGCATTTGGTAAACCAATTGTTGCTGAAAAATATAATTTGTTCCAATTTTACCAAACCAATAAATCTAAAATTAAAACTCATTTTGAAGTGAATAATCCAATTGAATTTCTATCTAAAATCCATCATTTTCAAGGATCGGAATTCCAAGTTAAAATGGATGGAGCACTGTTTCGAGATACAATTGAAGAAACTATTCTCAAACAAAACAAACACACTGATGGAAAAACTGATCTAGCTTATTTAACACTCAAAGCAACTGACGCAGTAGGTCATTTGTATGGATGGGAAACTAAAGAAGCAAAACAGGTTTTGCAATCTACAGACGAAGAAATCAAAACCATCTTTGAATTTCTAAAAACAAATTATGGTAATAAATTCATTTTATTGGTAACAGCCGATCATGGAGCGGCTCCAATGCCTGAAATTTCCAATGGATTATTTTTAACACATGAGATGTTTTTTGCCACAGTGAATGAATTACTTCCGGAATCAGAACGAAAAAAAGTATCCCTCATTAATTGGGTAACTCATTCCCAATTATCATTAAACAAAGAATTGATGAAACAACACCAAATCACTGAAGAAATGGTAATCGAGAAAATTCTTTCAATAGAAGTGAAACAAAGGAAGTTTTTTCGAAAGATTTGGAAACGAAATGAAATACCGAATGTCTCCTTTTAAGATACATTCGGTGTTTAGTTCTATTTTTTCTTGAGTGGAATTTCTTCTTTTTTAAAATCTTTTAGTTTCAAAAATACTTTGATTTCTTCAAAATCAATTCGGTCCAAACTAACGGTCACAGGATCTCCGATAAAAAAGATTTTTGAATATTTTTTGGAATAAAAGGAAAAATCATTTTTGATTACAACTTCAAACTCGTCGGTAAATTCTGATTTCTCGAGAACCCCTTCCAAATTTGAAATATCAAGTTCCACAAAAATTTGAGAAGGTCGAATCCCCACTATGAATCCTTTAAATTCTTTGATCCCTGTGGATTCCAAATAACGAAAAGATTTAATTTTTACAATGTCTCGTTCGGCATCGGCGGCTCTTCTTTCTTCTTCCGAACAATGAAGTCCAATCACAGCAATTTCATTGTCTGAGTATTCTTTTTCTCCCTCGAGTAAGGTTGCATCTAAAACTCTATGTACAATCAAATCAGGATAACGTCTGATCGGAGATGTAAAATGGCAGTAATCTTTAAAACCAAGTCCCCAGTGGCCGAGTGGGTCCGCACCGTAATACGCCTGCATAAAACTACGAAGGAGAAGGTAATTGAAAATTTTGCCAACGGAATTGTCTTTGATTTCTTTAACTGCCTTCATGATTTCAGGATAACTTGTATCATGGATTTGCACATTGTAACCATTGAGTTGGAGGAAATGATTGAGAGTTTCCAATTTCTCTTCATCCATGGGCTCATGAATACGATGGAGCGTAGGAACTTTCTTTTTACGCAAAAATTCATCTACTTTTAAATTAGCAGATAACATAAGTTCTTCGATTAAGATATGACTTGTTAGCCGTTCCCTGTTTTCTATTCCTATCGGTTCCTTTCGCTCATTCCAAGTGATGGTTGTTTCTCGAAGATTTAAATCAATCCTACCAGTTTTCATTCTATGTTTACGGAGCGCATCCGTGAAAAGAGACACTTGGTACATCCAATTGTTTGGATCTTGGGCTTTGATTTCTTCTTCTGCCATTTCATAGGTATATCGTTTTTTTACTTTGATGATGGATTTATAAAACTTAGCGTTATAAATTTCGCCAGTTTTACTTGCTTCCATCTCAACGGTAAATGCCAAACGATTTGTATTGGCAACGAGACTACAGAGATCTTCTGAAAGAATAGGTGGCAACATAGGAACCACTCGGTTTGCTAAATATACAGAAGTAGCTCTTTCATACGCTTCTTTGTCTAAGGCAGAGCCTTTTTCCACATAATAGGAAACATCGGCAATATGAATCCAGACTCGGAGTTTATTTCCCTCATCTACAAAACTTATCGCATCATCAAAATCCTTTGCAGTGATTCCATCGATTGTTACAGCATATAGATCACGAAGATCTGTACGTCGATTCCAATCGGAAACAGTTTTTTCTGATACTTCTTCTGGAAAATCCAAAGGAATAAAATCAGGATGAACTGGATCATAATTGTATTTCATTAAGATCCTTTGTAAGTCAGCATCTTCCTTTGTATCGGATTCAAAACGAATGAAACTCACATCATAAAGATAGTCTTGTGGTTCAGCACCTTCTTTTAATTTAACAATCAAGACATCATCTACGTTTATGGCATCGAAACTATCTTTGAGAATGGATTTAACATGCAGGACTCCTTCTTTAGCTTCACCTAACATGTCTAAGAAATTACCAAATACAAATTTATTTGTTTTTTCTTTCACTTTCATTCGATAGAGGATACGGCCTCGTTTGAGAACTTTTGTAACCTCAGCTTCCAATCGATCTTTTTTGCCGACTCCAAGTGGGATCACTTCAACTTTATCACCAGTTATTGCTGTATTTGTGAGAGGTCCTGGAACAAAAATTTCATTTTTGGAAGGTAAGGAAATAAAACCATCCCCTCTTCGTGAAATGGAAATTCGACCTGTCAGTCGGAACGGATTTGCTACGGTGGAATATTTTTTGTTTGGTATGAGTAAACCTTCTACTTCTAAAAGATTACAAAGTTGGTCGATGAGAAATTCGATTTCTTTTCTAGGAACCTTTTCTTTCCGTTTGAAGGATTTTACTTTTTTTGATTTTGGGTCGGGTCGTTTGAACTCACTGGATTCAGTGAATTTTTTTTTGATCTCTTGTCTTGTGATATCTTTACCAGCTTTTTGGTCTAGGTATTCGATGATTTTTCTTTGTATTTTATAGGTATCCATAAATTCATTTTAGATCTACATAAGTCCCACGGATGTAATTGGGGAGGAGGGATAAATAATTGTAATCTTTTAGTTCTATTTGTTTGGTTTGTTCCAAACTATATTTCATTATAGACGATAAATTTAAGTTTGTCGCTTCAATTTTTATGACACCTTCTGGGTAAAATTCGGGTAAATTTCCAGTATAGTACCATTTGTTAGGTGTAATTTCTCCCTTCTCAATCAATTGCTTAATCTGATCTGGTTTTTGGTCTTCCGTTTCAGAAAATGTATTTCCATTATAATATTTAGTGTAGAATTTTCCTTGTTTTCCATCCAAACAGATAAGGGTTTTCGGATTAAATTTTTGATTTAGTTTGGTATTCTGAAAATAATGATTGTTCCCTTCCATTCCGACTAAATACAATAAAGCACTATCAAATCCAATCACAGGAATATCCCATAATTGTGCTAAGTCCCTTGCAGTAGTGACTGTTATGCGAATTCCAGTGAATGAACCAGGTCCATGAGGGACAAATATTCTATCTGGTTTGATTACATTGGCTTGCATTAGTGTTGTTTGGATTAACTCTACTAAACGGTATGAGGCTTCCTTCGGCGAAGATTCAATTATTTTTGACTTAATATTCAACTCGAAATTATCATTGGCTTCTGCAACTAAAACGTGAATCCAATCTTGAGTTGTATCAAAGTACAAAATATTCAAGTGATATCCTCATCCGCCCATTCAATTGTATAAGTGCGATTTTTTATGGTTTCTGAATTGATGGTAATATAGATTCGATTTTCTTTTGGCAATATAGATTCTGCTTTTTGCCACCACTCTATGGCAGAAATTTCTTCCTTTCCCCAAATTTCTTCAAAGCCCAAATTTTCCATTTCCTCAAGGGATTGGATTCGGTATAAATCAAAATGAACCAAACGGTATTTAGGCGAGTCGTAAATATTATACAATGAAAAAGTTGGAGAATTGATGGAACTATTTGTTCCGAAGCGAGAAAACCAAACTCGGATGAAAGTGGTTTTGCCTGCCCCCATTTCTCCAGTGAAAAGGAGAATTGGTTTTTTATTTAGGGAAAGGAAGGATTCAATGACATTGTCCAGAGTTGCAAAAACTGGTTGTAACTCGGTTTCTCTCAAAGAGAGAAAGTTTGCTTTCATTGTTTAAAAAATTTCTCCACGTCGAAAGAATCAAATTGATAAGCAGTACGACAGAACTCGCAAGTAATTTCAATTTTCCCCATTTCATCAATGATGGAGTTTGCTTCCTTTTCTCCTAATGAGGCAATAATGTCAGCTACCTTATGTCTGGAACAATCACATAAAAATTCCGGTGTTTCTTTGCTGAGTACTTCTAGTGGCGAGTCTATTTCCGCCTCAATGGATTTTAACATCTCATCAATGTTCAAGTTCCAAAAAGCTTCTTTTGTGGTTAGGGAATTGATTTTATTACGTAAAAAAACAAAACTTTCTTCTGTTGCATCTGGTAATGCCTCAAAAAAAACTCCTTTTGCTGCAAAATCATTTCCCGGAAAATCAAATGGAACTACATCCATTCCTACTATTGCTCGGATTTGTTCTGATTCAGTAAGGTATTTGATGAAATTTGCTTCGAAGGTATCTTCGATTAAATTTGTATAAGATTGGTAAGTATCAGATTCGTAATCCCATCGGATCACCTTCATAATCCCTTGTCCAAGAATGAATTCGTTTCGAATGTCTCCTTCTTCATGGCTCGATGTATAAGCTACGGATTTCATTTTTCCATATCGATCACTATATGCTAATGCCTGTTTATTGGATTCATCTTTCCATTGGATGCTGACTTTCTGTTGGTTCTTTGTCATTTCCGCAAGGAATAAGGCTCCCATCATTGTTTTAGATAAAAAAACAGACATTTCCTTGTTAAGAGAATGTAAGAACATAGGTTCTTTGGCAGTTTCCGTTAGATTTACAATTGTAAATCGGTAGTGATGAGTATTGGAGATTCCTAAAATAACTTGGTCAGACATTATTTGATTGAAAGGGGTGTTTTCTGATTCAGTCTGTGTCACAAGATAGATTCTGCAATCGCAAAAAGGAAAAATATGATCTTTGGAGCTTGTTATTACCCAGAACAATGGAACCCTAAGGACTGGGACGAAGACCTTAAAATCATGAAAGAAATGGGTCTTTCATCGGTTCGGCTTGCAGAATTTGCATGGGCATTGATGGAACCTAAGGAAGGGAAATTTGATTTTTCTCTTTTTGATGCAGTTTTGAAAAAAGTAGAGGAACATGGGATGACAGCCATCCTTGGAACTCCAACGGCAACCTTTCCTCCTTGGTTGTACCAAAAATTTCCAGAAATTGTCCAAATCTCAAAAGATGGGATCATCCGAGGTATCGGCACAAGACGCCAAGCTTGTTTTTCTTCTCCAGCATATAAAAAAGCGACAGAACGTATTGTTACGGCAATGGCAAAACATTTCGGAAATCATCCTGCTGTTGTTGGTTGGCAAATTGATAATGAACCAGGGCATGAGGGTTCGGACGTTGATTATTCTCCACTTGCTCAGAAAAATTTCAGATCTTGGTTGAAACAAAAATATAAAACTTTGGATTCGCTTAACAAACGTTGGGGGAATGTTTTCTGGGGTGTGATTTACTCAGATTGGAACCAAATTCCACTCCCTGGGCCACATGTGGCGAGTAATTTTAATCCAGCTATGATCCAGGATTATTACCGTTTCCAATCGGATGAACTTGTTTCCTATATACACTTCCAAGCAGAAATCTTAAGAAAGTATAGCAAAGGTAAACCACTCACTACAAATTTATACCCATCTCCTTTTTTACCAATCACAGATATGTACGAAATGTTCAAGAAACTAGACTATGTTTCTTGGGACAATTATCCTGTATGGGGGAACCAACAAGAACCGTACCCTCATCCATTGGTTACAGCCACACAACAGTATTCACGAGGTTTGAAAAACAAACCATATACAGTGATGGAACAATTTTCTGGCGTACAAGGGCATGATACTTTAGGTTACCTCCCACCACCAGGCCAAATAGGACTTTGGTTGACACAAGCCATAGTCAATGGAGCAAACCAGATATATTTTTTCCGTTATCGTACGGCTCGGTTTGGGCAAGAACAACTTTGTTATGGAATATTGGACCATGGCAAAAGAAAAACAGCGAAATACTTTGAATTAAAAGAAACCATCGAAAACATTAAAGATTTTGCAGAAGATGTGGCTGACTCACCTTACCCGGCAACGGTTGCCATCCTTCATGATATTGAAAATTCTAGAAATTACAAACACCAACCTTTGAGTGATGGGCTTCGGTTTGCACCAGTTCCTTTTGCACAAGTTGGTTATGATATTGAACTAGCTACTTGGTATGCAGGAACAAATGTCCTAAATACGAATGCACACTCCTTACCAATCCATTCGGATGTGGATTGGTCGAATTACAAAGTTCTAACACTCCCTCTATATACTATGTTTGATCCAACTATCGTTGAAAAATTGAAATCCTATGTAAGTAATGGTGGGACATTGGTTCTCGGGTATCGCTCTGGGATCAAGGATAAAGACCACTGGATGGTAGAAGAGCCAGTTCCAGGTGTATTTGGCGAGCTTGCTGGTGTTCAAGTATTTCAATTTGAAGCCCCTGCCACTGATAAAGTGGGAATTCGTATGGGACTTTTACCTCTAAAAGGATCTAAATTCTGTGAAATCTTAGAACCAACCACAGCAAAAGTAATCGCACATTACCGAGATAAAAAGAAATTCTATTCCGGAAAACCGGCCATCACAGTGAATGGATTTGGTAAAGGAAAAGTCTATTATGTAGGCACTTCTTTAACACCAGAAAGTTTTGTTTTGCTTTACCGCAAGATTTTAAAAGAAGCAGGAGTTCGTTTTGGTTTCCTTGGTTCCACGATTGAAAGGCACTATAGAGAGGGAAAACAATTCAATTATGAAATTACAATGAACCATTCTAATCGATATAAGTTCGCTGGTTTATCAATTCTTAAACCTTTTGGTTATAAAATCAAAAGATTGAATAAATAAAATTTTATTTGAAAACTAATAATGAAAGTACAAGATTTTAGATCCATTAATCGTTTATTGGGAGATGTTTCAGCAAAAAATAAAATTGGTGAAATCTTTGTAGATAATTTACATTCCCCATACATTCAATTTTCTGAAAGATTTACAATTCATGGTACTTCAATCACAGAACCAGAATTTGGTGATATAAAAGATTTCGTGCAAACGGTTATCAAATATTTACCAGAAGGTGTTGAAGGAACAAGTTTGTTGCCGGAACCAAGGCCAAAACGAGAAACGGGAAAACTTTTTTTCGTAAGACCGATGATGTTTGGTTCTTATCGTTTTTTATATGTATTTTCTGTAGACATGTTGTATTTGGGAGGGGCCAAGTCAGAAGAAATCAAACGTGCTGGTTCCCAAAATATGACTCCGACAATTGTCACCGATCGTTTGTATTTCCAAGTAAAGATAATTCCAATTAAAAGAATTATGGAAGAAGGGGAACATGTTGTCGATTTTGAAGCGAAACGATTCCAAGGTGGTGAGTTTCGTGTAGAATCAGAACGAGATGAGAATAAACCCATTCGTAAATTTTCTGAAATCTTTGATGAAATCGATTTTTCTGATACAGAATCAAAAATCAGAGAAGAATTGGGTATAACCTCAGACATTTGGAAACTAGGAAGGATTTATAGTCCGATTGGAATTGACTATCTTTCATTGGCACTTCGTTTTTTAAATCCAAGCCTTCCCAAAACTATTTTTCATTTTAAAAATTTTTATCAGATTTTAGAAAATACAAATGAAACCATTCCTGAAGGAACGTTAAAATCATTTCATGAATACCTTTCATCTTTTGAAGTTGAGAGAACAGTTTCTAAGTCTGGGAATATTTTATGGAAAGTGAATCAAAAATCAACCGATAATGGATAAGTAATTACAATGGGCATCTCTTCACCAACGATCAATTTTCCAGTCGATGAAACCATCAAACGCATCGAATATGTTAAAGCCAATGCCATGGGAATCATCCATGAAGCAAAAAAAATCCAAAGAGAAGTATCAGCGATCCGCTCTGATACAGATGCGGAAGAAAAAGAAAGAATTGATGCCGCCGATGGTAAGTTAGGTGATATTCTGATTCGATTTTTACAAAAATCATTCCCTAAAGATGGAATTGTCTGTGAAGACAAACCACCAATTGATGGTGGAGAGTTCAAATGGGTTCTTGATCCAGTGGATGGTTCCATGAATTTTGTTCGCGGCCTTCCTCTCTATGCCATTTCGTTTGGTTTGGAACATAGAGACACACCGGTCGGTGGAGTAGTGATTGTGCCACCTCAAGAGTCTGTGTATTCCGCTGTGATGGGAGAAGGGGCATATAAAAATGGGGAACAAATTGTAACCTCTCGAGTATCCGAACTCAATCGTGCTATTTTTTCACCAAACCTTCCTACCAAAAGAGCCCATATGATCCAAGAGATTATGGCTGACCTTTCTGGTTTTTTGACTTATGCGCGTTCCTTTCGCCGCACAGGGTCGTTTGTTTTGGATTCTTGTTTCATCGCAGAAGGGGTGATGGATGCCATTTGGGAAAAAACGGTCAAACATTGGGACGTTTCAGCAATATCTGTTATTTTATCAGAAGCAGGTGGGAAATTGACTGACTTAAATGGAGTCCACTACTATACAGGACTTCCAGAGTTGGTCGCATCAAACGGTGTGATTCACTCGGAAATTTTAAATTTATTGAAGACAGTTCGTTCTACCGTCAGTCGAAATTGATAGAGGGAATGATTAGAATCATTCTACTTTTTTAGTTTACGATTTGCTTTTGTGAATGAGACTAGAGACAAAATACAAATACACTTAGATCCATCAGGAGACCACCATGGAACATAAACTCCCAGAACTTCCTTATGCAAAGGATGCACTCGCTCCCCATATTTCTGCAGAAACTTTAGAGTTTCATTATGGAAAACACCACCAAACTTACATTACAAACCTAAACAACCTCATCAAAGGCACTGAATTCGAAAATGCAAGTTTAGAAGATATCGTGAAAAAATCCACTGGAGGAATTTTTAACAATTCCGCTCAGGTTTGGAACCATACTTTTTATTGGCACTCTCTTTCTCCAAACGGTGGAGGAGCTCCTAAAGGTGCGATTGCTGACCTCATCACGAAATCCTTTGGTTCATTTGATGCATTTAAGGAAAAGTTCACACAATCGGCGGTGACAAACTTTGGTTCTGGTTGGACATGGCTCGTGAAAAAAGGCGATGGTCTTGAAATCGTGAACACAAGTAACGCTGGAAGTCCTTTGAAAGATGGTCTCCAAGCTCTTCTTACTATCGATGTTTGGGAACATGCATACTACATAGATTTCCGAAATGCCCGTCCAAAATATGTGGAAGCGTTCTGGAATTTGGTTAATTGGGATTTTGCAAATAAAAATCTATAAATTAAGGATTTCCAACTAAAGTCAGAAAAGGCAGGTTCCGGAATCCGGCTCCTGCCTTTTTTATTTCTAAAATTGATTCAAAATGAATCTTGGTAACAAACATTGAGTAAACTATGAGCCATTCACTTCCGAAAATTTCCATTCCTAAAAAACCCAATTACACTTCCTTAAGTTTACCGGAAGGGATCGAGTTTTGGGAACTCTTTCGGGAGATCGAAGAGAAATACGAGAATTGTTTTCTATTGGAATCTGCGGGAGACAATCAATATGATTCAAGGTATTCGGTGATTGGATTTGATCCTTCTCATTTAATATTAGGTGAATCGGGTGTTTTGGAAATTGATGGAAAAAAATATAAAGTAGAAAACCCTTATTTTGCTCTCCGCCAAATTACAAATTATGATTCACTGAGCATTAGTTATGCGGGTGGTCTTGTTGGATACTTAGGTTACCAAAGTATGCAATTTTTTGAGCCGAAATTAAATCTAAAACCCCATCCAGATTTCCCTGCAATGGTATTTGGGATGTATTTAGATGGTCTCATTTATGATAAATTTACAGGTGAACTGATATACTTTGATAATGGAAACAATCGGATTGGAGTTGTGGAATCTATATTAGGTTCCACTAAAAATCTTATTTCTAAAAAACCAAATGCAACCGTAAAGCTCCAAAAAGAAGGAATTACAAAGGAAGTTCACAAACAAATGGTAGAGGAGGCATTGGAGGAAGTGAAAGCTGGAAATACTTTCCAATGCCAAATTGGATTTGAAGAAACTTATTCAGTAGATGGCAATCCACTTGCTATATATGAAACCCTTCGCGAAATCAATCCTTCACCTCATATGTATTATGTGAAATTTGGAAAACGAGTGATCCTTGGTGCGAGTCCAGAATTATTATTTCGATTGAGACAAGGAGAAATGGAATCCTTTCCACTTGCCGGTACCACGAGACGAGGCAAAAATGCAAAAGAGGATACAATCCTTGCACGCCAACTCCTTACGGATCCAAAAGAAATTGCAGAACACAACATGCTTATTGACCTCCATCGAAATGATATTGGAAGAGTGGCAAAGTTTGGCACAGTGAAAGTCAGACGCAGATTTGATATCAAACGATTCTCTCATGTACAACACATATCCAGTGAAGTTGTTGGTATTTTATCATCTAAAGAAGATATGTTTTCGGGCCTTGCTTCCTCTTTTCCTGCAGGAACTCTTTCGGGTGCTCCTAAAATTGAATCGATGAAAATCATTGAACGGATTGAAAAAACACCTCGCGGACCTTATGGTGGTGCTGTAGGAAGTTTCGGTTTTAACGGAGATTGTACGTTTGCCATTCCGATCCGAAGTTTTTTTATCAATGATGGGAAAGGATTTGTTCGTGCTTCTGGTGGCATTGTATACGATTCCAAACCAGAAGACGAATACCAAGAGATCATCAATAAAATGGCTTCTGTTCGAAAGGCTTTAGATTTGCACAAAGATCCAATTTCACCAAAAATAGAAGAGAAAGGATAGGAAGGCGAAAATGAAAGTTCTGATTTTAGATAATTATGATTCCTTTACCTTTAATTTATACCAAATAGTTGGAGAAATTTTAGAAGAAAAAGAAACTCCATTTCGTTTGGAAGTGATTCGTAATGATGAAAAAACTTTTTTTGAAATCAAAGAAGCTAACTATGATAAGATTATCATATCCCCAGGTCCAGGCCATCCAGGGGATCCTGCTTATTTTGGTGTGAGTGCAGAAATACTAAAAGAATTAGGAAAAACAACGCCAGTGTTGGGAATTTGTCTCGGGATGCAAGGTATGGCTACCGTGTTTGGTGGAGAAGTTGTGCGTGCAAATATTGCTATGCATGGTAAATTGTCTCCTATTGAACATGATGGTAAAGGTGTGTTTTCTGGGCTGACTCAGAATATCGAAATTATGCGTTACCATTCTCTTGTGGCAAAAGAAGATTCCTTACCGAAAGATTTGGAAGTGACTGCACGTGTTTCTTCTGGAATTGGAAAAGGGGAAATTATGGGTCTCCGACACAAAAGCTTAAAAATTGAGGGAGTTCAATTCCATCCAGAATCCTTTGGTTCTGAAGAAGGAAAAGATTTACTACGAAATTTTATTTTTCGATCTTAATCACCGAAGTTGGTTACAATATCCATCCAAGCAAAAATTTTTATTTTAAGTCACCTAACATGGCTTCTTCCCATGCGGCATAAAAGTCAAAATCATTGCTTGCTTTTTGAGAATCATCATTTCCAAACAGAGAAAATTTCTTTCGTTTGATTTCGTTGTAAGTGGTGATTGTATTCACTTGTCCTTGTTTTGTTCTTTGGAATTTTGCATGGATTTGAGATCCACCTTTCCCTTGTGTTCCATGAATGAGTAAGGTAAAAAAATCATCAAAGTATTCATCCATGTTTCCAGGTATAAAGAAATTCACCAATCCTTGTGGGATCACGTAAAAGAAATTTCCATTAATTTCCTTTTTACCAATTCGAATAAAATTCCCATGAAGAGTATCAGAATTATTTTCCAAAATGGTTTTCAATCGGTATTCTAAATTGTCTATTTTTACAGTAATTCCAAATGATCGAATTTCAATATCCCCTAGGAAATGGATTTCTTTAGGAGATAAAAAATAATCCTTAGGCGGATTTACAGGGAAATGAAATATTAAGGTTTTGCCTTGATTGGTTATCTTCAATCTATGTGTAGGATTCGTTTTATCCCAAATTGTGATATTGAGTTTCGTTTTTTCTAATCTTGATCCAGACCTTTGGTAAAAACCAGGAAATTTTGTTTTGGTAGTCTCATTAATTGTAAATTCAAGTGTATGCCACTCTGCGGTTTCAGTGATATGGCAAGCCATCACACTACACAGAAACTGTAAGTTTTTCGAACTGGATTTTAAATTTTGATAGGTATTATGATCATTAACAACCAATACAAATTCGTTTAGCCATTGGAAAAAATCTTTTGGTTGGTAACCACTGAGTTTATGAATGATTTTTCTTTCCACCGCATATATTTCTTTGTCGCCCCATAATTTAGGAGTGAATGTAACATTCGCATAATAGTCGTATTGTTTTGGTTCTAATTCATTCCATCGCATCGTCCAGTTTTGATTTTGGTCTTTGCGGCCTGTCAAAGTGACAATTGGAAAACCATCGGCATTTTTGAATAGTTGGGATTCACTTTCCTCTGATAAAGATCCTGCGAGGGCAGTAAAATGTATTTCATTTTTGGCAGTCGATTTAATTGCCTTTTGTAAATGATCGTAGCCTGTCCAAAATTGGTATTGCTCTATGTTCTTATGTAGGCAATTTAATAAACATATGTTAAAAAATGTAATGTTGATGAGAAAATAAAATTTAAATTTCTTTTTTGAGAATTTCATAAATTTCTTGGATGAATGTTTCCTCTACTTCTGATTGATTACTAGAAAAAATTAGTTTCCCTGATTTATTATAAATCCGAATAAATATTTCGCCTTTTGATAAACCATTTGTCAATTGGCCTCGCCGATCTAATAGAATATTTTCATATTGTTTGTGTTTAGACTCTTCAATGAAGTCCTCAACAATTTTGTTCGTTTCTTTTAGGTCTAAATAAAGTAAAAAATTGACTTTGTTACTGTCTTTCCACAAAAGATTTTGCATTTTCCAATAGAGTTTACGTCCTTGTTTCCGGCAAACTTCGACATCTCGGAGAAAACAACCCATAAGTACGATGGGTTTTCCTTTGACAGAAACATCGGAATACGATTGCCCATATTGGTCCTTCATCTGAAATTGTGGTAGGAAATTAGCGTATAGTGGAGCAAAAAGAAAAAGTATAACAATGCAAAACCAATTTCTTAGCACACTTAAACAATCGTTCATTGTTTCATTAACGGCAAGTTCAAAATATACTTTTGTTCTGTTTTTTCTTTTTTGTAATATGACATGTCGAATTTTCCAACAAAAAATCACCTTGGTAGATTCTACTGCTTCCATTGCTTTTTTTGAAGTTGACGATGAAGAATGGAAAGAATTGTTTCCAACTCCATTCAGACAATTAGAACTGAGTGCGGAACATTTAGGAGAGTTGCCAAAAATATTATCATCCATTCAATACAAAAGAGGCATATTGGCATACGAAGATTGGGAACTTTTAGTTCCTGAATCATATTTGTTAGAAATAAAAAGATTTGTGACCAAAAGATTGGCAGAGAATCAAAAGAAAGTTTATCTTTGTATCTTTAAAATCGATGATCTTTTGGCACCAAATGTAAAAATATTAAAAACAAGTTTTTATATAATGGGAACGGAAAAGGGTTTAGTGATTTTATTCCAAGAAATAAACACGAATATCAGTTTTTCTACGCAATACTCTTTTGAGGATTGGGTTTTATTCCAACCCCTTCCTATCAAACCAATTTATAAACCAGAACTTTGGATTAAAAACAAAGATTCATTGAGTTTATATCGAGACCAATCGCAAGTTAAAAGACCAATATATGGAAATATAATTGTCCATAAAAATCCAGATTTAATTCCAGATCCGCCTATTTACCGTTATCCGAAAGATGACGAAGAACCTCAAAAAGAACATGGAGAGTGGAAGTCTGTTCCAGAAAAACTGAAAATTTTAGAGGACTTACGTAAAAAGAAACTCATTACAGATGAAGAGTACCAAGATAAAAAAACAGAACTCTTAAAAGAGTTTTAAATTCCATCTCCATGGATGAATTCTTGAAGGAATAAATCATCTTCTGGAGGGTGGGTACTTGATTTTTCTAACAGCTGTTGTTTTTCGTAAAGTTTGTTTATGAGTTGTTGTTGTGTTTCCACTTTTTCAAGCAAGACCGAAAAAACTTTTGCAATTGGATCTGGCATTTGGTTGTGTTCCAACATTTGTTCCATACTATCAGATGTACCATCACCAGCTTTTACTACCTTTCCTGGGATACCGACAACAGTACACCCGGCTGGAACATTTCGCATAACAACTGATCCAGCACCTACTCTTACATGTTCTTCTACGGTAATGTTTCCTAAAATTTTAGCACCAGCACCAATCACAACATTTTTGCCAATCGTAGGGTGACGTTTACCTGATTCTTTCCCAGTTCCACCTAAGGTAACACCTTGGAAAATTAAAGAACCAGTTCCAACAATCGCAGTTTCTCCAATGACCACACCAGCACCATGGTCTATAAAAACTCCTGGTGCAATTTTTGCCCCTGGATGGATGTCGATACCTGTGAGGAATCGGCTGATGTAATTGATTAGGCGCGGAATGATTGGCAATCGTAGTTTGTAGAGGAGATGAGCAATTTTATGGAGCCATAAAGCATGTAAGCCAGGATAACAAAGGACAATTTCCAAATATGATTTGGCTGCAGGGTCAAATTTTTTTATGATTTTTATATTTTCGAACATTGATTTGATGGAAATGGGTCTACTCTTAGACAGTTCTCGGCATCTTAAAAGAAAGTGGAACAATATTTTTGATGGGAAACATAGTTCCTATCCAAACGTTTTTGTTCCAAAACTGAATTTAGGCCATTTTGAAAGCTAAAAACGGAAGTCCAGCAAAACAGAAGATTGTTTGGTTCAATTCGAAGAAAGAAATCTATCAAATGGTTTTCGGAATCTCATTGATTCTTTTGGAAATATCTTTTTCATGAATTTTATATCAAATATCTAGGTTGTCCGACTTTGGAATCAAATAAATCTACCCATGTAATCTTATTTTTTCTGACATTTCTTACACTTACTTATTCTGATATCTTTTTGAATCCTGATGTTCCTCAAACATTAACAAATTATAAATTATATTTTTTTGTCAATTGGCCTTATTCTGTTACTTTGTTATTAATTCTTTTCGGCCATGAAATGGGTCATTATTTACCAGCACGATATTATGGTGTTCGTGCAAGTTTACCATATTTTATCCCACTTCCATTTGGCCCTATTGGAACCATGGGTGCTGTGATCAAAATTAAAGACCAAATCCCAAATAAAAAAGTTTTGTTTGATATTGGAGTAGGTGGCCCTGCAGTTAGTTTGATTCTATCTCTGATTGTTTGGATCATTGGGATTTCTCTATCAAAGGTAGTAGAGATTCCTTCTGATTTGGATCGCTCCAGTTTTCTATTTTTTGGAGATAGTTTATTCACTTATTTTTCTACTCAGTGGATTTTGGGGCCGGTTAACTTTGATTTGATGGACATACAGGCACATCCACTGGCAAAAGCAGGTTGGGTAGGTCTACTCATCACAGCGATTAACTTGCTTCCGTTTGGCCAACTAGATGGGGGACATGTCATATATTCAATGTTTGGTGAATCATATCGAAAATGGATCCATATTTTATTTGGATTCTTTTTAATTTTTGCATTAATACATTTTACCTGGCTTATATGGTGTTTTCTTATTTATTATTTATTGAGAATAGAACATCCATTCATCAAAGATGCAATAAATGGAATTGGTAAAACTCGATTTATGTTTGGTGTTTTTATACTAGTATCTTTCCTAATTATTTTTGTACCAAAACCGATTATACTAGGATCAGAATATGATAATCCTTCTTTACTGGGTGATCTATTTCGTCTGATAGTAAAGACAGTAGGTATAAGCGAATGAAACGTTTTTTGATCTCAGCATTAATTATTACTTCATCAATTTTTTCTCAGGAAAGTAAAGAATACAAACTTTCAGACAAGGCTTATGGTCTTGCTTGGGATGGAGTAAATTTTTGGTACATAGATACAAACCGTCGTGCGATCGTAAAAATTAATGAGATTGGGGAACAAGAAATTTATAATCTTGGTTTGGCGAATTTAAGAGGAATCAGCTTTGATTCTCGTGAAGGGAAAATTCTAGTCGTTGCTCCAAAACAAATATTGAAATTGGATCCAAACTCAGGTGGGATCACTGATAAAATTTCAATACCATTGGCAAATGTGGCAGGAATTGCAAGTGTAGGTAACTATTATTATATACTGGATTTAGATTCTGGAAAAGTGCAGATTTATGACCAATCAACCTCTTTATTAATTGGAGGATTTTTTACCGATCGTACAAGACCAAGAGATATTTGTTATGGCAGAGATTCCTTATGGATATCTGATTCTTCGGATAATAGTATTTATCGGTATGATACAAAAACTGGTAAAATTACAGGTTCGATCAAAACAAATTTACGATCTGTAAGAGGGGTTTTACTGAGTGGATCTAAACTCTGGGTGGTCGATCGAGAGAACAAAGAAATTAAAAACATACCTTTCATTGAAACCGAGCGTTTCATTGCATCAGGGGAAGAAGAATTTAATTTAGAAGTAACTTTGAAATTCAAATTGGATTCTGTTTCTTTATCTAAAGCTCAAATTGCTATTTTACACCCTCCCTCGAATGAACAACAAAGGATTCGCGGTGTTAAGTTTACGGATACTTCTTATTCTCCCAGCTTTATCCAAAGAAATAGGGTTCATCTAAAAAAATTATCAATCGAAGACTTACCTGGTGAACAAATTGTAAAATACAAGTTTTCTTCCAAAAATCAGTTTATCAAATATTATGTGACTGATGATTATTTAGATAAAGAAGCATCATACCCAGGAGATGTAGTTCCTTTTTTTGAAAAACCACAAGAGGATTTGAAGTTAACAACTAGAGATTATTTGGATTTGATTTACCAAACTAGGCAAACAAGTACGAGTTTGGCTGATTTTAAAGAAAATATGAAATTAAATGGAATTCCTGTTCAATCATTTCGTATGATTCGATTTGAAAAAGGAAAACCTAAATCGATAGTAGATGCCTTATCCGTTTTTTTATTAGGTTATGGATGGATACCAATCGGTGATTTAGGATTGGGAAGTAATACAGACAAACGATACTTTGAGAAAAAAGAAACAGATTTGATTTTATACCAAAGTTTGAGTCTTAAAAATTCAATTTCGCCTGTTTATTTTCGAAAAGATACTAACTCAGAATGGGAGAACTTACCTGCAGAAATTACTTACAAAATTAAGTAAACTTTTTCTGATCTTATGTTTTTCTTGTGCCGTTCTTCCACCTTCATTTTCTTTTTTTTCGAAAGGAAATGTTTCAGAACGAGAAAAAAGGTTTAAAGATTTAGTAGAAACCACTTGGATACAGTTTCCAAAAATTGGATTGTATTGTGGTAAGGAAGTTTCTTACCACAAATTATTTTGTAAGATTCAAACGGTTCTAAGCCTACATAAACTTTCTGAATATTTAGGGATTTCAATTTTCCTTTCAGGTCCTCACTCAAAGTACTATTTAGAACGTAATGACCAATACAACTTTGGTCATTACAACCCAGAATTTCCAAAAAAATTGAGAGAATTTTTACTTCCGGCTAAAACCAATCCTAAATTATTAATTCTTACACAACCAATTTATGATGAATGGATAAGAGATACTGCACGTAATTTCTTTATCGTTTATCAAAAGTTAGATTCAAATTCGGGATTTTTTAGAAAAGAGGCCGATCGATATTTATTGTTAGTGGATGAATCTAGATTGGATCCGTATTATTTGGATCGGTTTATTTTATTTTTGTACCCTGCTTATACAGATAATGAAGATCCAGAAGAAGCTTCGAAGTTTAAAACATATCCCTATGATGAACAAATGGATTCACAAATTGTAAAAGAACTTGTAGGATTTTGGATCAGACGAAAAGCCGATGGGACAGACTTAGAATTTATCTTAGGATTAGTTGAACTACTACGTTTATATGATTCGGAATTTTATGAATTCCGAACCAATTCTAAATAGAATACAAATGATTAAGTAAAAGTATTAGTTAAGCTAATAACTCTTTCATCGCATCGATCACATCTTTTTCATCAGATTTTGTCATTCCTGCAAATAAAGGCAATGATACGGTTCGATCATACATCGAACAGGCATTAGGATAATCTTTTCTTTGAAACCCATGCGTCTTTTTGTAAAACGGGTGCTCAAAGATTGGAATGAAATGTAAACTTGTACCAATGTTTCGCTCTTTTAATTCTTCTACAAGAGTGTCACGGCCTATCTTTGCAACTTTTGGATCAATTTCAATGCGATACAAATGCCAACTATGAATTCCATTTTCATCTTCTTTCGGAATTTTAACACCTTTGAATCTACCAAATTCAGCATTATAATGTTTTGCGATTTCAGTTCTACGTTCCCAAAATCCATGTGATTCTTTGAGTTGGACCACTCCGAGTGCGGCTGCAATGTCTGTCATATTATATTTATAACCTGCATCCACCACTTCGTAATACCAACCTGGACGATTAAACGCATCTCGATTAATACCATGGAGTCTCATCCTTCTGATTCGATCTGCATACTCTTTGTGGTGTGTGGTGATCATACCACCTTCGCCAGTAGTGATACCTTTGGTGGCATAAAAACTGAAAACAGTAAAATCTCCCCAGGTTCCAATCATTTTGTTTTTGTGAACGGCAGGAAATGCATGAGCCGCATCTTCTATGACATACAAATTATATTTTTTTGCAATTTGGAGAATGGCCTCCATATCACAAGTGTAACCTGCTAAATGAACAGGTAAAATGGCTTTGATAAGTTTTCCCGTTTTTTTACTTGTGAGTTCTTTTCCATTCCATTTGCATTTTGAACTGATCGTTGCTTCCAAAGTTTGCGGAGTCATTAAGTTGTGGATAGGGTCTACATCGGTGAGGATGGGTTCTGCACCAAAATAACAAATCACTTCTGCTGTGGCAGTAAAGGTAATAGAACTAGTGATGGCAGCGTCATTTGTTGTAAGACCAATAGCCTCAAGAGCTAAGTGGAGACCGGCTGTTGCAGAATTGACTGCAATGGTTTCTTTGCTACCTACAAAGTCTCCAAACTCCATCTCAAATTGTTTTACTTTTGGTCCCGAGGTAACCCAACCGGATCTTAGAACCTGGGCAACTTCTTCTATGGCATCTTCCGAAATCGAGGGAAGAGCAAAGGGTAGGAAGGTTTTGCGAGATGTGAGCATATTCATTTATACGACATAATTCGGAAAAAATTTCCAGTCTTTTCCGCTCCCAAACTTCCTATCGACGGGAAATTTCAAAGCTAAATAGGGATTTTCACCCAAGCTTTAAAAATCTACTTGTAGGCACTTACCAAATTCGGCATTCTTTCCTGGAACATGGAAGTTCCTTTTTCTGAAATCCTAAGCCGCATCGCTGTCATTGACCGTGACATTGCTGAATTAAATCGACTCAAAAGCCGACTACCAGCTGACAGGCCCTATTCGCCCACCATCCAACTTACATTTGATAAACAAATCAACACACTCTTAAACGAAAGAGTTTCGTTGATGGAATTACCAGTCCTCCATCCTCCACTTTGGTTATTGCCAAAAGTAGGAATCGAAGGATCGGAACAGGTATCTCTTTTAAAGGAAAGAAAATCGTTACTTGCTGGGGATCTATCTGTTTCCCATCCTAACGAACAAGATGTTATCAATTTTATCAGAGAGATTCCCAAAACAGAAGTTCATTTGCATTTAGAAGCTTGCGTGAACAAAGAAACACTGAAGTTTTTATACAAAAAAAATGGAATCGAAGTCACTGACCAAGAATTTGAAGAGAAGTACAATTTCAAAGACCTCAATGGTTTTATCCAAGTTTTCTTTTTTGTCCAAGGTTCAGTTAAAGAAGCGTCTGATTTAGGATATTTCATTGATAGTTTAGCAGACTACTTGCGATCCAATCACATTGTTTATTGTGAAGCTTTCTTTGCACCATCCAAGTTCATCCAAAACGGATTGGATTTTGATGAAATGGTTGAAGTTATGGTGAATCGAATTCGCCAAATTGAAGTTAAGGATGGAATCTCCATTCGTTTACTTGTGGACGTTTCAAGATCCTTTGGTCCAGAAAATGCAATGAACAATCTGAAACGTGTGTTAGGTTTGAAGCACAAAGAAGTCATTGGAATTGGACTTGGTGGGGCGGAACTCATGGGCCCTGCAAAAGATTACGCTGAAGTTTTCAAAATTGCACGTGAATCTGGTTTACGTTGTGTAGCTCACTCCGGTGAAGATGACGGTCCTTGGGCAATTTGGGATGCAGTAAACTTATGTAAGGCGGAACGAATAGGACATGGTACGTCAGCTATCCAAGACCCTGAACTTGTTCGTTACATGAAAGAGAATAAAATTCCAATCGAAATCTGTGTTACATCAAATGTTTTTACTGGGAAATACGTAAGAAAGGAACAAAACCACCCAGTTCGTTATTATTATGACCAAGGTTTGATGCTTTGTATCAACACAGATGACCCTGATATTTTTAATGTAAATTTAACTTACGAATTCTTTAAGTTGTATCGCTTTTTGGATTTCTCAATTGATGAAATCATTGATTTGGTAAGACAAGGTGTGTTATGTACCTTTCACCCAGAAAAGGAAACTTTATGGAAATCAATGGAAGAAAAAATCGACCAGATTAAATTGAAGTATAACTTAATTCCAGAGAAACAAAGTATCCCTGCTTAGAAACTTAAATTTCCGTAGGTTAAAATTGATTTGGAAAATAATTCGAAATTTCACATTTAGTTTATGTTTGGTGCTGTTGTGGCATTCAATTCCTTTGTTGTCCCAAGAAATTCCTAAGGAAAATACAAATTCCCAAGTTCCAAACAACTCTACTGTACCTACATACAAAAGGAAAATTATCAGTGTCTTTAATGATCCAGCAGGTGCTAGATATTTTTCAATCCATCCAGGGATTCAATACATAAGTTCTGCTGTTGATATTGTTGGGCCAAACGGCAAAGCAGTTATGGCAGAAGAAAACAATAGTATAGTTAGAAACACTAAGTTCAATTATGATTTAAAAACTAAGGATTGGCAGTTAGGTGAATATTGGGGATTTTTTGTATTAAATCGAAATGTATCATTTTTGAACACTCGTCAGATCATTACGGTTACTCCTACCGTTGAAAATGAAAACGGTAAGGAAAATGTAGATTTACAAACCGAGGTAAAAGGAACTTATTCCATGTTACTTCCAGTTCTTTATTTGGGAAAAGGTGGGAATGATAATTTCCGAATTGGACTGGGATTTGGAGTTGGTAGTGTTAATTTGCAAGGAACCGCTGATTTTAACGATGGAATCGGATTATTTACCAATGCTATTGTTTATAATTCTGGGTCTACCTTAGATAATAAAATTGATAATTTAGGAAGGTATTCGTTACTCACCACTGGGAATATCGATGGAGATCCGTACAAAGCATATTTATTGTCCAATCTTTCAACTGGAAATAATTTAGAATTGTTAGGAGCTTATTCATTGTTAACTGGGAAAAGTTCTGGTTCGATAGAACCAATTAGTTATTTGATGTTTGCTGCTGCATCCAATGGACAATTAAATCCATTAGAAATTTATGCTTTGTCTACTTTGAGTAAAGGCAAAGTGAATTCTCGAACGAATTATGCAAAAAGTTATTATTTCTTTTACGAATTACCATTAGGTCCTGTCACTTGGCGCATAGGATTTGGTGGTCCTTTTTACACACAGAATCAATATACCATTGACATTTCTGGTTTTGAAATGTCACTTTATACACCCATCGAAATTTAAACTCAAATCGACAAAATTGATGATTAAAAAATGAATTTGGAAGGATTACTTCACAGATTCTTTTAAAATGTTTATATCGATTTTTCTCATCTTTAACATCGCTTGTGTAGCTTTTTCACGTTTAATTGGATCTTTATGTGAAATTAATTCTAATAAGATATTTGGTGTCACTTGCCAAACCATTCCAAATTTATCTTCCACCCATCCGCACATAAGTTCCTTTCCACCTGCTGAAAGTGAATTCCAATAATGATCTACTTCTTTTTGTGTTTCTACATGGATCATAAAAGATACACCCCAAGAGAATTTAAATTCAGGTCCACCGTTGTAGGCAGAAAATTTTTGTCCGTTCAATATGAACTCTGCTTGCATTGGATTCACCGAGATCACTTTGCATTGTTTGAAAATTCCAGAGTAAAACCTTGTAACATCTTCCAGATTGGCATTGAACATTAAAAAAGGAGTGATTGGATTTGTTTTTGTGGGAGTTACTTTTCCTGTTCCTTTGGAAGGTTTTGATTTTTTCAGAGTTTTTTTCTTTTTCGGTGCTGCCATATTGATCTCTTGATTGTTATTTTAAAAAATAAATTGCGATTCGGTTGTTGGTTTCATTTGGATTTTCAGTTTACTTAAGGTTTTTAGAATTTCCTAAAGGCAGTAAAGCACCAAGAAATTCACTGGAGATCCATTCTTCTACAATTAGGTTTCCCTTAAATTTTGAAACAATCATCTCTTCCCATTGGATTGATTTACCTTTCGGAAGTTTTTTGTTTTGGGAAGGTTTGAGTTTACCTTTGATTGTACGTTTCCAGACAACAGTGTTTTGATCTTCAAAAATGAATTCAAGTTTGGTTATCCTCAAGTCTGATAAAAATTGGTTTAAATTTTTGATCCATTTGCTGACTACTTTTAAACCAGTGAAATTTTTTTTAGAAGTATGCGCAATATAATCTGATGAAAACACATCAGAGATTGCGGTCGTCTTGGGATCGGTAAACAGTTCCTTTAAAATATATTCGATTGTGTCTCTGTGTTTCATATTTATTTGCCAAACTATGATTTATAAATTTTTTTTCATACAAATTGCTGAATCAGGACAAATCAATCGGAACTGTGTTGTATTTTTAATGAATTCCGGTGTTTTGGATCTGTCTGTGACAAGAAAACCTAACTTTGTGAAATACGATTCTGCAGTAGTAGTTAATAAAAATAATTCCGTAATACCTTTCTTATGACAAGAATTCTCCATCATTTGGTACATCGATTTTCCAATTCTTAATTTACGATACGATTCTTTGACACAGAAAGACCGTAACAATGCTATCTCTTTAAATTCTTCAATTCCGATACAACCGATAGTTAGCGTTTCAAATTTGGCGAGTAGAAAGTTTTGTATCGAAATATGTGTAATGTCTTCAAATGGAAGATGGTTATCCCTTAACATTTGAAATATGACTGGAAGTTCGTCATCATTTGCAGATTGGAAAATTACTTGTTCCATAGGAAACGTTTTATACATAAATTAATCACCAAGTACAATTTGTACAAATTCAATCCACTCAAGTATAGTTTAGAAAATAATTTGGAAATCAGAAATTCATAGAAGCTTAGAAAAAAAGAACCTAATTAGTCAAAAATAGATTGACAATAAACAGTTTAATATTAAACTAATATCGATGTTCAGGTTACGAAACAAAACGTTTGTCTCCTAAATGGAACAGAAGGAGATTTCCATGAATTCGGACAAAATACAAGAAAAGGTACTTCTTCCGTCATTGTTTTTAGGACATGGCAGTCCTATGAATGCAATCGAAGAAAACGAATTTGTCGACGGACTTCGAAATCTAACGAAATCTATTCCAAAACCAAAGGCCATTCTTGCCATCTCGGCACACTGGTTGACAAACGGTACATTTGTTACAGCTATGGAAAAACCTCCCACCATACACGACTTTGGTGGTTTTCCGAAAGCTTTATTTGAAGTGCAATACCCTGCACCTGGTTCTCCAGAACTTGCAAAAAAGATCCAATCCCTTGTAAAATCACAACCAGTTGGACTAGATTATGATTGGGGTCTTGATCACGGAACTTGGAGCGTTTTAAAACATATTTACCCAGAAGCAAACATACCTGTTGTACAATTGAGTATCGATTACAAACTTTCACTACAACAACACTTAGAGATTGCAAAGGAACTCATACCCTTACGAGAAGAAGGAATTCTCATTGTCGCAAGTGGCAATATAGTACATAACTTAGGTATGGTAGCTTGGGACAGGTTGAATGAAGTTTATGGATTTGATTGGGCAATGGATGTGAATCAAAATGTGAAAAAATGGATCGATATTGGTGATATAGACTCATTGCTCTCCATTCGCTCCAAAGGTAAGGCATTTGAATGGGCAATTCCTTCGACGGAACATTATTTACCACTTCTATATACACTTGGAACACAATTACCATCAGATAAAGTATCCTTTTTTAATGATAAACCAGTGGCTGGGGCATTGACAATGACATCAGTTCGATTGGATTCCAAGCCAGTCTTAAGTTAAACAGAGGTGATGCGAATATGAATCCCCCATTAGAATCATTAGTCAGAAAACCTAAAACTGAGATCGATAAACCGACTTTATTGTTATTACTCCATGGTGTTGGAAGCAATGAAAAAGATTTATATTCACTTGCAGATCATTTGCCAGATACACTTCTCGTTGTTTCTGTCCGTGGTCCACTAGTCATGGGTCGCGATCGTTTTGGTTGGTATGAGATTAACTTTCAAGGAGGGACCCTGAAAATTGACGTCGTCCAACAAGAAAATAGCCACAAACTTCTATTAGAATTTTTGAATTATTTAGAAGGACAATATACCTTTGATACACAAAACGTTTGGATTGGTGGTTTTAGCCAAGGTGCCGTAATGTCGTATTCTGTCGGATTAGAAAACCCAGATCAATTTAGAGGGATCATCGCCCTCAGTGGCAGAATGTTAGAGGAAACTAAAAATAAAATTGGAACAACCGTTGGAACGAAGAAACAAAAAATCTACATCGCTCATGGAACCAATGACAATGTAATATCCATTGCCGCCGCCAGAAGTTCAAAGGAATTTTTGGAATCAACGGGAAGAGATCCACATTACAAAGAATATGCGGAAGGCCATACCATTTCAAGGGAGATGTTAAAAGATTTGGTAACTTGGTTTGCGGAACAATTATAAAAGAAGTGAATCGAGAAAACTATATCCAATAATATTTTGGAAAAGGAATGTCATTTAAATTCAATTTAAATTTAAAATAAAAAGGCTAGGGATAGTTTGTCCATCTCCTAGCCAATCCTTTGGTACCAAATGCACTTTAAGGATTTAATTTAGTCAATGATACCCAAACGTTTGAAGATGAGTGGAATCCGTTCCAAATAAGGTTTAATTTGGAAAATTTCATCCAAGTCAGAGTCTTTTAAAATCTTCGAACACCTTGGATCTTGTTTCAATAGGTCACGCAGATTTTTGGATTGGTCAGCCCAAACCGCCATCGCATTTTCCTGTACGATGAGGTAGGCATCTTCACGAGTGATTCCACCTTTTTCGATAAGCCATAACAAAACTTTTTGTGAAAAAATAAGTCCTCTTGTCACGTTTAACGTACGTTCTGTGGCATCTGGATAGACATGGAGTCCTTTGAGGACAAAATTCATTTTTTCCAAAATGTAATCGAGTGCTATGGTAGAATCAGGAAGTACAATCCGTTCTGCAGAAGAATGCGAAATGTCCCTTTCATGCCAAAGTCCTACGTTTTGTAATCCAACGTTGACATTGGAACGAATGACTCGAGAGATCCCCGAAATACGTTCACAAACAACGGGATTACGTTTATGAGGCATTGCTGAGGATCCTTTTTGGCCTTTTGCAAATGGTTCTTCAACCTCCCGCCCTTCTGTTTTTTGTAAGAGTCGGATCTCTGTTGCCATTCGATCCAAACTCGCAGCGACCACACCCAGTACCGACATATAAAATGCGTGTCTGTCACGTGAGATCACTTGCGTGGCAATCGGATCCACTTTGAGTCCGAGTTTATTTAAAACATACTCTTCAATTTCTAAATCAATATTGGAATACGTTCCCACAGCTCCTGATAGTTTACCTACAGCCACTTGTTCGCGGGCATCTTTCATTCGTTCTAAGTTACGCGTCATCTCTGCATAAAAGAGAGCAAACTTAAGACCAAGTGTCATTGGTTCCGCATGAATCCCATGAGAACGTCCGATACAAGGAAGGTCTTTGTACTCTTTTGCTTTTTGTTTTGTTGTTTCTAAAAGAGTTTCTGTGCGTTGGATGAGAAGGTCCATCGCTTGTACCATTTGGACACATAGTGCTGTGTCTCCTACGTCACTTGAAGTGAGTCCGAAGTGAACATGACGGCCTGCTGGTCCTATATAAGAATTTAAATTGGTTAAGTAAGCAATGACATCATGGTGTACTTTAGATTCAATTTCTAGAATTTCATCCACATTGAATTTTGCTTTTTGTTTGATGATTTCTAGGTCTTCTTTCGGGACTTCACCACGATTCGCGCGAGCTTCGCAGGCATAAATTTCAATATCTGTCCAAATTTTAAATTTGTTCTCTAATTCCCAAATGGCGGAAATTTCAGGATGGCTATAACGATCGATCATAAGGGCAGTCTTTCAGTGTAAACTTCTCTTACAACTGGGAATTTTACGATTGCCGAACGATGTTCGAGTTTCAAGTTTAGAATCTAGTAATAAATCCTAGGGGGGCATATGTCCAAAGAATTCGAAGGAAAAGTAGCACTGGTAACGGGAGCTGCCTCTCCCATTGGTTTGGGTAGAGCAATCGCAAACCGAATCGCATCGCATGGTGCAAGTTTGGTGCTTGTTGATTTGAATCAGGAAAAAATTGAAGAAGCTGCAAGAGAAGTAGAAGCAAAATTTGGTGTAAAAGCAATCGGTGTTGCTTGTAACGTAACAAAACCGGAAGATTGTGATGCTGCCATTAGCAAAACAAAAGAAGCATTTGGGAAACTTGATTTTCTTGTTAACAATGCTGGAGTATTGAAAGACAACTTACTCATTCGTATGTCAGAACAAGAATATGATTTTGTAATGGATGTGAATTGTAAGGGAGTTTTCCTTATGACAAAATCTGCAAGTAAACTCATCCTTAAATCTGATTCAGGAAGGATTGTAAATATTTCTTCTGTTTCTGGATTAACTGGCCAACCAGGCCAAGCAAATTACTCCACTTCAAAAGCTGGTGTGATTGCGCTTACAAAAGTTTCTGCTCGTGAATTTTCAGGAAGAAACGTTCTTGTTAATGCAGTTTGCCCAGGTTATGTGCAAACAGAAATGACAGGAACTCTTTCCAAAGAAGTACAAGAAAAGTTAACAGATCCTGCTGTTATCCCACTGAAACGTCCTGGAAAACAAGAAGAGATCGCATCTGCTGTGAAATTTTTCTTAAGTAACGATGCATCTTACATCACAGGTACATACCTCCGCGTTGACGGTGGTGCTGCTATCGGGATGTAGACTTTTTATCCTTTGCCTTAGGTGCGATTGTAATGGGTTTAACCACCTTTTGCACCTTAGGCGAAGATTGTTTTGTTTTTGATTCTTTTGATTGTTTTTTTTCTTTTGAAGTTTCTACAGTAATCGTTTCATTGACTGTTTTTTTCTTCTCTTCTACTACTGGAGGTGTTTGGATTTCGTAATCAAACCTAACAGTAGAACTCCAATTTCCTGCATAGTCTCTTACACTCGCAAGGACCGTATGTTTTCCGGGTTCATATAAACTTTCTGGCTCAAAAATTTCAAGTCGGCCATCTTTTGGAAAAAACTCAGCTTTGCCTGGTATTCCATCTACCGTTATATCAAATCCATCTGGCATAATCCCAGATCCAACATCCACCGCCTTTAAATATAAGGCGAAGTCTTCTCTCGGATATACAGATTTATTCATCAAATCATGCAAATAAATGTTTGGTGGTGTTTGGTCTGATAAAACCACAAAAAGTCCCGTTTTTCTAAGTCGTACTTTAAAAAACTGGCCCCAAGCACTAAAAGAGGAACCATTTATTTTTTTTACATTTCCATCTGCTAAGACTTCATACAAATCAGCTGAATTGATATCTTTTGTTTTTGGAACCTTAACATAAAGGTCGTAACCCAAATTAAAATCTTTGAAGTCAGGACCAATTTTATAAACACTAGAAAGTTGGTTTAGACCTTGTGTGTTGATTTTGATTTGTTCTTGTGCTTCAATTTCAAAAAATGCCTTGGAATACACAGCATTGACAGGGAAAAATAATTCAACTTTTGTATCTTTGGATTTGAATGTGGTATAACGGTCGTAATACACATTATATTTCCATTCTTTGGTGACAATGTGGCTATAATCCCCTTGGTCTTTCAAAACATAAAAAGAAGCAAGAGACATTTGACCACCCATTCCAGTTGCACGAATGGTAACTTCTTTGGGTTCGCCCATTTTCATTTGTTCGCTATCAAGGATTCCTTGTTCACGACCATTACTCCGCATACCGAGTAAATCGTTTCCATCCCTTGTATGTAAATAATAGGAAAAAGGATTTCCATTTGGTTTACTGACAGAACTATCATATAATAGAACGTTTTTTCTTGTATGTTCTTTTAAAATCTTGGATAACTGAAATCCTTGTAATACATTTTCTCCAATTAACATATCTAAGGTGAAAATACCAAGGCGATTGTTATTGGATTTTTGATGAATCGCGATTTGAATTCCGACTTTTCCTTGGATAAAAAGTGTAGGAGTTTCTGATAATTCAAAACGATTTCCACTCGTTTCGTAAAATGGGATTTCAACCGTTTCATTCCGCCCATTGATGAACGTACGCGGAGTTTGGGGAGTAATCCTTAAGGTATTAAAAACGATTGGTTCAGCAGCATTATATCCCAATCCAAAATGCATTGGGTTATAATATACATTGTCTTTAAATAATTCGAAGTGTAAATGGGGAGGACCAACTCCAGTATCACCTGAAAATGCAATCGTTTCTCCAGCATCAACTTCTACAGCTTCTGGAAGTGCTATATCAAAATCGGTTCTATCTTTAAACCTACGAGCTTGTTTTGATTTTAAGATTTGTTTTACAATTTTTGGAGAAAATTTGTGAAGGTGTCCATAACGAGAAGTCATTCCATCATCATGTTGTAGAAACAAAGCATAACCAATGCTAGACCATCTTCTTTGTACACGAGTGACTTTTCCTTTAGTCACGGCCAGGATAGGAATACCAATCCTTCCTCCAGTTGAAAAGTCTTGTCCCATGTGGAAATGCCCAGTTCTGAACTCACCAAAGGCACCTGTAATCGTATCATAACCCTTCACAGGCCATAGATAGGGATTTTTTAAAACAAAACCTGGAGGGTAATCAGAAGATGATATTGCTAATAGGGATACAAAACATGGAATAAGGACTAATACGAAAAAACGCAACATCAGATTTCACTATAATTTTCGGCAAGTATGGTGAAAAGACTTATAAGAATTCAGGGGATAGATTTCTTATCCCCATTCTTTTATCAAAAAAGATTTATTGGAAAACAGGTCTCCTTTTTTCTTTTAACGCTGTCATTGCTTCTAGTAAATTATCAACAACTCCTGGTTGTTCAAAAGATTTGGTAGTATCTATTTTGTATTGTTCCAAATTGCGAAGTAAATTTGCATTCAGAGTGTTTTTAGTCGCACGGTATGCAGAAGAAGGTACTTTCGAAAGCGCCTCTAATTTTTTAACAGAGAGTTTTCTTACTTCTTCGGGAGTTGCCGCAATTTCATCAATGAGTCCAATTTTTTTGGCTTCAGGTGCTTTGTAAATGGTTCCTTCCAAACAAACTTCTGCCCAATATCTTGGTTCCACACACATTTTAATACGATCAATGAAACTAGCTGGAAGTGGCAGACCTACATTCACTTCAGTGAAACCAATACGGCATTTTCCATCTAACATATATTTGAAATCAGAAGCAACAGTAATGACAGCTCCACCACCCATTGCATAACCAGTTACTTCAGTGATGAGAGGTTTGTCAAATTTCACAAGTTCACCAAATAAAATAACAATGCCACCTACTTCGTCTATGAGTTTGTCTTTTGGAGTAGAGAGAAGATTTTCAGCATCTAGACCATTGCAGAAAAATTTTGGATTGTCGGTTCCAAAGATAACTCCGCGTTTGATTGGATCAGCTTTGATTTCTTTTAGAATTTCACCAAGGTCGCGCATGTTTTGACCGGTTAATGAGTTTTGTTCATTCATTTGAAAACGAATGATTTCTCCTTTGCCATTTGGTAGATCGATTATTTCTCTTTTGTAATTCATATTTCTCTTCTTGGTTTTGTTTAATTTTTTGGATTTGAATTTTACGTTTGGTCAGATGTTGGTATTGTATCTGTAGATATATCTTTGTTCTTCTGACTAGAATCATCAATTGAAGTTTTGTTTTCAGCCTGTGTTGTTTCTGGAGTCACTGATTGAGGCACTTCTGAACTAGGATTGATATCAACTTTGACTTCCCCTAAATTGGTTGGAGGAATAGGACTATTTTGACTTGGTTCTTTATTTGTATCTTTTGCAAATTTTTCCTTTTTCTCTTTTTTACGAAGTTCTTCTTTCTTTAATTCTTCCATTTTAACGTATTCATCGAACTCGTTCGGAGCCATGAACACTAACATTTTTTCATCATCTGTGGAATGTTCGATGAAGGCTCCCATATGCCGGCCTGCTATAAAAATAATCTTATCATGATTTTGAAAAATTTTAATCACACGTTCGAATACTTCTACTTCTTCTTTCCCAAGTTCAGGAACAACTCTAACATCAAAACAAATTCTTTCTGTGTGAATTGATTTTAAAAAATTTAAAGTGAATATTTTTTTAAATTCAGGAAAAACATATCGTTTTAGATTCGCTCGGCATTGGAATAAAACACGGTCTTGTCCACGGTCAACAACTACAAAGGAAACATTATCTCGAGTTTTTGAAGATTCACTAAACTTATATTCTTCGATATGTGAATGGATTCTATCAAGTAATGTTTGTTTTGCGAGTGGTTTTACTATGTAGTCCGTAAATCCAAGTTTTTTATGATTTGCAATGAAATTTGCGTCTTCCTTAGGAATCATTGCTAATATCGGAATGTTATGAGTGATCACGTCACGGCGAAGTTCTAATATAAATTCTAATTCCTTTTTATCTTTAAAGGTTAAACCCATCAGAATAATATCTGGGTTTGAAGATTTAACATATTCTTGGACCGTTTGTGAAAATTTTGTGATCACAACTCTTTGGCGTAGACCTAAAAAGATATTCTCCAAATCTTGAGCAGAATTTGGATCGTTTTCAATTGCCATGATAAAATGCATAATAACTTTAAATGAGTCCTTCTTCGGATGCGACTAAAAACAAGTTACCAACTTTCTTTTGTTTTTCCGATAAAATTTTGTCAGTTAATACTTCTTTCACAACATCTTCGTGGATGGAGTGGAGTAAATCAAAATCCCTTTTGTAATCGGAAATCGTCATTTTGCCAAATAAGATATTGGCTTGGAATTGATAAATTTGGTGTTCCATAAGAAAATTTAATGTATCAAAGTCCTCCACAGCCTCTGCTGTGATGACTGCTTCTCGGTTGTCCGCTAACCTCTTGCAATAATCAATGAATGCCAAATTGTCTAAAAATTTTATTTGGTCTTCTTCAATTTTGAATTTAAAACTAATTGGATCTAATTTGAATTCCTTGATCATAATTCCCAAATCGAGTACTATTTGATGAGACTGACTTTTTACTCCAAAGTCATCAGCAGCAAAACTCATTCCGTGAGAATAAAATGCCTGGCAGACATCTTTTAGTTGGTATTTTGATTCGTCGTATGGTTTTTCAACAAGTTCAAAGCGAATGTTTTCTGGAGAAAGATCTTTGCTTAGGATCAATTTTTTTAAACGATCCACTCTGTCATTTAAAGAGAAAGTATCAATCAATGACTGTGGAGAAATATTAAATTTTAAAAGTCCAGGTGCTCCTTCACAAGCAATGATGAGTTTTTCTAAAATCAAAAGTTCAATTCGATTGATGTCTTGGTCAGAGGGAATATCATTGATTAAATCTTTATATCCGATATAAGCTCCACCTCCTAAAAATACTTCCCCACCTTTCACAGCATAAGTTTTTTCTTTAGGATTAAAAATCACTGTAGGTTGGATCATCGCTTCATGCACTGAGCCAGAAATATACGTATTTGCTTTGTTGTAATAGGTCCAACTCCAACGTACTAAGTTGTCGTTTAGATTTTTTTCAGAAGATTTGAAGAGTTCTGCAAATATTTCTTCATTATCAGATATAAAATTAGATTGGGTTCTAGAAACACCAAAGTGAAAAGATACAATTTTATTTTGTAAACATTGTTGTTGGAATTTTCCAACTGAGTTTTCAATGTTTGGAAATTTTTCAATGTCCCATTCAAATAAAGGAGAGATTCCCATCAAAAGGATATTCTGTTTTTCGAAATAATGGAATCCAAAGCAGATATCTTCCAAGTCCAAACAGGAATAAAATTCCGTACGTAACAAATCTAAAAATTCTGTAAGTTCGATGCCTGTGATATTTTCAAATCGAATGAGAAAGAGTGGTTTTCCTTTATTTTCTTGGATGAAATGTTTTTTAAACACTTCCAAGTCTTTCATTCCAAAATAATAAGGACCAGTTAAAAGTTGATTTTTCAAATGTTACCTTCGTATATGATTTGATTCTTTCACGACGTCTTGTAATTTTATGTGAATTCAATGGAAAAGGCAACAAGGATAGTCACTTATGTTTAGTTTTATTTGGTTTTTACTCATTGGTCTCGCGGCAGGTTGGCTTGCGGGTCGTATCCTACGTGGAAAAGGTTTTGGACTCATCGCCAATTTGGTGATTGGTGTTGTTGGTTCCTTCTTAGGGGGAATTGTGTTTGGTCTTCTTGGTTTTCGTTCTTACGGAATCGTTGCCGAACTCATTGTCGCAGTGATCGGAGCGATTCTATTGATTTTTATCGCAGGTGTGATCAAAAAAAAATAGTTCCAAAGTAAAGGGCGTGTTAAGTAGCCCTTTTGTCTAAATGGAAAAGTGAGGGAGACATAAGTCCCCTCTTCTTTTCCTAGGAATGAATTTTAATCGAGTTCGACTCCTTCGCCTAACTCAAAGTTGGAGCTCACACCTTGTACGTCATCATTGGCTTCAAGGTTATCAATTAACTTCATTACTTTTTCTGCTGTCTCTTTATCATTCACTTCCACAGTTGTCATTGGGATGTATTTGATTTCTGACTCTTCCATGTTCAGCCCTTTCGTGGAAAGGGCGGACTGGACCGCTTCATATTCCGCTGGAGTTGTGAGAACGACATACATCCCGTCATTCACTTGGATGTCTTCGGCACCAGCCCCTAAAGCTAAATCAAACAATGCTTCTTCCGAAATTTGGTCTGCCTTGAGAGTGAGTTGGCCTTTACGTTCAAACAAACGGGAAACTGCCCCCGCATTGGCAAGGGATCCACCAAGTTTCGTTAAAATGCTTTTGATTTCGGGAGTTGTACGGGATTTTTTATCGGTAAGCACATCCACCATGATGGCAACTCCACCAGGTGCATAACATTCGTACAGACACTCTTCATAGATCATGCCCTCGAGTCCACCCGTACCCTTTTTGATGGCACGTTCGATATTGTCTTTTGGCATATTGGCGGCTTTCGCTTTGGTAACCGCTAAACGAAGTCTTGGGTTACCCTCTTGGTCACCTCCACCTTCTTTGGCTGCCACAGAAATTTCTTTGGCTATCCTTGTAAAGATGGCGCCTCTTTTGGCATCAATGGCTCCCTTTTTTCTTCGAATCGTCGCCCATTTCGAGTGTCCTGACATTGTTGTCTCCCATGGCTAGGATTTTGGATTCAAAAGATTTTTCAACAGATTTAAGTCGCCCTAGTTTCTTGACTCATAGAGAAAAATCCAAAGTACTGTAAAAAAACATCTATAAGGCAACCCATGATCGACTTTTCAATCACCGATGAACAAAAAGCCCTCCGCGAATTAGCCAGAGATTTCGCAAAAAATGAAATGATTCCAAAAGCGGAACACCATGACCACACAGGTGAGTATCCAAAAGAAATTTTGAAAAAGGCATTTGATGTGGGTCTCATGAACATGCACATCCCTTCTGAATATGGTGGTGCTGGACTCGGTGTTTTGGATGAACTCATCGCCTCAGAAGAGTTATTTTATGGATGTTCTGGGATGGCAACCGCGATCCTTGCAAACAACCTAGCTCTTGCACCTGTATTGTTAGGTGCAGATGACTATGTAATGAAAAAATATATCCAACCAATGACTGAAAATTTTACACTAGCGGCTTATGCGGTTACAGAGCCAGGTGCAGGATCTGATGTTGCAGGAATTCGTACCACAGCAAAACGAGTGGGTGATGAATACATCATCAACGGATCCAAAATGTGGATCACTAATGCAGGACATGCAGACTGGTTTTTTGTCTTAGCAAAAACAGATCCGAATGCTGGTCACAAAGGTATGACAGGTTTCATCGTAGATGCCAAAACTCCTGGAATCATTATCGGTAAAAAAGAAAAAAATATGGGTCAACGTTGTTCCGATACTCGTGGTGTAACTTTCGAAGATGTAAAAGTTCCCAAAGAAAATATGATCGGAAAAGAGGGTGAGGGATTCAAAATTGCAATGGGAGCTTTTGACCAAACTCGACCTGCTGTTGCCATTGGAGCAGTTGGTGTTGCACGTGCTGCCCTTGACCATTCCATTCGTTATGCAAACACCCGTAATGCGTTTGGTAAACCAATCTCTGTAAACCAAGGTGTTAGTTTTATGATCGCTGAAATGGCTCGAGACATTGAAGCAGGTCGTTTGTTATGTTGGCAATCTGCTTGGTTAATTGATAACAAATTTAGAAACACATACCAAGCATCGATTGCAAAAGTATTTTGTGCTGATATGGCTATGCGTGTCACAACCGATGCGGTTCAAATTTTTGGCGGATACGGATTCAATGAAGAATACCCAGTTGAAAAATTGATGCGTGATGCAAAAATTTTCCAAATTTACGAAGGTACTTCACAAATCCAAAGAGTGATCATCTCCAAATTCCTCAATGATGGAGTTGGGATCGAAACTCCAAACGCTTAAAAGTTGGAATTGGGATCAGTGGGATTTTAAAAAAGTTCCACTGTTCCTATCCTATTATGTTTTTACTCATCGATAACTACGACTCATTCACATACATATTATTCCAATACTTAGCCAAAATCGCACCTACAACTGTAATGCGAAACGATGAAAATTTACCTTTGGATTCCCTTCAAAAATACCAAGCTGTTGTCCTTTCTCCAGGACCTGGTTTACCAAAAACATCTGGGAACCTAATGACTCATTTTTCATTTTTATATCCGAAAGTACCTGTACTTGGCATTTGTCTTGGCCACCAAACGATTGCAGAAACGTTTGGAGCCAAATTAGAACAAACCAAGGAAATTTATCATGGAAGGCCTTCTCCGATAGAACACAATGGTGAAGGGATATTTAAGAAGATTCCAAACCAATTTTTAGCCAATCGTTACCATTCCTGGGCAGTTTCAAAACTGGAATTTCCAAACGAATTGGAAGTGACAGCAGAAACAAAAGATGGTGTGATCATGGGAATTCGTCACAGAAAATGGAAAAAGGTCTTTGGGGTTCAGTTCCATCCAGAATCCATCCTCACTGAATATGGGGAAACTTTGCTTCGTAACTTCTATGAGGAAGTTCATTCATGAAATATTTTCTTAGGTTATTGAGTTATAGCGTTCATTATAAACAAAGATTTGTTTTGGGACTTGTCTTTGCTTTGTTAACAGCCGTACTCAATGGAATTTCTTTAACTGCACTCATTCCTCTTTTTGATTCACTTGGTAGTGACAAAAATAATCGATTTCACTTGGATTTGACCTTACCAGAAAAAACTATTTTAGTTCAGGAAGTTTTACTTGGTGAAGATAGTTTAGATGGATTGGAACGAATCAAACGTTTGATCATCTCGGCAAAATTACAAATCAACGCATACACGGAAGACATGGAACCAAAGGAAGTAGTTTGGGCGGTTTGTATAGCAGTGTTTCCATTGTATCTTTTGAAATTAGGAACCTATTTATTATCTGTTTATTGTATTGCTACAGCTGGTTACAAAGCGGTTCGAGACATACGCCAAGAGTTATTTCAAAAAGTACAAAAATTACCTCTCACGTATTTTTACAAAGAAAAAACAGGGCTCATCATGAGCCGTGTCATCAACGATGCAGAGATTGTTGCTGCCGTAATATCAAGTAACTTACGTGATGCGGTCATTAATTTCTTTTACGTTTTAACTCATTTAGTAATTTTAATTTATTTGAATTCGGACTTATTGATCCTTGCTTGTTTGACGGTACCTGTTGTGATTTTACCGGTGACTTTGTTCACTAGAAAAATTTCCTCATCTACTGCGAGATTCCAAGAGAAAATTGCTGATTTGAATGGTCATATCCAAGAATTTATTTCTGGTATCAAAGTCATTCGAACCTTTCGACAAGAAAAACAAGATCTCAAAAAATTCGATAATATCAATTACAAAGTTTATAGAAGGACATTCAAAGGCCAATTTTATTTACAAATGGCACCAAGTCTTGTTGAACTTACTTCATCTATTGTTGTGCTCGGTTATTTTGCGTTAGGTGCAAAATTTATCTATTCTGGTAAGTTCACACAAGGTGAATTTATGGCCTTCCTTTTAACATTATTATTTTTGATGCGGCCGCTAACTCAACTATCACAAATGGTCGGAAAAATCACCCAAGCAAACTCAGCTGGGAAAAGAATTTTTGAAATCATTGATCGAGATCCGGAAGTCATCGAACATGGAGATGAAACGGTTTTAGAAAAAATTACAGAAGGCATCAGATTCGAAGACATCCATTTTTCTTATCCTGGAACCAACCAAGAAGTTTTAAAAGGAATCAATTTGGACATCAAACTTGGTGAGACCTATGCTTTTGTAGGTACAAGTGGTTCTGGAAAATCGACGATGATGGATTTGATCCCACGTTTTTTTGATCCAACAGCGGGTCAGATCAAAATAGATGGAATTGATATCAAACAATACTCACTCAAATCCCTTCGTAAAAAAATTGGTATTGTAACCCAAGAAATTTTCCTCTTCCACGGAACCATTGCTGATAACATCGCGTATGGAACAGGTGCAGCCACACGAAAGGAAGTGGTAAGAGCTGCTCGTTTGGCCAATGCACATGATTTTATCACTAAAATGGATAATGGATACGATACCATGATCGGGGTACGTGGATTGGATTTAAGTGGAGGGCAGAGGCAACGCCTTGTCATCGCACGTGCATTATTACGAAATGCAGAAATAATGATTTTAGATGAAGCAACAAGTGCGTTAGATGCTGAATCAGAGCGTTTGGTAAGCCGAGCTTTAGAGCGATTATTTCAAAACCGTACTACTTTTATCATTGCCCATCGATTATCTACAGTAAGGCGAATCAAAAATATAGTCGTGATCGAAGATGGAGAGATCAAGGAACAGGGTGATCACGATTCCTTGCTCGAAAAAAATGGTATTTATAAAAAACTATATGATAGTCAATTTGCGGATGCGGAGATCCAAATATGAAAAAAGTTCTGATTGTTGATGATAACGACCGCTATGCGAATAATTTAAAGGCATTTTTTGATCAAAAAAAAATTCATTCTGACAGAGCTGTTGATGCGAAACAAGGATTGGAATTATATACTAAATCCAACAATTATGATATGATCATCTCGGATGTCACTATGGAAACCCAAACTTCCGGTTTGTGGATGATGAGAGACATATACAAATCTGGATACAAAGGAATCATGGTCATCGCTTCCACAGGATTTGATGTTTGGGGAGTAATGCCTTTTTCTTCTTATTTTTTATCTTGGTTTTGTGGTTTACATTGGATGATTCCAAAGGTCCCACTCAAACAAGGAACGGTGGAATGGATTCCCACCATTCTTTCGAAAGGAAAATCTAATCCTTTTTAGGAAGTTGAACTGCTTCGATTGGATTAAATAGGTTTTTATGTTTCCCTTTTTTTAATTGTGAATACTTCCCTGAATTTCCATCACTACCCAATTGTTTGACTTCAATAATATCAATTTTTGGATAAAACACCCATCCAGTTACAAAAGCACTCTTTGCTCCAGGTAAGGTTGATTCCATTTTTACTTGGATATATTTATCCGTGACTATGTTTTCTCCCATCCGTACTGCAAATTCCTTTTTAGTTTCAGAAAGGATAAGCCCTATTTCTTTATTTTTGATATAAGAAATTGGAGTTGAACGTTCGTTTGGTTCTGCTCTTAAATAATCATCTTCTATAAGAATGATTGCATACTTTCCAAATGCTTTTCTCCGTAAAAGAGACTCACCAATTCGTTTTGTGAATTTTTCATCTGTCAAAGATTCATTCAATCGAATCAATGCAAAAGTGGCAGAAAGAGATGGATTTTTACTGATTTCATCGATTGCCATCAACGTTAACGTTGGTTCTTCTGTGGCAACTCGTTCTAAGATTCGTAAACTCTCTCGGCTTCCATGAATGGCTAGAGCTTCAATGGCTGCTTCTTTGATTTCCTGCTCTTGTGATTTTAAAAATTTATCAAATATTTCGACATCGGCATCTAACTTATGATAGGCAAGCCCACGTAAAGAACCAGCAACTATCACGACATATTCTGATGCGATACCTTGTGTTAAAATCAATTCACGACCAGCTGGGTCTTTTGTTTTTCCGAGTCCCTCAAAACTGACAGCAATTACTTCTGGGTCTTCTGCCTTTGTCCCTGCAATAAAATAGGATAAAGATCGTTTATCACCTATATCAGAAAGTGCTTTATAAGCTGCGGGTCGCACCTGGTATCCATCTTTATCGATAGCAGTTTGTAAAGTGACACGACCAGCCTTCAATCTCCCAAGGGCTAGGGCAGCTGCAGAACGTACTCTTGGGATTGGGTGTGTCGAAACGATTTTTTCGAGATTCTTTGGCTTACGATAGTATTCCCATCGGAAAACTTGGACAAGACCATTTCGAATTTGTTCTGTATACTCTTTGTCTTTTTTCTCTTCATCGGAAAGGACTTCTTCCTCTTCCTTTTTCACCATTTCGTTAATTTGTTCTGTTGCTTTTCCTGTAACTTTCGTTTTGCGATTCAAACGTTTGATGGAAATTTTATTTGAAGAATCTTCTTTTTTAACAATTACTTTTTCAGGTTTTTCTGGAGTTTCGTTTTCAGAATTAATGAGAATAGGGTCTTCCGTTTTTGTTTCTGGTTCCGCAATGTCTCTTCCTTTACTATAATTAGAAGAATCCGATCTCAGATTTCGGATTGCATTTTGTATCCCTATTGCTTTGGGACTATATTGTTGCAAAGACTCCAATATGATTCCTAATTCCCGAGAAACTCGACCGATTGCTGGTCCATCAAAATCATTCGGTGTGCTATCAATAAGAGATTGGTTTGTTTGGATAAGTTCAGGAAGGCGTGTAATGATGGTTGGTAGGTCTTCTTCTAAATAAGCTGCAGCCTGCATTTCTTTTTCGACTGGTTCACCAACAGTTTTTTTGCTATCAGCACGTAAGGCTATGTTTTCGCCAAATTCTAATAAAGCGATGGATTTGTGAGCTTCTTCTATGAAAGAATCATACTTTCTGTTTTTTGTAACAGGTATTACAACTTCTTTTGATTTATGTGGATCTAAATCACTACCTTGGTATTCACGATACTTTGGTGAAACGTCTGTTAATTGGAAAGGTTTAGAAGTCGAACAACTGAAGTAAAAGAGAAGGACCACCCATAAACTGCCTTTCCAAATTATGTCTTGACCCTTTTGAAACATCTGATAGCCTAATTCCATACTTTGAATATCGGATACGTACTATAAGTAAAATTAGCGGCAACCTCGCTGGTCTGAAGCCAAACCAGCTAAAAAAGTTAAAATCTCTCTCAGAAAGGCGTCTCCGAGAGGATTCTATCATCTCTATGGAGCTTGCAAGGCTCGTAGGAGAGATTTCTGTCGAAATCGGAAGGCAAGTTGGCCTTCTCATTGAGAAGACGGGTTATGTCACTCATCTCATTGTTGGCAATGACCACTCCATCGAAATCCCACATTTAGACCGTTACCGAGTTGCCCATTCTCGTTTACGTGGGCTTCGTTTATTCCATACTCATCTCAAAGAACATCCGTTAAACCAAGAAGACTTAATGGACCTAGTATTGAACCGTTTTGATTCTATCACAGCAGCATGTGTGGATAAAGATGGGATCCCAAAATTCTTTTTTTCTGCCTTTATCAATCCTGATCCTGATGCAAAAGAACCGTGGATCCTTTCTCCCAAACAATACCCTGGTCAACTTAAGTATGGTTATGCGGAACAAGTAGAAGCTTTAGAATCTGAATTCTCCAAAAAAACATCCAACCTAAAGGAATCACAAAAAGAAAATCGTGCCTTTCTAGTAGGTGTGTATGACGTTCGAAAAATGAAACGTTCTCCCGATCATTCCATGGAAGAATTAAAAGAACTCTGTCGCACTGCCGGGATCCATGTAGTCGATACTTACATGCAAAAAAGAGATCCTGATCCGAGAACCGTTGTGGGAAAAGGAAAACTCCAGGAAATCATTTTAACTTCAGTTCACAAAGATATTGAACATTTGATTTTTGATTTAGAGTTAACTCCTTCTCAGGCTAAAAAAATTTCTGATGCTAGTGATCTAAAAATCATCGATCGTACTCAACTTATATTGGATATTTTTTCCAAAAATGCGAAGTCTCGCGATGGAAAGTTACAAGTGGAACTTGCCCAACTTAAGTATCTGAAAAACCGCCTTTCCGAATTGGATGATAATATGAGTCGCCTAACAGGTGGGATTGGTGGAAGGGGCCCTGGGGAAACCAAACTAGAAATTGGAAACAGACGTGTGGAAGAAAAAATCAATCGTTTGGAAAATGAACTAAAAGATCTCAAACGAAGAAGGGAACTCAATCGTAAGTCACGATCTCGCAATGAAATCCCGATCGTAGGAATTGTTGGTTACACCAATGCAGGGAAATCAACACTCCTGAATGCTCTTACGAATTCTACAGTGATTGCTGAAGACAAACTTTTTGCTACTTTAGATCCAACCACAAGACGGATTCGATTTCCTGAAGAAAGGGAAATCATCATCTCCGATACAGTAGGGTTTATTCATGACCTTCCACCAGACTTATCCCAAGCATTTAAAGCCACCTTAGAAGAATTGGGTGATGCTGATTTATTATTACACGTAGTAGATGTGACCAATCCGAATTATACGGAACAAATGGATGCAGTTGATACTATCCTTAATTCCTTACAGTTGAATGAGATTCCGAGAATGGTAGTCTTTAACAAAGCTGATGGTTTGGATGAAGAAACACATGAGAACTTACAAAAAAATGGAGCCTTGCTCGTTTCTGCAGTCACAAGGGAAGGGCTTTCTCGTCTTTTAGATTTAATTGAATATGAAATTTGGAAAAAGAAGGAACAAAAACTAATAGAAGTTACGACCAATTCGTGATGGCTTCCTCTTTGGTGTGATAAATTTGTACTTTTTTAGGTAAGTCCATCAGTTGGATGACATTTTCCAAAAAGTGATTTAATCCCCCAATTTTAATTTTTCCATTTTGAACTTCCACCGTTTTGATGATGCCAATGAGAGTTGCAACACCAATGCTATTGATGTATTCCAACTTACTCAAATCCAAAATAATTTGATAAATCCCAACTTCGAAGATAGAGGAAATACTACGATTGATTTCGTAGGCATTGGTGTTGGTGATTTGGCCCACAAAGGAAACCACTTGCACCGCTTCCCCTTTGATTTGGATGGATTCCGTTTCAATGACAAGGGAAGGAAATTCAAACTTCGCCATGGAATTAAAGATTCTCCAACAATCGAATGGCCACCGTATTTTGTTTAATGATATTTTTCATAGTATCAATTTCCATTAACGATTTTTGAAATTCTCCTTCTGTAGCAGCATGGGTAACTACAATCACCGAAACTGGCTCAGAACTGGATTCCTTCTGTTGGACGGATGCAATGGATATATTATGACGGCCTAAAATTTGCGAAATTTCTGCGAGCACTCCAGGTTTGTCCACAGTGGAAAAACGAAGGTAGTATCGAACTAAATTCTCTGGTTCAGGGAATCGTTTTCCTTCAGGGAACAAATTGTTTTCTTTTGTTATATCCTTACTTCCCAAACGAGAAGCATAATAAATGATATCAGATAACACTGCACTTGCAGTAGGCATTCCCCCTGCACCTTTACCTGTCATCATTCCTGAATCTGCTTCTTTTGTTTTATAAAATACAGCATTGGATTCGTTCATCACATTCGCGAGTGGATGGTCGAGTGGCACAAGTGTGGGATGCACTTTGGTTAAAATACCCGCCGAACTTCGTTTAGAGATTCCGAGTAGTTTGATCCTGTACCCGAGAGAAAGGGCAGCTTGGATGTCCATGGATTGTAAATCGGAGATTCCTTTCACGGAAACGGTTTGGAAGGAAACGAACTCTCGGAACGCAAGACTTGCAAGGAGGCTAATTTTATGACCTGCATCAATACCTTCTACATCGAAGGTTGGGTCTGCTTCTGCAAATCCAAGGTCTTGGGCTTTTTTCAAAGCCGTAGCATAATCCCAAGACTCTTGTTCCATTTTGGTCAAAATAAAGTTAGTGGTTCCATTTAGAATTCCACAAATCACTTCAAATTCACAAGAAGCAAGTCCATCTCGTAATGTCCGTATGATAGGGATGGAACCTGCTACGGCGGCTTCATACCCTAATTCAACATTTGATTTTTCAGCTATGGAGTATAACTCACGGCCTTTTTCGGATAACAATGCCTTATTTGCAGTGATGACAGTTTTACCATTTTCAAGAGCAGAACGGACAGCTTGGTAGGCTGTGTCTGTTCCGCCTATCAATTCTACAATCATATCAAGATCCGAACGTTTTGTAACCGAAAGGACATCTTCAGAGACAGGGATGTTCGTTTTTCCCTTTAATTTGGCTGGGGAACGGGTGGCAATGGTTGTTAGTTGTAAGTTGATTCCATAATGACGTTGGATTTTATCTTGGTTTTTGTCCAAGAGTTGGAGTAGACTCGTGCCGACAACTCCGGCACCCAATAGACCAATGCGAACTTCTTTCATCTAGGATCATCATTTCTTAGGAGAAACGGAAACACACTTAAAAAAATTTTAAAAAAAAACAAATTTGAGAAGAAGTTCTTCAGCTTTTTCTGATTTTATGTGATAACTATAATTAGAATTGTCTCGGCAATAAGGATTATCATTATGGCAACGAAAAAATCATCATCTGCCGCTAAGAAGAAGGCTGTTAAAAAAGCGGCTAAGAAAACAAATACGGTTAAGAAACAATCTGCAAGAAATGAAAGCGCTTCGCTATTCGGAAACGACGAATCAGCACAAGCTTCTCTTCAATCTCCAGTTTCCCATTCAGAAAGTTCACAAGGAACGAAAGAATCTGGAAATGGAGTGTACCTATTTTTAGTGTTAGCGGGAATCCTCGCAATCGGATATTTAGGGTATGTCAAATACCTAAAACCAAAGGCTACAACAGCAACAACACAAGTGGAAGCACAAAAAGCTCCTTCTGATGCACAAACAAAACCAGTGTCAGAAACTGCTGAGAAAAAAGTAGAAGAGGCTCCGAAAGAAGTATCTTCCGCAGGATTCTTAGTGGATAAAATTGCTTCTAAAAAATTCACGGAAGCTGCTGCGTATTGCAAATCAGTCGGTGGAGTGGTTCCTTCGAAAGATGATTTGGTTAAATTTGCTGCAACGGCTCCAAGTGAAATCAAAGCAAGCGAAGACAAGTTTTGGACAAAAACGGAAATAGACAAAAAGTCTGGTTTGGCTTTCCGTTTTTCTAATGGAAAAGCACCAAAAGTAGACAAAGCTACTTCTCTTAAAGTTCTTTGTAAGAACTAGTTTCTAACGAGAGTTTGATTGGATCGGGGCTAGGATTTCTCTTCTGATTTTTAATGCAAGGTCAGAAGAGGCGAACATCTGCCCCGAACCATCTGTTAGATAAAAACTATCCTTTGCTCTTCCTGTTTCCATATCTGTTTCAATGGTTGCACTCAAGATGTTGATTTGGTTTTGCATTAGAATTCGCGAAACGTAATACAACAAACCTCGCCCTGCACTACTTTCTAAATACAAACATGTTTGGTTTTTATCTGGAAGATCACTGAAGATAAACTCAGGAGTCTCTTTAAAAAAAGTAGCCACAGCTGGTTCTTGGATTTGTAATTTTTCAAGAATCTCTTCAAATTTCGCATTTTTGGAGAAAACAGAATCCATCATCATCCCAAGTTGAAAAGCCACTTTTGTTGTATCACCACCATCTGCTTGTAAAATAAACGAATCGATCGTATATTCATTTCCTTGTTCAATGACTGTGCTCAGTTCACCGGAAAGGATGTCCATTTTTAATGCATAAATGATTGTAGCAATCCTGTGAAAGGTTCCAATTTGTGTGGAATCTGTTTTTAAGGAAATGAGGATGTTTTCTTTTTCCCGTTTGTATTGAAACTCAATCAATTTGGCATTTCCTTTTCCCACTGATTGTATACATGCACAGGAAATTTCAATCAAAAGGTTTCGGCGGAATCGGCCGATGATGATAAAAGACAGTATGAAAAAATTGCTAATGATTCTATTCGTTTTGGGGTTTTTCTTCACACCCCTTGTTTCGGAAGAGGAAACGTCGGAAGAATCACCCTTCGCTACGACAAAAAAGAAAGTCCAACTTTGGAAAGGTGAAGTGACTGGAGTTTATAAAAATAGGCTCTGGATCAAAGTTCGTATTTATCGAAACCAAAAGATTTCAAAGTATTCTGTAACCGAATTAAAATCCCTTTTTGCAGAAACCAAAGAGTTTCCAGTTTACCAAAAACTCACTCAAATCAAACAAGGATTACTCATTGTCAGGGATACCATTTGGGAAGAAAAAAATATCAGTAAATCCAACCAGTTTATTGAAGTGGTTTTAGTTGGAGATTATAAGCCAGATATCTCTTCCAAAATGAAAGAGATTACAACAGATGCTTATATCGCAAGTTATGTGGAAGAAGATTTTTTTACCGAACCAGATGCTTTTTTTAAAGGTAGGTTCACTCCTCCTCGTAAGACAGTTTTCCATCCAAAAGACAGGAAAGAAATGGTGTTGGTTTCACGAGGATTGTTTTTGTACGGGCAAGGGACAGATCCCTCTGCTGATAGTTTTAACCCATATTTTTTAGAACCTAAAGCATCCAATCTCAAAGAGATTCCTTCGTTTTATATCGATAAGTTTGAAGTCACAAACTCTGAATATGAATTCTTTTTAAAACAAACAAATACCAAATCTCCTCCACATTGGATTGGTGGTAAGTATCCTGAAGGAGAAGGGGATCATCCAGTTGTACATCTTACCTACCGCGAAGTAGAAAAATATGCAGCTTGGGCAGGGAAACGAATTCCTTCGGAATGGGAATGGGAAAAAGCAGCTCGTGGTCCAGGTGTTGTGGAATATACAAACCGAGATGAAACTCTTGGATACCAAATCACTGCCACCAAGTATCCATTTGGTGATGAATATGATTCTTTATTTTGTAATACAAGAGAATCCAAAATTGGAAAAACACAATCTGTGTTTGAACTTTCAACCGAAGGGGCAAGTCCTTATGGAGCGATAGGTATGTGTGGAAATGCCCCGGAATGGACGTCTAGCGACTATCAACTGTATCCAGGCCACCACATCAAAAACTTTTCCTTTGGAAAAATATACAAAGTGGTGCGCGGTGGATCCTATTCTGATTCCGCAAAAAATGCTACCGCAAGTGCACGATCTTATGGAGGGATTCCTAACTTAAGCGAAGATAGGCGAGCTGGGTTTCGGTTGGTAATGGATTACAGAGACTAAATTATTTAGGACAGATTTCAGATTTTTTACCAAGTTTTTTACAAATTTTACCAAGAACTTCCTGTTCTTCTGGAGAAAGAACGGCAAACTCCGATGTGATTCGTTTTACGTGGTCAGGAAATATCTGTTCGATTAGTTTTTTTCCATCGGTGGTAAGGTGGACAGAGATAAACCGCCTGTCTTCTACTCCACGAACCCTTTCTACCAAATTCCTTTTTTCCAAGTTATCAATCACGAGTGTGATGTTCCCTGTACTTTTGAGGATTTTATCCCCTAAGTCTTTTTGGCAAAGTGGACCCAAGTGGTACAAAGTTTCCAAAACTCCAAATTGGCTTTCCGAAATATTCCATTTGTTGAATTCAGAGATGAGCCTAGAAGACAAAGATTCCGAAGCACGTTTTAATTTGATAAACGAGTCAAGAGCTTGTACTTCCTTTTTAGATCCTTTGAATTTAGTTCCCATTGGTTTAATATCAAACTATCAAATCTCAAACCATTTGTCAATCGGTTTCTTGGCTCTTTTGGAAAAGTTCCTTCATGAGTCGCAAAGTTCCCGTAAGACCGAGGACTACCGAAGAGGCAGCCACACCACCCATTAGAGCTCCAGCAACGCCAGGAGAACAGGCATCGGCTCCCGTTAGGTAAAGGTTTTTGACAGTTGTCCTTACTCCTAACCATTCTTGTCGAAAGCGTTCTGGTGTACAGGAAAGTCCGTAAATGGAACCTTCTTTGTGTCCTGTAAAGTATTCCGTGGTAATGGGAGTGGATAGTTCCGAAAACTCAATGAGGTCTCGAAAACCAGGGAACCGTTCTTCTAAAAATTGCAACATCCCTTCGGTTATGGTAGCCTTAAGTTGGTTGTAGTCTTCCCCTCGTTTTTTCCAAGGTTCTCCTTTCCATTTCGCGAAATTAGAATAATCAGCAAAACTAATGGCTTCGGCGGTATGACCTTCCGCTTCTGGATTTTTTAATGATGGAAAAGATAAATACATCATGGGTGGTTTCCCTTCGATGAGACCATTCCGATTCGCATAACTTTCGTCATGGTTCACAGATGGAAAAATCCAATGGTTCTCTCCATGGAATCCGAGTTTCGACGGTGAATCTTTAAATCCGATATAAAGTGTGATGGATGTTGTGCCTTGGGTACTGAGTGATTCCAAAGGAGTTTGGAAGTCCTTTGAATATTGTTTTGGCAATAGTTTGTTATAAGTAGTATATGCTCCCGCATCAGAGATGATGATATCGGCAAAAAAACTATGTTCGGAGATGGTTTTCCCTTTTTGCACATCCACTTTCACTCCAATGGCTTTGTCTCCATCCAAAAGAATTTCTTTTACGGTATGTAGGATTTTCATTGCACCACCGTTTTTTTCAACAATGGGTTCAATAGAATCTACAATTTTGGATGATCCACCTATAGGAAAATAACCACCATTAAAGTAATGGGCAACAATCATGGCATGGATCGCAAAAGAAGAATCCTTGGGAGGAAGCCCATAATCTCCCCACTGGGAGCAGAGTAGGGCTTTTAGAGCCTCATCTTGGAAATGAGAGTCCATGTATTCTTTTGTTGTGATGTAAGGAGTTTTGATGTGATCCAAACCAAGTAACTTAGCGGCTTTTTCAAAAAAAGCAGGTAAGGCTTTTAAGGTGAAGTGTCGCCCAAACCATTGTGTGAAGGTTTCGACATCCTTGAAGTACTGGTCGATTGCCTTTTCTTCTTTGGGGAATTTGGTTTTTAGATCCGAACGGAAACGTTCTTTTTCACCAAAAACTGGAAAACTAAAGTTTGGGTAATCAAAGACCTCAAATGGTTCTTCCATTTTTTTCCATTGGACACCCCGTTTTGTGATCGAATCAAAAAGGGTTCGTAACATAGAACCTTCCGCCAAATCACCAATGTAATGGATTCCAACATCCCATTCAAACTTTCCCAATCGTTTGAAGGTATGTGTAAAGCCACCTAACTTAAAATGACGCTCGAGAACTAAAACCTTTTTGTTTGCGACTTGTGATAAAATGGAAGCGGCGGTTAACCCACCGATTCCAGATCCAATGATGATCACATCATATTGTGATTCCATGATTAGTATTTTGTCTCAACTGTGTATTCTAATGTAACCGTTTCATTTGCTTTGAGCGGAACATCTGCATAGGATTTTGTAGAAGATTCCTTAATGAATTTATGAGAAGATTTTGTGATGTTCCAATCACCCCATAAACTTGCATAAAAACGAATTTCGATGGCTTCTTTTTTACGGTTTCGGATTTCCACGGAGTAGGATGATTTATCTCCTCTTGAGAGTTTGAATACTTCATAAGTAAGACGTTTTCCGTTGGCAACAACATCAAAGGCTTGGCCTGTTTTGATTTTTACATCTTCATTTTCAGGAGTATGGTCTATCGTATCTTCGCCAAGTAATTGTTGTCTTCCTTTGGAATCAGCTTTAAACACTCGAATGGTTCCTTGTGGGAGTGGTCTGCCTAAGTTATTCTTTTTGGTATTTTTAAAGATGTACTTAATCGTCGCGTTGTTGAAATTTTTTTCATTTCCCTCATACATAGGAAGGTTTTCGAAAACAAAGTATTTTTTGATCTCAATCCCTTCTGATTGGAAAAGTTGTACTTGTTTGGTTTGGTTGTAACCAATTGTTGTTGGTTGGTCCAAGGTATAGAGGTAATACTCAGAAAGATTCTCTTGGTTGAATTCAGGGGCAGAATCTGACATTTCGTCGTATTCTTTCATAGAAGTTTTTTTCACATAACGAGGTTGTTCTGAATAAGCAGGTTTGTTTGAAAGTAAATTTACTTTCCCTGCTACCAATTGTAAAACAGCATTTTTAAATTCAGCACCTGAATTGTTATTGAGTGTGACCCACGAGTTAAGTCCACATTCGTTTTCTTCTTTGTCTAAAACAAGAATGTAGTCCGCTGACCAACCGAGTCCATTGGTTTGGTAGGATACTTCTACTGCCTGTTCTTTTTCCGTATCATTTTTCAATTTCCATACTAATGTTGGTTTAGCGAATAAATTTTCAGGAATAGTTGGGACAGTGACTCGGCCGTTGTAACCCAAAGAGACTTCGTTCCCAATTTGGTAGACAGGACTTCCATTATTCGCTATGAGTTTTGCTTTGACTGAAGTAGTTTTTTCTTTTCCTTCTTGGTAAAGAGTTACTTCTTTCCCAATGTATTTGTCCATCAGGCGTTCTGGTGAAATTAGATCATATTCATAGTTTTGTTCGAAGACAGTTAGTTTTTTTGGATCTTCTCCTTTTACACGAACGGTTTGTGGAATGATTTGAGAAGGAACATCTTCAAATCTTAAGGTGCGAATTCCTTTGGTTAAATTGATTACTCGTGTTTCTCTAACGAGTCCAATCCCGCCGTTATAAATGGTGACACTCACTGATTTTCGATCTGATTCAGTGGATAAATCAAAGGAACTATCAGAGGTAATACTGGCAGTGACAAAAAAGATAAGTGTGATACTGGTAATGGATAGGATTTTGGATTTCATGTATTCTCCCATGAGCATTCTACAGTCTGGACAGTTAAAAAACGAATGCAACCAAAATCGTTAGGGGAAAACTGCACTTTAAGAGGATTCATATGGCAAATGTAGTGAAAATCGGGGTTATTGGTGGGACAGGTCTATATTCAATCGACGGAATGGAAATTCTTAATGAAATCCATCCGGACACTCCTTGGGGAAAACCATCTGATACGATTACGATTGGTCGATTCAAAGGTAAGGAAATTGCGTTTTTACCAAGGCATGGAAAAGGACATTTTTTAAATCCAAGTGAAGTTCCAGCACGTGCTAATATTGCCGCATTAAAACAGTTAGGCGTCGAAGAAATTATTGCATTTAGTTCTGTGGGAAGTTTACGACAAGAAATTGCACCGAGAGATTTTGTGATCCCATCACAAATCATTGACCGAACCAAAGCAAGGCCTGCAACATTTTTTGAAAATGGAATGGTGGCACATGCCCCGTTTGCCGATCCTTTTTCCCCTGGACTAGCCAAAAAAGTTGAAGTTGCTGCAAAACAAATCAATCTTCCCATTCATTCCAACAAAACATTGATTTGTATGGAAGGACCTTTGTTTTCTACTCGAGCAGAGTCCCACATGTATCGTTCTTGGGGAGCCGATATCATCAACATGACAGTTTTACCTGAAGCGAAATTAGCAAGAGAAGCGGAGATACTTTACCAAATGGTTTGTATGTCGACTGACTACGATTGTTGGAAAGAAGACGAAGCACATGTTACTTTAGAAATGGTACTTGCAAACCTCAGTACCAATGCAGATACAGCTAAAAAACTTTTATCTGCTCTCATTGATTTATTAGGTAAATCGGATGACAATAGTTTAGTTGGAAGTACAAAGTTTTCACTTGTAACCGCTCCGGAAAAAAGAAATCCTGAGCAGGTTTCTAAGTTAAAGTTTTTGTTTCCTTCCTATTTTTAAGTATGATTGACGGCTTGCTCTAAAGTCGGGAAAATTTGGAGTAAACTTTTAAGTTTTGTGAGTTCTAATACATAACGAACTTTTTCTGAAGGGGATACAATCCGAATGTATCCCTTTTGTTTTACTAATCGAGAGTGGATCCCTAAACAAACACCTAACCCCGAACTATCGATATAACTTACTTGTTCAAAGTTTAAAAAAATATGATGGATCCCTTTGGTGATTAAAATTTCCAGATTTTCCTTCATTACCTGTGAATTGTACAAATTGATTTCCCCAGATAACTCGAAGTAGATGCCAGATTCAGGAAGTGGAACAAATTTTTGTTGCAAAACTTCCATTTTGAAATCTCCACTTTCAACCGTATAATCATCCCAATTTTCAATCATATGGAAATTTCCTTCACCCCATCCGAGATTTGAAACTTGTAGAAGTCTAACGCAAGGTTAAATTTTTGTTGATAACTTTTTTTCATTTCCTCGTTTATTTTATCATAATGTTCTTTTTTGTCTAGTACGAGTACGCAACCACCAAAACCTCCTCCAATCATTCGTGCTCCCATCACTCCCAATTTTTTAAGTTCGGAAACGATGAAGTCTGTTTCATCACACGAAACTTCGAAGTTTTTAGACAATGAATCATGTGTTTCAAATAACGCTTCACCAACTTGAGGGAATTGGTTAGTTTCCAATCCTTGGATGACTTTTTTTGTCCTTTCTCTTTCGGATGTAACGTGAATTGTCCGTTTGATTTCATCTGGAGTTAAACCACACTCAGTTAGTTCTTGGATGGATACGGTTACATCGTAAAGTTGTTTATGATTTGGGTATTTTGTTTGTATTTTTTGCAATGCAGATTCACATTCTAACCTTCGTTTGTTATAAGCACTATCTTTTAAATTGTGTTTTACATTTGAGTTAATCAAATAAAATTCATAGTTCCCCAATTCAAAGTGATGGTAAGAATAATCGAGAGTTTCTGTGTTTAAAGAGATACAATCATTCTGTTTTCCAACTGCGATGATGAATTGGTCCATGATCCCACATTTGGTACCAACAAAATTGTTTTCTGCTTTTTGACCGATCACAGCAATGGATTCTTTTTTTAGACCCAAGTTAAAAGTTTCTGAAATTGCAAATCCAGTGACTACTTCAAGTGCGGCAGAGGAAGAAAGACCAGAACCTTGAGGTATATCGCCGTCAACTAATAACTCAAAACCAGGAACTTTGAATCCGAGTTTTTCTATCTCAACTATGACCCCAGTGATATAATCAGTCCATGGTGATTTTTGATTCGGTTGGAAAGGTCTCTTGATCGTAAGAGTTTCATTATAAGTGATCGAATGAAATTGATAATATTCCGAATGATTTGGTCTTAAATAAACCTGTACGGCAAAATTTATAGCTGCAGGTAGGACAGTTCCACCCAAATAATCTACATGTTCCCCAATGATATTGATTCTAGCTGGTGCCTCAAACAAACGAGGTTTTATATTTGTTTTTCCAAATATACTTTCAAAATGATTCAAATTTTCTTTACTTCTCAATGAATCCACTTCATCTTCCTTTCGATGCTATATTTTATTTTAGGACAGGTGTTATGTCGAATCTAAAAATTTCGGATCGGTTTGTGAAACCCTTTCTTAACCAATCCAATTTCACTAGTGAGTTAGAAAGAGCAGAAAACGCCAGACAAACTCTATTGAATCGCACCGGATTAGGTAATGAATTTTTAGGTTGGGTAGACCTACCTAATCAAATCAAATCTGAAGATTTGCAATCCATCCGAAAAGCAGCCGAAACTATCCAATCTCATTCACAATACTTAGTGGTTGTTGGAATTGGCGGAAGTTATTTGGGTGCAAGAGCAGTTATAGAAGCACTCACACCTGAATTTAGTAGTCCAGAAACGCAAAAAAAATCGGTAAAAATTTTGTATGCCGGCCATCATTTAGATGCCGATTACCATTTTCGTTTGTTAGCATTTCTGGAAGGAAAAGAGTTTTCCGTAAACGTGATTTCAAAGTCCGGAACTACTACTGAACCAGCAATCGCCTTTCGCCTGTTACTTTCTTTATTAGAAAGAAAATATGGAAAGGATAATATTAAAAATAGGGTATTTGCGACGACTGACAAATCTAAAGGTGCTTTGAAACATTTAGCAGACGAATATGGATTTCCTACTTTCATCATACCAGATGATGTCGGAGGCAGGTATTCTGTATTCACTCCCGTAGGTCTATTGCCAATCGCTGCAGCAGGTTTTAGTATCAACAAATTGATTGATGGTGCAAAACAAATGGAATCTGAATTGAAATCAACTACTTCCCAAGGTGGAAATTTGGCATGTTTATATGCCGCGATTCGAAACTCTTTATACACTTTGGGAAAAACTACAGAAATTTTTGTTTCGTACAATCCTTCTTTAAGTTATTTAACTGAATGGTGGAAACAGCTGTTTGGTGAAAGTGAAGGAAAAAACGGGAAAGGAATTTATCCTGCTTCCGTACAATTCACTACCGATTTACACTCTATGGGTCAATATATCCAAGATGGTGAACGTAAGTTAATGGAAACGGTAATTAAGATAGAAACACCAAAACAAGATGTTTACCTCACAGAAAAAACAAATGATAATGATGGTTTAAATTATCTTGCAGAAAAAAAACTTTCCGAAGTGAATCAAAGCGCTATCTTAGGAACATTAATTGCTCATAAAGATGGTGGCGTTCCATGTCTAGAATTCACTCTTCCTGCAATCAATGAAGAAATATTGGGTGAACTTATGTATTTTTATGAATTTGCCTGTGCTATCTCTGGTTATATGTTAGGTGTAAATCCATTTGACCAACCAGGAGTCGAAGATTACAAAAACAATATGTTTGCATTATTAGGCAAAAAAGGATATGAAAAGAAAAAAGATGAAATTTTAAGTCATCTTGGATCTATTTAAGAAAGTTTTGATATTATTTAAATTTTCACCAAAAATATCCTTTGTTTGATAAGAATCCCAAAGTTCTTTTGTTCCTAAATCTAAAACAGTGCCGGAGAAAATTTCTCCGGTAATTTCACCTCGAATTGCACATTCTTTAAAAATATCAGACAAATCAAAGTATTGATTTTTTTCCAATTCAATAAGACAGAATGGATTTATTACAGCAAGGCCTATGTAGTATAGATTTCCAATGCCAAATTCCAATTTTTGATTCTTACCAATCGAAATTTTTGTATAATTTTGCCCTTCTGGTGAGGGTAATAAATATAAATGGATTTTTGAGTTATTCGCTAAACTTGTTTTAGGCGAGAAATTTTGATCTGGAAAAAATATTGTATCTGGATTGATGATTAACATTGGTTCCGAAGAAAGGTTGTCTGGTAAGGCGGTTCGGATGCCACCTGCCGTACCTAAAATCTTTTCTTTTTCAACCACAACTTCAATTTGGGCATTTTCAAATGATTTAAAATGGTTTATGATTTGTTCACTGAGATAATGTGCATTGACCCATATTTTCTGAATGTTCCAAAGATTTAACAAATACAATGAATAATCTAATAAAGTGATCGATTGGATTTGAAGGAGTGGTTTCGGAGTGTTTTTTGTGAGTGAACCCATTCGTTTTCCAAATCCAGCAGCAAGAACGAAAGCATTCATAAATTCCTAAAGTCCTTATGTAAAATTAATTCCTCTCTCAGACTCCTTACGAAAATATATAATGAATCGGGAAACATACCAAGTTGAATGATTTCTTCCAATTGGTTCAAACAAGAAAGAATAGAAGGTTTGAATTTATCTTTATTATGATCAACAACCATGCGAAAATAAGTTCCCAGTGCTTTGAATGATCTTTGAAGAGCTTGGAGATAAAATGTATCCTTAAATTTTTTAGATTGGTCAATGTTTTTTCCTTGGAAATATTTTAACATATTCATCCTAAATTCACGTGGAAGTGGATAATAGGCATCATATAAAATTGAAACCAAATCATATTGTGGAACTCCCATTCGCGCATCTTGATAATCAATTAAAACATAACCAGAATTAGATGACCTTAGTAAATTTCGACAATGAAAATCCCTGTGCGTAAAAACATTAATTGAGTATTTGTCTAGATATCCTACTGTTTCATCAATAAAGGCTCGAGCTTCATTGGAAATATTTGTTTTGATTTGGAAAATTTCTTTAAATGATGTAAATTTTTCGAGTGTGAGATTGGTTTCAAAACTTAGTTTTTCTGTATCAAATTTTCTATTTTTAACAAAATCAGGTGGGTCCAATGTTTGTATTTTTAAAATCAAATCGATTAATTTTGGAAATTGGTCGAGATAATTTGAGAGTTGGTACGAACTATAGTCCAACTTTCCTTCATAGGACATACAGATGATTCCTAATGCATCGTTTGTATCAAATATTTTGGGAACTGGAATATTATTTTGATCAAGGAATAAGCTGAGTTTGACAAAATCATCATTTACAGTTTCGTCTAAACAAACAACTTCCTCTTTGTTTTTAGATGTTTGTATAAGAAAGTATCTTCGACTTGATGCTTCTTCTTGTAAAGGTAAGATGTTACAGTTTTTTCCGTAACGAGTATGGATAAATTCAATTTGATTTTCGTTGATTCCAGGGTACACGTTACCTACTAAGATTCGAAAACCTCGGGAAAAATAAAATGAAATTTGGAACCATTTCCAATTGTTGAATCAATTTGTAGCTGAATTTCAAAATTATCCACTATTTGTTTTACTACAAACATTCCCAAGCCAGTTCCTTTTCCTAACTCTTTTGTTGTAAAATAAGGTTCATATATTTTTTCTAACGTTTCTTGTGTCATTCCTTCACCATCGTCAGTTATGATTAGATGAGCATTCTTTTTCTCAACGTAAGTGATGATTTCGATAGTTCCAATATTATTTGTAGCATCTGCAGCGTTTAATAATATATTTGAAAGTAAAAGTGCAAACTGGTCAGAATTCATTCGGATAGGAATTTGTATTTCCGAGTTTTCTCGTTTGATTTGACAGTATTTTAATTTTGCAGTTTCTTTGAAGACTTGTAATACGGAAGAAATTTCAGAATTCAAATCTAGGATTTCTGTTTTTTCGGTATTAGACTTAACAGATTTTCCCAATTGTAATAAGTTAGAAGTTAAAGCTCTTAACTTCTCTGTTTGGTTCAAAGTAACTTTTAAGGCTCGATCTTTTAACATTAAATCTGCATTTTCTCGAGATGCCATTTCCACAAAACCCTGGATTGCCGTTAATGAATTGTTGATTTCATGACCAATACTTGCAGCTACAACAGATAAAAAGGCCCTTCTTTCGGAATGGATAAGTTGTTCCACCATCAATTTTTTTTGGGTAACGTCACGAATCACACCTGTATAATAAGAATCTCCATCTAAACTGTAAGAACAAATGGCAATATCAGCAAGAAACGTTGAAGTATCAGATCTTTGCAAAGTAACATCGGAAAGTTGGAGAGTGGATTTATTAGGTTCTTGTTCCAATACCTTTGAAACTTGATTCATGTATTTTTGCATTTTATTTTCAGTAAATAAAATACGTACATTTTGTCCGATTAAATCGAGGGGAGATTGAAATCGAAACATATCAAAACTTGCTTTGTTAGCAGAAACAATAATTAATTTATGATTGATGGTGATAACTGCATCTGATGTTGCATTAAGAATGGCAGCATTTTGTCTGTTTAAGTCTAAATTTTGTGTTCTAAGAGCTTTTTCCAATTTTTCGGACAACATTAGTTTTTCTAAATCCGAATCTTTTTGGTTTTTAACTTCTAATGCACGTTTAACGACGGAGAGAAGTTGTGTTCTATCAACAGGTTTTGAAATATATTCATAAGCATGGTAACGTATAGCTGCTTCTGCCGAAGATAAGTTGGGGTTTCCTGTTATCAATATAACTGGTAAATTAATATTTTTTTCTGCTATAAATTTGGTAAAATCAATCCCAGACATTCCAGACATTAAAATATCAGAGATTACTAGAGAAAAGGATTCACCGGATTCAATTTTATGTACTGCTTCTGATGCTGATTCCGAAAGTTCGATTTGGTATCCTTCTCGTGATAATACACGTTTTAAAGCGATACGTATATCTTCCTCATCATCGATAATTAAAATTTTATCCATTTTCGTCCGTATGAGCAGGAAGGAAAATTTCTACCTTTGTTCCCGCTCCATTTTTTGTTTTGATATAAATCTCACCGCCATGTTCTGCGATGATTTTTTTAGAGATCGATAATCCCAATCCAGTTCCTTGTTTGTTACGCCGAGTTGTAAATAATGGTAAAAAAACCTTTTCTAATGTTTCATCATCAATTCCTGGTCCATTGTCTTCCACCGAAAAAACTACCCAGTCTTTTTTTTGACTCCTAACAAAATCGATTCCCAACTCTATTTTTGATTTCTCTCTTGGAATTTCCATTTCCGATAAAGCATTAATCGCATTTACTACACAATTGATCAACACCTGTTCAATTTCTTGCCAGCGTACAAAAATACCAGGTAAGTTCGGACCAGCATGCCTTGTAAATTGGATGTTTTTTTTACGACAACTGACTTCGACTAACTCACTTGTTCTCACCAAAATATAATAAGGCGAAACAAAATCTCGATTTGGACTTTCCATCCGTCCTAAGTCAAGTAATGCTTTTACTAAATCGCGGATTCTTAAATTGGCAGCCTCAATTTTTTGAAGAATGTTTTTCCTTTCATTTGGATCTGTTTCGTCAACAGTTATCAAATCTTCTAAGTACAATAGGGCACTTTGTAGAGGATTATTGATCTCATGGGCAAGTCCTGCGGCAATTTCACCGATACTAGCAAATTTCATTGATTCGATGAGTTGACGATCCAAACGTTTTGTTTCTGTGATATCCGAAAAAACTAACATCACTTTTTTGTCATTAGGGTTAAGCCTTCGAACTGGAATGAATTTGATTTCAAAAGTTTTTTCTTCACCGATTAATGTATAATCAAATTCTGCTCTTTGAGTAGTTTGAGTTTCAATTGAATCTTTTAAAACATCTACTAGTTTAGTTTTTTGTTCTAATTCAAAATAATCGAAAATATTATCTCCCACTTCAAAAGCTAAAAGTTGAAATAATAAAAACTTAAAGATGGGTGCTACTTCTAAAATGATAGCATCTTGGTTAACAATAACGAATCCATTATTGATAGTTGCAAAAAATGTTTTTAATTTTTCTTCACCATATTTGATGGTTTCTTCTGCATTTTGTAATGTTGATAAATCTAAAAGTAAAATTGTAATATCATTTGAGTTTGTTAGAAGCGTTGGTGTTAAAAAACTTTGTAATTGAAACTTTTGTTTCCCTCCGAATCCGGAACGAATTTCAATATCATACTTTAAATTTTGTTTTAACAATTCTGATTTTGTTGGTTCAGGTAGAGATAGAATTTCAAATACTGATTTTTTTCGGATTTGCTCTAACGAAAGAGTAAAAAAATCTAAAAATCGATTGTTAGCAAACAATATGTTTCCAAACGAATCTGTTCTTAAAAATGGAATTTCTGAATTTTCACCATGTAATGTGGTTCCTTCGCTCGCAATTTGTTCCCATTGAAAGTACAAAACATAAATTTCAAAACCATCGTTTTTATCAAAAAATTCGGATAGAGAAAAAAACTGAATACTAATGGATAAATTTTTATGTTTGGGATTATGAATGGATACATTGAAAAAATCCTTTTGATTTGGATTTTCCCGAATGTAAGTGATTAATTTAAAACTATCTGCAAATACAAGATCCATAGAACAAGGAAGAGGTTCTTCAATAGCTAATAGAGTTTTGATTTGTTCATTGTAATCTATGATCTTTTGGGATTTAAGATCGACGAAAAGATAAGGATTCGAGGAATGGGAAAGTAGCTGCGATAAGTTGCGAATTTTTGTATCTAACATTATGTTTAAACTTTTTTACCGAAGCCTTTATCGAAATTATCAGTCCCAGAGACGTAAATCAATGAAAAATATGGGTGGAATTCCCTCTTATGTCAACTTAGGAGGACACAAAATTTTTTATTGGAAGTTTGGAAATGGGAATCAAAAACCTATCGTTTTTTTTCATGGTTTACTCGACGAAAGTTTTGGTTTTCGGCGAGTCGTTAAAGAACTGTTAAATGATGGATATCCATTGTATGTATTCGATTTGCCTGGATATGGTAAAAGTAAATTACCACTTGTGAAATATCTTTATCAAATCGATGTTTGGGCCGAGTTACTCCTCGAGTGTTTGGAAAAACTCAATTTGGATCATATTTCTCTTGTTGGCCATTCTATGGGGGGACTAGTATCCCAACATTTAGTCCTAAATGATCGAAAACATCGTGTGGACAAATTAATCCTTCTTGCACCAGGTGGAATCCAACACCCTGACCGCGAAAAAATGCGAAAGATCCTTTTTCCTAAATCGGAAAGACAGGTTGTTTTACTTTTGAGATATTTATACGGAGAGGAATTTCCCGAACCTGGCTATCTTTTCCGTCACACATTGGTTACGATTTGGAACGATAAACCAAATGAATATTTACAAGAGAATACTTTAAGAAGGGAAGAAGAGATATTTTTTGGATCCAAAATGAAGGGAATCAAAATACCTACTTTGATCCTAGCAGGTGCAGAGGATGAAATCACTCCTCCATTTATGATGAATCAAATGAAATCCTATATTAAAAAAAGTAAATTGGTTTGGATCCCAAAAATACGACATGCCATACATTTGGAAAAACCAGATGTTGTGGCTAAGAATATTAGAGAATTCTATAATTCTTAATTACTCTCCATCATCGCCGATTGCATCAACTGGACACATTGCCATTGCGGCTTTTGCTTGTTTTTCCTCTAAAGGAGTGGTTGGTTGTTTTTTGAAGAAAATGTGCGTTTCGTCCGTATTGTATTCTAAGAGGTCTGGAGCTTCTTTGACACAATCGTTACAGGGAACACAAGTCTGGTCGACATAGTATTTTCCTGGTACATTCTCGGGTTGTTTGATACTTTTATCTGCCATATAGTATTTTTACTTTTTAACAGACCCCCCCTTATAAAATAAAGCATATATGACGAAAAAGAACATCCTCATCGTAGAGGATGAACCATTCCTCGGACTCAATATCAAACAGAAAATCGAATCATTTGGTTTTCATGTGATAGCTGTTGTTCCTTCGGGGGATGAGGCATTCCAAATTGTTTCTGAAAAGGTGCCAGATCTGATTCTAATGGATATCAATTTAGAAGGATCTCTCGATGGCATTGAAACAGCAGAGTCATTGCGAAACCAATTCTCCGTACCTGTTTTATTTTTAACGGGATTTTTGGATGAAACTTCGAAACAGCGGATCAATCAAAACCCTTCGTATGCATATCTGATGAAACCATTTTCAACAGACCAATTAAAAGAAGCCGTAACTGGCTTTATGATTTAATCACCACCGTATCTTTCCCAACGAATCAAAAACTCGCGATTTCCATCCGCTCCTTGAATAGGAGATTCCATTAGACCAACAAATCTAATTTTCGGATCAGATTGTTTAATTTTATGCCAAACCTTTCGAATCGCATAACCAATCAATTGCGAATCAATCAATACACCTTTTTCCAATTTGGAAGGGTGTACCTCAAATTGTGGTTTAAAAAGTGATATACCATACCAATGGATTTTTGGGTATTTCTGAAACAGAGGGAGTAAAAACGAAAAAACTGGGACAAGCGAAATGAAACTTAGATCCATCGTAATCCAAGTTTGGTTTGTGAGTGGTTCAAGGGTTAATGATGGTAATTCTTTTAAGTGGGTTCGATCAAAAACTGTCACTCTAGGGTCATTGGCAATTTTTTGAGCCAATTGTCCATATCCAACATCAACTGCATATAATTTTGATGCTCCTTTTTCGAGTAAGACTTGGCAAAAGCCTCCAGTGGAAGCACCCAAATCGATACAGGTTTTCCCTTCCACATTTGTGTTTTTCCAATTTTCAAATGCTCCTAAAAGTTTATATGCCCCTCTTGAGACGTATGATTTAATTTTTTCTTTGGTTCGAATTTTATCTTTTGCAGATACGCGTGTTCCCACTTTGGAAACAATAACATCATTTACTAGAACAGAACCAGAAAGAATTAAGGATTGTGCAAATTTATGATCCTTCGCATAACCTTCGCGAACGAGATATTCATCGAGTCTAATTTTTTCTTTCTGCAATGTATTTCGGTAATCCAATAAAGAATTCATGATCCAAAGAAGGAAGTTCTTTGGCAATTGTGATGGCTTTGTTGAGAGATTCAGCTCTGAGAGATTTGGATTTTTCCATCCCGTATAAACTTGGGTAGGTCAATTTTCCAACTTTTGCATCTTTCCCTGGGGTTTTTCCAAGTTCTTCCAAATTCCCTTCTACATCGAGGATATCATCTGTGATTTGAAACAAAAGTCCAATCTCTTTCGCATAGCGAGAAAGTACGGCCTCTCGTTCTGACCAATCAGGACGTAATCGGTTCCCTAATAAAAAGGAAGATTCAATGAGGGCACCTGTCTTTTTTTCATGGATGGAATGGAGTTTAGATTCGCGGTTCGCGATCCTTGGATTTTTTTCTTCTTCGATGTCTTCCATTTGACCAAGGATCATTCCAGTGATTCCGGCACCTCGGTGTAAGATATGGATTAGGTCACGAATGAGATGTCCATCGGTAGGTTCTACAAGAGACAATAAATAAAAGCTGAGGGAATTGAGTGTATCTCCTGCAAGAATTGCAGTCGCTTCATCAAATTGTTTATGACAAGTTGGTTTTCCTCGACGAGTGTCATCATCGTCCATAGCAGGTAAGTCATCGTGTATCAGAGAATAAGTATGGATGCATTCTACAGCCAATGAGGCAATCAGAACTGAATGATTTGAGAGATCTATTTTTTGTGGAATTTTATTTGGCTCAAAAAATGAATTGATTACAAATATTGGCCGTACTCTTTTTCCACCAGCTTGTAAACTATACAAACATGCTTCTGTTATGCGAGTTTTTGGTGAAAATAGTTTAGGAGTATAGGAATCAAAAAATGTATCAAAAAGTTGTTTTGAGTTCTGTAAGATTTCAGGGAAGGATTTTGACACGTTAAAATGAGACCGGCTCTAAATAAGAACCGATCTTTGAATTGATATAGAACTTAGTTAAGTTCGTAACCTTTAAAGAAAAACGCAATTTCTTGTAATGCGTTTGCAACTGAGTCAGAACCGTGAACCGCATTTGCTTCTTTGCTTTCCGCAAATAATGCACGGATTGTTCCTGCTTTTGCTTCTTTAGGGTCAGTAGCACCAATTACATCTCTCCAATGTGCAACTGCATTGTCACGTTCTAGTGCACAAGCAACGATTGGACCAGATGCCATATAAGTGCAAAGGTCGTTGTAAAAAGGACGAGCCGCATGGACTGCGTAAAATTGTTTTGCGTCTTCGAGGCTGAGTTTTAGGAATTTCATTCCTAGGATTTTAAATCCTTCTTTTTCGATTCTTTGAAGGATGTCACCGATGTGTTTGTTTTTCACTGCATCGGGTTTAAGCATGATAAAAGTTCTTTCCATATCTCCAGTTGCATGGAGAAACCGAAAAAAGCAATCGAATCTTTAGGTAGTTAAAAAACGTACCAAAAGAAATGAAGTGGGAAGAAGGTCCATTTTTTCAAAACCTAACTCTTCCCAAACATTTAGGTCGATGAGAATCAGTGAATACCCTGTGATTTGGTTGATGGCAATAGGAAAAGGATTTAAGTCCGTTTCTGGTTGGATCAGGTTTTCCACCTTGATTTTGTTTGATTTCATTCCCTTTAAGGAAGTGAGTTTTTGAGCAAAACTTAAGATGGGGTCTTTGTCCCCTTTATAAAGGATGGCCACCTTTTCTATGGTTTCAAGTCCGTTGTCTATGAGAACCCCAACGGTTGCGGGGCAGTAGTTCAAAATGCCTTTGATTTTTCCGCCCGTATAACTACGAGAAAACAATGGTTTAGCGGCACCTATGAGCAGGATGTCAGAGTGTTTGATTTTGGCAAAGTTGACTATTTCATAAGTGACATTGTCTGTGATGCGGTATTCAGTTTGGACTTGGATTCCTAAACTAGAGCCTGTTTGGCGAATCGCCTCGAAACTCGCATCTCGATACTTCCTGATTTCTTCATTCGATAATGAGTCGTTAGGTGAAATATGCAAAGCGATGAGTTCTAGATTTTTCTTTTGATTTCCAGATAAAGAGAAGGCAAATCGTACTAAACTTTTACCCATTTTTTCTTGGGCAAAGGCAACAAGGACTCGTAGTTTGCTATCCGATGGTTTTTCGGGATAAGTTGTGCTCGTTCTCCTTGCAAAAAACTTTTGGATTCCATCTAGAAGTGGTCCTGTCGAAAGAGTTGTGACAAGAGCCATTAGGACAAATACAGCAAAAATTTCTGGACTGAGGATTCCTAAATCATAACCAATATTGAGGACTACGAGTTCCATTAGGCCTCGAGTGTTCATAAGAGCGCCAATGGATAAAGAGTCTTCCCAATTAGATCCTGCAACTCTTGCGGCAAATGCACTTCCTATAAATTTACCTACAACGGCCACGAGTAAGACAAGACCAAAGACTAACCAAAGGTGAGAACCATTGAGAAGGGTGACTTCTGTTCGGAGACCTGTGATCACAAAGAAAATGGGTAGGAATAAAATGACAGCGATGTCTTCGATTTTTTCAGCGATGAGTTTTTTTAAGTTCCCTTCTGATGGCATAATGACACCGGCAAGGAAGGCACCGAAGAGTGCATGGATCCCAATCACTTCTGTTGTGAGGGAGGATAAAAACAAAATCATCAAAATAAGAGCAACAGCTGTTCTTGTTAGGTTTTCTCGGGAAATATAAATGGAACCCAATCGTTTGAGAAAGGGCGCCACCAAATATACCATAGTTAGGATATAAGCAAATGACAAACCGATCGTAAATAAAGCGGTGTTGAGGTTACCCGCTTTAGAGATGGTCACAATGATCGCAAGTAGGATCCATGCAGTGATGTCATCTGCCGCCGCACAAGTGAGCACCATGGCACCAAGCGGAGTCCGTGTGAGGTTTCGTTCTTGTAGAATGCGCGCAAGAACGGGAAACGCAGTGATACTCATTGCAATTCCCATAAAGAGGGAAAAGGATAAAAAGCCTACGTTCTCTGGAGCATAATCCGTGTAAAAAAAATAGGCCAAGGTCATCCCTAAAAAGAAAGGGAAAATGATACTCGCATGACTGATGATAATTGCGGAATGCGCTTTGTTTTTGAGAACAGAAAGATCAAGTTCCATTCCAATGATGAACATAAACAAAACGAGACCTATTTGGCTAAGAGTTCCAAGAGTAGGAAGGCTTGTTGGTGGGAATAAAAATCCCATCGTTTCGGGAAAGTAGTATCCGAGTAGGGAGGGTCCGAGTAAAATCCCGGCGACAATTTCTCCCATGACCGAAGGTTGTTTTAACTTTCTTGTGAAGAGATAACCTACAAAACGGGCACTCCCACAAACCACTATGATTTGAATGAAAAGTAATGCGAGGGGGTGGTGGAAACGATTGAAGAAGTTTTCTGTATCTAAATGTTCACTGGCAGTGATGGTTAGGTTTTTTGCAATTTCTAAGGCACTACCTGCTTGGAGTAGGTAATATCCCAAAGACCCAAACACTAACAAAGTGAAACCGTAAAATACAGAAGAACGAGTTTTCATAGACCCTCAAGGTTCCGATCAAACGGAGAATTTTTTCACAAGTGCTTCGCCAACAACATCTGGAACTTGGTTGGATACAGCTCTGCCGTGTCTTGCTACTTCTTTGACGATTGTGGAGGAGACAAAAGAGTACTCATTGTCTGCCATTAAAAAATAAGTTTCAATTTCAGGGGCTAATTTTTTGTTCATCAGTGAAATTGCATATTCGTAATCAAAATCAGTGACAGCACGAAGTCCACGAAGGATGACTCGTGAATTTTTTTCCTTACAATAATCCACAGTCAGTCCTTCAAAGGAATCAATTTTAATTTTGTCCCAACCTTGGAAAACCTTACCAATCATCTCCACTCGTTCTTCAGGAGAGAAAAGAGATGTTTTTTTGGAATTAATCGCAACGGCGATGATGATTTCCTCAAAAAGAGGATGGGCTCGCCGTATGATGTCTAAATGTCCATTGGTAAATGGATCAAACGAACCTGGGTATACGGCGATATTTTTCATATTAGTGATTTACCCTTGCCCATTCTTTCATTGGAAGGCCATACAAATTGATAAAACCTTCGGCATCATATTGGTTGTAAAGTTCTTCCTTTTCAAATGTAGAGAGGCCAGCGTTGTACAACGATTTGTTGGACTTTCTTCCCACGACTGTACAATTCCCTTTGTACAATTTGATTCGTACGGTTCCATTCACATACTTTTGTGTGTAGTCCATATAAGCACGAAGTGCATTCATTTGGTTGGAATACCATTGGCCATTGTAAATGTATCTGGCAAATTCTTGAGAGAGTTCGTCTTTTTTATGTTGGGTGTCCCTGTCGAGAGTAATGGATTCTAAATCTCGGTGAGCAATGTGGAGTATGGTTCCACCAGGTGTTTCATATACACCACGAGATTTGATCCCCACAAGTCTGTTTTCTACGATGTCAACTCGACCTACGCCGTTTTTTCCACCTAAATCGTTTAAGGTTTCCATCACTTCGAGTGGATTCATTTTTTTACCATCGATGGCAACACAGTCTCCATATTCAAAATCCAATTCCAAATAGGTAGGTTTGTCTGGTGCTTTTTCAGGAGAAACAGTTAGGATAAACATATCCTCTTTAGGTTCGTTGTATGGATCTTCTAAAATTCCCCCTTCAAAGGAAAGGTGCATTAGATTTCGATCCATGCTATATGGTTTAGCAGCTGTTACGGGAACTGGAATTCCTTTTTTCTTTGCATATTCGATGAGGTCTGCTCGGCCACCAAAATTCCATGTTCTCCATGGGGCAATGATTTGTAAGTTAGGCGAAAGAGCTTTGAAAGTAAGTTCAAAACGTACTTGGTCATTACCTTTTCCAGTCGCACCGTGTGAAAAAGCATCTGCTCCTTCTTTTTTGGCAACTTCTGCCATCGCTTTTGCAATGAGAGGTCGTGCAAGCGAGGTTCCTAGTAGGTAACGCATTTCATAAATGGCGTTTCCTCGAATGGCTGGGAAAATAAAATCACGTGCAAATTCCAAACGAAGGTCTTGGATATAAACTTTGGAAGCCCCTGTGTTTTTTCCTTTTTCTTCTAGGCCTGTCAGTTCTTCTTTTTGACCTACATCGGCACAAAAAGCGATGACTTCACAACCATAGGTATCTTTCAACCAAGCAAGGATGACAGAGGTGTCGAGTCCACCTGAGTAAGCGAGAACGATTTTTTTGGGAGCAGGTTTCTCTTTCATAGAATAAGGTCAAAATAAAAGAAAAAACCAAGAACACAATTAAATATTGTCTGAATTGAAATACTGGTGTAGATTTGGTGGATGCGTTTTTTTGTCTCTTTTTCGATTTTTCTATCGGTTGGGATTTTGGCGATCCAATGCAAAAAACAACCGTTGGAACCAAACCAAATTTCTTTTTCCCTACCAAAACCAAACCTTTATGTACAAATGGAAGGCAAAGGGAAACGAGGCTCAGTCATTGGCATTGAACCCTATCTTACCAAATATAGTTACGCCACAGAAGAAAGTTTTTATTCGAGTTTAAAAGAATACTTTCAAAAAGCAAAAGACAACGAATCCATTTTTGTCGACCGCACGATCATTGTATTCCCTGAATACATTGGCACATGGCTTGTTGTCACAGCGGAAGACAAATCCATTTTTGAAAAAGAAACCATTACCGAAGCTATGGAAACATTGGTGAAACAAAATCTTGGTTCTTTCCTTTGGCATTATTTATTTAGCAATTCCTACGCAGAGGATCATCTAAAAGAAACTCTCTTTCGGATGAAGGCTTGGCAAATGGCCGATCGTTACCAAAGGATATTTTCACGATTGGCTTTGGAATACCGCGTAGCGATTGTTGCGGGCTCTATTGTGTTACCCCATCCAAAAGTGGTGGAAGGAAAAATCACACCGACCGATGGTCCATTGGAGAATGTGAGTTTTTATTTTCACGCTGACGGACGAGTGGATGACCAAATCGTGCGTAAACTCTTTCCTATCGTTGAAGAAAAACAATTTTTATCAGAAGGCGAAGTGAATCAAAATCCAACCTATCGGACCTCTCTTGGTAGATTGTATACAATGGTTTGTGCTGATTCCTGGTTTCCGGAAGTGTACAAAGAACTCGAAGAATCGGAAGCAGAAATTTTGGTTGTTCCATCGTTTGTAGCACCAAGTGAAGCATGGCAATCAAAATGGAATGGTTACAACGGTTATGCGAATCCAAAAGATATTTTACCAAAAGACGTTGGTAACATTACTGAAAAATCTGCCTGGAAAAAATATGCTATGTTAGGCCGATTGAAAAACCCCCAAGTCAAACTCGGAATTAATGTTTTTTTCAGGGGAGAAATTTGGGATATGAATGCAAGTGGTGATGCTTTTTTTCAATTTTATGGAAAACCAATTAACAATTTAGTAAAAGATGAAAAAATACAAGGTAGGTTGTATGTATTTTATCTCTAGAAAGTCATTTCTTATATTACTTTTATTTTGTGCGGGAATCAAATCCAAAATCAGATATTTTTATTTTAGCGATTCAGAAATCAAAACGTTAACTAGTTTTTCTGAAGTAGTTTTGCCAATCCAAGAACCTGGGATGCCTAATCTAGAAGAAGCAAGTGTTATGCGAAGATTAGATGAGGAATTGACTTTTGTTTCGGATGAAATCCAAGAAGACTTTCACTCAGCAGTTATGGTTTTGGAATACCTACCATTTTTTTACGGAAGGTTTCGGTGTTTTTCCAATATGGAACGAGACAATCGCATTTCATTCTTAGAAACTGTGGCGGAAACAGATTCAGATGTAGTTCGTGCTGTGATCGGAAATTTAAAACTATTGGTTTGCCTTGTGTATTATGGTCACAAGTCCACTTGGGATTCCATTTCTTACCCAGGTCCCTTTGCCAATCCCCCAGAGAAATGGAGTGAGGCAAGACTTCACTACCAAAACTTACTCAAAGGAAACTAAGGTTTAAGATGAAAAAAATTGGGATCTATCGAGATTACAAAAGTTACGAACCAGGGGAAGTGATCTCTGTGGATGTGGTTGTAATTGGTTCTGGTTGTGGTGGCGCTACGATGGCCTATGAACTTTCGAAACGTGGGATCAAAGTGGCTCTTCTCGAACAAGGTGGGAACTACCATACGGGGACCTTTGATAATAACGAATTGAATATGGCAGGAAAAGTGTCCGCCGAAAGGAATTTTCACACCACAAGTGATGGTGGAATCAATTTGGTTTATGGCAATAATTTAGGGGGAGCATCCGTTCACTACTGGGCTGATAGTTACCGTACTCCTGAAGATCGCCTACTGTTGTGGAATCGGAAGTATGGGATCGAACACCACCTTCCTGAAGACTTGGCTTCGTATTGGAATGAGTTGGAAACGGACTTACATGTCAGACCTGCCACCGAAGAATACTTCAATCCGATGAATCGTTTGTTTCGGAACGCATCACAACGATTAGGTTGGGAAGGTCACAACGTTCCCCAAGCTAGGAAAAATTGCCAAAAGTCTGGTCATTGTATGCAAGGGTGTCTCTTTGGTGCCAAACAATCCCAGCTCATCACCCACATTCCAAGTGCTGTGCGGCTCGGAACCGATGTGTATACCGATTTACGGGCAGAACAATTGGACATTGTGGGAAACCAAGTGAAGGGTCTTGTTGCGGTAGTGATTGATAGACGAACACTAAAGCCCACCCAAACCAAACTTCGTTTCCAAACAAAAGCAGTCTGTGTGTCTGCAGGTGGATTTGGCAGTAGTAAGTTTTTACTGAAGAATGGTCTGAAAAAAAGATTACCAGCACTCGGAAAATTTTTAGCGATCAACCCTTCGCCAATGGTGCATGCATTGTATGAAGAACCGATTGTCCAATGGCGGAATATCCCTGCGGCGTACGGAGTCGAAGGGTTCCGATTGGCAAAATTCCAAAACGGTTCCTACAAAGAAGGTGGGTATATGCTCATGCCAAACCAATTGCAACCAGCCACTCTAGCGGCATTACTTCCTAGCTTTGGAAAAGACCACTTTCGGTATATGAAACAACTTGAGTTTTTGGGTGGAACCATTGGTTGGATTGATGATGTGGAAGGAGAACTTGGCTCCATCGAAGTAGATTTATTTGGAAAAACTAAAGTGCATTATCCCTTTGGAAAGACCACCAAACAAATCTTTAGCGATCTTACTTATAAACAAATGAAACTGAATTTTGAAGCTGGCGCTAAAGAAGTATTCCTCGCTGGAATGAAACTACGCAAATTCACCAAGTTACCTAAAAAAGAAGAGATTGATGCTTTGGCTTGGAGGCCAGCTGAATTCCCGATGGCAGCTCCACACCCTGCAGGTGGTTGCCGTATGGGAAAATCGAGCGAAACTTCTGTTGTGAATTCCAAACACCAAGTGTTTGGATTTCAAAATTTGTTTGTGGCTGACTCTTCTGTTTTTCCCACAGGAGTCAGCGTGGATCCTAGTTTTACCATTATGGCATTTAGTAAAAAAGCATCTGAGTTTGTAGCAGACGTTATATAAGGTTTTTATTCCGAAAAACGGCTACTGTTTCCACATGGTCTGTTCTCGGAAACATGTCCACAGGTTGTAGGGAATTCAAAAAGTATTGTCTTGTGAGAAGATTGGAATCTTCTCTGAGGCTCATTGGGTCACAAGACACATAGACAATTTTTTTAAATCCCATCCCAAGAATGGTTTCTGCGACTTCCGCACCAAGCCCTGTCCTTGGTGGATCAAGGATGATGGTATCGTAATTTTTTCCATACAGGGTTGGTAATACTTCTGCCACTCTCCCTTTTCGAAATCGTACGTTATGCACTTTGTTGAACTTTACAGATTCTAATGCGGTTCTATGTGAGTTTGGATTTTCTTCGATGCCGAGGACTTCCTTACATTGGCCTGCGATCCAAAAGGAAATGGTTCCGATTCCTGAATAGGCATCGATGACACGTGTGTCTTTGTCCATTTCGTCCAGAACCAAATTGTACAAACTCGGTGTTTGGATGGGATTCACTTGTAAAAAGGTAGACAGTCCCACTCGAAATTTGTGTTTTCCAAAATGTTCATGGATGTAAGGTCTACCCCATAACAAATGTTCTTCGCGGCCAAGTGCCATCGTTGTGTGTTTGGTATTGATGTTGTGAATGATCCCTACGAGTTTTCCAAACTTACCAGATTTTCCAATTCGATTTTGGATGGCAGTGTGTAATCTTTTGGAGGCATCTTTAGCATGTGGTAGGTCTTCTTTAGCAGTGACAATACCTAGGATGATTTCTCCTGTTGAGATCGACTTTCTTGCTACGAGGTACTTCATCATACCTCGTTTGGATTTTTCGTTATAAGGAAGAAGTCCTTCTCGCCGAGCCCATTGTTTGACAGCTAGTGCAACTTCAGTTAACCCTGGGTCTTGGATTTGGCATTCTGTTTGGTCGAGGACAAAAGTGGATTCTCTATTGAAAAGCCCAAGTGTGAGTAAGGTTTTGTTCCCAACAATACGACGGCCAAAAGGCAATTGGATTTTGTGACGGTAGTATTCGGGAGAGGGACTCGGAACAATGGTTTTGATCTCAACATGGCGGTATGCCTTAAAAAGTTCTTTGATGTTTTGTTCTTTTTTTCGCAGTTCTTTTGTGTAATCGATGTCGAGGTAATTGCAACCTCCACAGGTACCGAAGTGGGTACAAATTGTATTGTTTGGTTTTGTTGTTGTCATTTTGTATTCCCTGAACCAACCAATTGGTCGATGGACGTGTATCCTCGTTCTTTCAAAATTTTATCCAAGTAGGAACAAATTTGATAGGGTAAAAAAGGACCTTCATAAATATACCCTGTATAAATTTGGATGAGATTGGCACCTGCCTCCATCATCTGTAACGCTTTTTCCCCCGAGTCAATTCCCCCAACTCCGATGATAGGAATTTTCCCTTGTAAGGTTCTGTAGGCAAGGGAAACAAAACGAAGAGATTTTTGGAATAAGGGTCCTCCCGATAATCCACCTTCTGGTGGATTAAATTCACCTAAACTTTGTTTGTCGAGGGTGGTGTTTGTTAAGATCACTCCGTTAATTTTATAATCCAAACATACTTGAAGATTTTCGATGAGTTCTTCTTCTGTGAGGTCTGGTGCAAATTTTAGATACAAAGGAATGGGAAAAGAGTCTTTGAATTCTTTTTGAATTCCTAGAATCAGATCGATCAAACTTTGTTTGGATTGTAAAGACCGTAAACCAGGTGTGTTTGGCGAACTGATATTGATCACCGCATAATCTCCATAAGGGATTAACTTCTTTAATGTATAAACATAATCACTTACAGCATCTTCAAGAGGGGTCACTTTGGATTTGCCTGCATTGATCCCTCTTATACCCAACTTTTGTTGGTTTTTTAATTGGATTTCGGCAAGGTCAGCTCCTGGGTTATTAAAACCCATTCTGTTGATGAGCGCTTTGGCATTTGGATAACGAAAGAGTCTTGGTTTCTCATTGCCAGGTTGTGCTTTTGCGGTGATGGTTCCTACTTCAATGAATCCAAATCCCATGTGGATCATCGTAGGAAATAGTTCTGTTGTTTTATCAAAACCTGCACCAAGACCAACTGGATTTGGAAAATGGATGCCTTGGATGGTTTGTTCCAATCGTTTCGATGTGTATTGGAATATGGCACTGAGAGTCTTATGAAAAAAAGGTATTTTTTTGGATAAAGAAAGAAAGGTAGCGACTAAATGGTGCGCTGATTCAGGGTCTAAATGGAAAAGAATGGGTTTGATTAGATGGTTGTAAAACAAGGGGAAAATCCTTACGTTGATTCTTTTTTCCCCGTGATTTCTTACAATTTCTTTCCGAAAATGACAATGTTTCCTATATTCCTTCCAAGGACAATACTTGATGCCATCTAATTCCCCTATATCTCGTATTTGGCAAAATCCATCTGCCTTTCCCCACAAAGAGGTTCTTAGGGAATTAGAAAATTTACTTAGATCAAACCCAGACTTTTGGTTAAAAATCAATCGTGATGGGATCATCGTTGATTATAAAACGTCTAGGTTTGTGAATATAGGTGACAAACCGGAACTCCTACTTGGCCAACATATCAGTGTTGGTCTTCCTCCATATTTACGTGAAATTACATCTGAAGCTCTTGCTTACTTATCTGACAAAAAAAGTTTAGTTTTCTGGAAAGAATATTCTTATGGCGAGGAACCTAATATCCGTCATGTGGAAGTTAGGTTTGTGGTGTTATATGATGGTTACATCATGTCCAACCACCGTGACATTACAGAACGCAAACGATTGGAGAATGCGTTTTTAGAAAGTGAATCAAGATTCCTTTCAATGGCGCAAAACGCTGCGGATTCGATTGTGATCATCAATGACGAAGGCATCATACAATTTTTTAATAAAACTGCTGAATTTACCTTTGGCTACAAACAAGAAGAAGTCATTGGAAAAAATGTAACCATCATCATTCCCCAGGAATATAGAGACAAACATGATGGTTATCTAAAACGATATAAGGATACTGGGGAAAAACATATCATTGGTGAAGGACGAGAAGTAATCGCACAACGAAAGTCAGGTGAAGTTTTTCCTTGTGAACTTTCTGTTGGTGAGTTTAAGACGAAAACTGGGAAAATGTTTACAGGAATTCTCAGAGACATTAGTCAAAGGAAACTACAAGAAGAAGAACTTTACCAATATAGAAATCATTTAGAGGATTTGGTCGAAAGCCAAACTATGGACTTAAAAATGTCCAAAAATATTGCAGAGGAAGCTTCCTATATGAAGTCACTCTTTCTTGCCAATATATCTCATGAACTAAAAACACCAATCCACGCCATTTTAAGTTACGCTGAATTGGGAGAAGAAAAATCAGCAACGGTTTCTCCCGAAAAAATAAAGGAATACTTTCAGATCATTGATTCCTCTGGCAAACGACTCCTCGCTCTTTTGGAAAACTTGTTAGATATTGCAAAATTAGAATCAGGCAAAATGCGTTATCTTTTTGAACGAAATTGTTTAAAGGAAACAACCAAATTTGTGATCAATGAAATGCGTGCCATTTTGGAAAAAAGAGGGATTACAGTTGTTTTATTGAACAAGGAAGAACGTTGGGAAGCTGAATTTGATTATGAGCGAATCCAACAAGTGATCAGAAATATTATCTCCAATGCATTAAAATTCATTCCAAATGACACTAATATTGAGATCAGTTTGATAAAAAGAGAATTTATTCCAAGAAAATCTCAGTCCTATGTGAAAGGTATTGGTATCCAAATCAGAGATTTTGGTCCTGGAATCCCATCTGAGGACCTCGATAAAATTTTTGAAAAGTTCATCCAATCCAAACAAGTAAAAGCTGGAACCAAAGGAACTGGGCTTGGTTTGTCGATTTCTAGAGAAATTGTAAATGATCACAACGGATTATTATATGCTGAAAATCATGAAGAAAAGGGAGCTGTATTTACAATGTTAATTCCAAGTTCCCGCGAAGGGATTCGATGATCAATTTATTAGCTGTTGATGATGAGATGATCAATTTGATGATCATTGATGAATCTTTGTCTGATAAAGGATTCACTGTTGTGAAAGCCAAAGATGGAGAAGAAGCTTTTCAAATTTTAAATTCGGGTGCGATGTTATTCCATGCTGTCATTTTAGATCGATTGATGCCTAAAATGGATGGAATCGAACTTTTAAAAAAGATCAAACGATCAGAAAAATACCGAGACATTCCTGTTATATTCCAAACAGCCATGAGTTCTATCACAGATATGACAGAGGGACTTGATGCAGGTGCCTTTTATTATCTAACCAAACCTTATTCACGTGCACTTCTTGTTCGAATTGTACAAACAGCTGTTGAACATTTTATCAAATTACAAAGAGCCAAAGAAGACCTTCACAAAGGAATGGGTGCCCTTCGGCACATGATCACTGGAGAATTTCGAATTAGATCCATTCGAGAATCCCATGAACTAGCTCCTTTACTTGCGAATGCTTGTCCTGATCCGGAACGCGTGTTAACTGGGATTATGGAAATATTAAACAATGCTATCGAACATGGAAATTTGGGAATTTCTTACCAAGAGAAATCAGAACTCCATGATAACGACAAATTGATGGAAGAAATCTTCCGAAGGCTTGATACACCTGAATACAAAGACAAATTTGTAAAGGTGACATTCGAACGAAACGAAGAGTGGATTGAAATTCGAATCAGTGACCAAGGGAAAGGATTTGATTGGAAACGGTATTTGTCGATTGAAGCAATGACAAAAAATGCGTTCAAAACACATGGTCGTGGGATTTTTATGGCAAAAAAATTATCATTTGATGACCTAACTTACATTGATGAAGGTAGAACGGCTGTCATACGCATTAATCTTACGAATAAAACCAGTAATTTACTCACTGATTTTCAAGAATGAGTTTATAATGTAAACACAAGTGGATCTGTAAAATCAGAAATGATTTGGTCCACATGAGATTTTAGTTCTTCTTTTGTGTGTGAAGTTGCAACTCCTAATATGGAACACCCTGCGGCTTTTCCCGATTGTAATCCTGCAATTGAGTCTTCAAATACAATACAATCTTTTGGATTTAGGTACAATCCTTTGGCACAAAGTTCGTAGACTTCAGGGTGGGGTTTTCCTTGCGACACCATGGAACCGTCAATGATCACATCAAAGTAGGATCGTAATTGGAGATTGTCTAATGTGAAATTCACATTCATTGTTGGTGCGGATGTTCCCAATGCTAACTTCACATCCTTGGATTTCAAAAACTGAAAGTATTCCAGAATTCCTAGATGCGGTTTCATTTCCTCTTTGTATAAGGTTTGGTATAAATGTTCCTTTTCGGAACCATAGTTTTGAATTTCTTCTGAAGAAATATCTCCAAAAATCATTCGGAACAAATCAGCATTGGTTTTTCCATTATAAGTATCGCGGTAAATTTTGGCATCGAGAGGGAAGTTGTATTTTTTTGAAAATTCCATCCAAGCTTTAAAATGGAATTTGTGATTGTCGACGACCACCCCATCCATATCAAAAATAAATCCTTTATGTTTCATTTGCTATCCTTTCGTAACCACCCACAAGTCCTGAGATAAAATTGGGTATTTTGGTCGTAAATGATAATGGTTTTTTTTGGAAGGGATGAGTCAAGGTGATCGATAAGGAATGGAGTGCCATTCTCGGAAAGGACTTAGAATCGTTACCATATTTGGAATCTCCAATAATGGGATGTCCTTTATCGGAAAAATGAACTCGGATTTGGTTCTTACGACCGGTGATGAGTTCAATTTCGAGAAGGGAATATAAATTTGATTCTTTTAATACTTTGTATTTTGTTTCGGAAAATTTTCCGAGTTTGGGATCATCAACGGAATACACTCGATGTGCTTTGGATTCTGTCAGATAAGATTGGATCGAACCTTGTTTCTCTTTCCAAACACCATGAGTGGCAGCGATATAAATTTTTTTGGTTTTGTCCCAATTATCTTGTAATGTTTGTTTGGCGACCTCTGTTTTTGCAAATACCAAAATCCCAGAAGTATCTCGATCCAAACGGTGAACTATAAAAATACGATTTTTGGAACGATCACTTCCTTTTTTCACATAGTCCATAAGAGATGCATAAGCTGTTTTTGATTTTTCGGAATCAGTAGCAATGGTCAGTAGACCCGCTGGTTTATCAACGACAAGTATGTCTCGGTCTTCGTGTAAAATGGTTAAACCTTTTGGTAAAAACCGAGTGTTAGTTTTTTGTTTCATTCTTTCTTGAGGAGTTTTAAAACCTTTGGATTGTTTTGTCTCTCGGCAAATTCAATCGCAGTTTTCCCCCATTTGTCTTTTTTTTGCATATCGGCACCTGCGTCGAGAAGGAGTTCGATGAGTTCATATTTTTCATTTAAGATGGCACTGTGTAATTTTGTCGCACCGTATTTGTCCCATCCATCGATTTCTGTTTCAACACTCAAAAGGATTTTGGTGGCTGGCCAATTTTCGTTGGTTATGGCTTGTTCCAAGGCAGTTATCCCTTTTGCATTGCGGATGCTGGAATCGATGTTTTGTTTGGTAAGGATCGAAAGGATTTCGAGAGAGTCTCCGATCACACTTAAGTGGAGGGCCGTATTCCCTTCTGCATTTTTATGATTCACATTCGATTTGGCATCGATTAACTTTTGAAAAATTTTTGGTTTATCGGGATGGTAGTTTCCCATATTGATCATAGCAAGAAGGGCTGTATTCCCATCTGAGTTTTCTAATTCTAAGTTGGCTCCTAGGCGAATGAGTTCTTCTATCAGGGGAACATTGCGACTAAACACGGCACCCATGAGTGGTGTGATTCCAAATTTGGTTTGGGCATCGATATTAGCACGAGCACCTAACAATGCTTTTGTATGATCCAAAAATTGGAATTCGGAGGAAGATAGAGTGATGAGTGGGGTTTCTGTAAAAGAATCTTTTGATTCTATATTCGCACCTTTTGTTAAGAATAAGGTAAATAGATTTGGATCGAACTTTCGAATTTTTGTGATAAAATAATGGAAGTGGGTTCGGTTGTAATTTCTTTCCCCTAACACATAATTCGGATCTACTCCTTCTTCCAAAAGAAGTTTTATGATCTCATTTTTACTAAATCCAATGGCAGTGGCAAGTGGGGTGGTTCCATCCTTCATGGGAACATTGAGACTTGCCCCTTTCGCGATTAAAAATTTTGTTAGATCCACGTTTCCTAGTTCAGCGGCATAGTGGAGTAAGGTATAACCATCTTCCTTTCTTTTGGTATTAACATCAAAACCTTTGTTTACTTTGTCTTTGATTGTCTTTGGATCTCTCATCGCAGATACATTCAGATCATTCGAATACAAGATGTTCATTGATAAAAATAGATAAAGAGAGAAACTGAATAAAATTCGGAATCGATTGGATAGAATTACCATGGCGAACTCCCTCCTTGTGGACGCAAGATAACGATTTTGTTACCAGTGGAAAGTGCTAAAATTTCTTTTAGTTTGGGATGTGTTGTAAAGAAATTGGGGTGGATGTAATTTTCATCATCATTGGAAACAAAAAGGAACTCACCTTTTTTAGTATCGATGATAAAAAATTTTCCAGAAGATGTAAAACTACCAAGGACTAAGATCTGCGATGATGGAGATAAAATTTCTCCCACATCTAACATGTGCGATCGAAATATTTCCTTTTTTGTGGATAAATTAAAAACATATAATTGGATATAACCAGATTCTACACCTGCAGAACAAAATAGAGTATTTCCATCTGGTGTGACAGCAAGGGACCGAATGGTTTGTCTATCTTTCACTTCTATGTCTTCCGAATCACTCCGCGGGATGTAAATGATGGGACCAGCAGGTTTTTCTTCCACAAGACTGATCTTTGAATTTTGGTTCATTGTCGCTTCATTTAATTCATGGACTCTTCCGTGCGCATTGCCATACAAGATGGAATTTCGTTTTTCTATGTATTGGTAAGGGAATTGGTGGTGGGCAATTTCAAAACCAGCTGGTTGGGACCAGTCTGCTGAATTAGGATCGGCTGTTAGTTGGAAATCATGTAAAGTTTTTCCAGAGGATGTATCATAGATGATGATCCTTCTGTCATAAAAATGTGGTCCGTCCATATTGTGTTTGTAAGTTGCCAATATTTTTTTTCCTTGGTCAATGAATTTGGCGCTATCAATCGTCATAATCCAGTTAGGTGCAAGTCCCGATTCCATTCGGTTTTGTTTTGATTCTTCGCCAGGGAAACGATAGTCGATATCAGCTGTGATCGAATAAAAAGTGGAGAACTCTGGTTGAAACGATTTTGTAATTCGTCCATTCTCGGCCGATCGTATTAACAAAAAACGCTCAGAAGATTGTTCGTTTGGGTCAGTTTGTCCAAAACTTAAAAACGTTTTTCCATCTGGTGAAACATCAAAAATTTTTGGTCCATCAAATTCCTTCTGGTACATCATTTTTGCTTCTGTTTTCCAAATCATACTTCCATCTAACAAACTGATACGATAGAGGTAAAAATCTGATGTGCCAATGATTGCTGACATGCCATCTGTATGGTAACGGATGCTAAATATTGTTTGCCCATCGATTTTGGGAGTGATGGTGTTTTGGATTTGCCAACTGTTTTGAACATTTGTAATTTTAGCCCCTTCCTTTGGGAATGTAGGAAATTTCAGAGAGTTTTGGGCACTAATCCCAAAACTGACTAGGAGATAGGAAAGAAAGAGGATGGTGTATCGCATTCGCGAGAGTCTAAGGGAGAGTGAAAATGGGGTCAAGACTTCTCTGAATCAGGAGATTCGCTTGAAAACGGACCAAGATTCGCAACGAAATTGTTTAATTTATTGAATATATTTCTGCTAAAACAGAATTAGGAAAGGGAACTCCTCGATGAACGCCTTAGAAGAAACCAAACAAAAACAATATGTCCCATTATTACAGCCCATCTTTTCTGTTGAAGAGCAGAATGTAGTAGCGTATGAATCTTTAGGCCGGGTGCGAGATGCGAAAGGATCGCTTGTCGTGGTACCTGAATTTTTGGATCCCCACGTAACTCCACTGAGGATGACAGTCATTGACCGCGAATTACTCGGTATCTCGTTGGATAAAATGAAAGGTAGTGAGGATAAACTTTTTGTGAACATGTCACCAGATCAGGTGATTTTGGAATATGAAGAGAGTAAAGGGAATTCACTTCCCATTGCGGAGATCGTGAAGGAATCAGGAATTCCTTTGGATCGAATCGTTGTGGAGATCACAGAAAAATCGGGAAGTTATGGAACAGATGTTCTTGCTGCCGGAGTGGAATTACTTAAAGAACAAGGATTTGGAATTGCTTTAGATGATGTAGGATCAGAGTCTTCCAACTTAGAAAGATTAGGTGCTATAAAACCCGATATCATCAAAATTGATTTGAATCACTTAAAGAAGTCGATCGAAAAAAGGGAATACCAATCCATCCTTGAATACCTCAAACAAATTTCCCTCAGCATTGGATCCCAGTTATTATTTGAAGGCATTGAAACAGCAGAAGAATTGTACCAAGCTGTGAGTTCAGGGGCAACATTTTTACAAGGATATTTTTTAGGAAGGCCATTAGAATACAAAGAGGACAAACAAATCATTAAAGATGCAATTGTACCTTACTTACATTTTTATCACGAATCAAAACGAAATGAAGTTGCAAAAGAAATTGAATTTGAAAAACAAATTAAATCGAAGTTGATGACTCTTCCATTAAAAACGATTACATTAGGCGATCGTGTAATCATTGACCCACAAAGTTTTTTTAAATTGGATCCACTCATCCAAAGAGTTTATGTTACTGATTGGCAAGGGACTCAAGTTTCTCCTTATTATGAAAGGATCAGTGAAACTGGATTTATCGAAAACATGAGTTTTTTGCAGAAAAACTGGTCTTATATGCCTTATTTTTATAAGCACGTTAAACAAGTGTTTCGTGACTCAGGAAATTGGCAAGTGAGTGACCCCTATTGGGATAAAACATTAAAAAAGAAAGTGATCGTATTTTCCCAAGTAAATGAAATGGGTTATTCCTTTTTTGTGGATATGGTTTTGGAAGAAGGAAAATAATACATACAGATGTATCTAAGCTTATTTAGGATGGCAATTTGATCGCATTCCAAAGTAAATTTTCCGATTCTTTTAAAAATTGGTCATCCAATTTAATTTTTCCATTCCGTGAACCTTTTACTAATCCAACAAAAGCTCCCCATACAATTGCAATGAGTGCATCTGGTGGAAATTTGATTAAGATATCTCTGTTTTCATGAGCAAACCGAGTAAGGAATTTTAAGAGTAACGCTCGCTTTGCGACACTTTTTTTATCTAAGTAAGGTAGATTGTATTGCATTTCTAAAAAATCAAACGCAACTGGATTTTCTCTTTGGAATTCAGCCATTGATGTCCAAATTTGATGGAATTGTTCTTTTGGTTCTGCTCCATCGGGAAAATTATCTTTGATTTTTAGATAAAGGTTTTCTTGCCATTTTTGAAAGAGTGAATTTACGAGTTCTTCTTTACTTGCAAAATAACGGTAAATCGTACCAGCAGCTACATTAGCACGTTCCGCAATGAGTGGCACTGCTGTTCCATCAAAACCTTTTGCTGTAAACAACTCTAATGCCGCTGTTAATATCTCTTCACTTTTGTTCAATTTAGAAGCCTTTTCGCTCAATTGGAAATCCTATCCAATCCCATATTCAATTGGGATGTTCTTTTTTGGATAGGGGTCATAGATAACCCGAATCCATTTCTTTTCATTCTTTTTTTAAAAAAGTACTTGTAAAGTAAAAAAAGGAATGAATATTCATTCATTATTTTGTGAGTGGAAATACGGATCAAGAATGGCAATTTTGGATCAAAAACTGATTACTAGACGCACTGTTGTCAAAACATCCTTGTTAGGGGCTGTCTTTTTGTACCTAACCACCAGTGGTTGTCAGGGGAAAGAGACAAATATAACTAAGGATCGGGGACTCGAATGTCGTTTTTTAGACCCTTCTGGTCAGGATTTATTTTATACTTTAGCGGAAGCCTTGTTATTTACTTTTTTACCGAAGGACAGTAAGGAAAAAGAAAAAGTTTTAAACGAAGTTGTACAAGGAATTGATTCCTATTTAAACGCTATCCCTCCTCATACGCAGGCAGAAATCAAAGAAGCAATTCAGTTCTTAAATATTGGTGTTGTTAGGTGGTATGTGTTTGGATCGAGTTCAGATTGGGAACAAACCAATCGTGAAACTCTGATCAAAACATTAAACCAGTGGAAAGTCTCTTCAATTGGTTTACTTCGCTCTATCTTCTTTTTATTACAATCGATGGTAACTATTGGATATTTTGATACCAGTGTTTCTTGGAAACATATTGGTTATCCAGGTCCCGAACACGCATTAGGATTACGACATGGATAAACTTATCGATGCTTCTTATTTACAGAAAGACTTAGATCTCGAAGCAGATTTTGTCATCGTGGGTTCTGGTGCTGGTGGTGGAACCAGTGCAGAAATTTTAGCGAAAGCAGGTTATTCTGTCATTATCGTAGAAGAAGGAAATTACGAACGTAGCAAAGACTTTGATTTAAAAGAATTATCTACATTCAATCGACTATACTATGAAGGTGCTACTCGGCCAACCAAAGATAAAGGTTTTACTGTTGTACAAGGAAGAACGGTTGGTGGTTCCACAGTTGTGAATTGGACAACATGCATTCGCACACCGAAGGAAACACTTTTTTATTGGGAAAACGAACTTGGGATCAAAGGGTATTCGTACGATGAATTGGAACCTTGGTTTGAAGTCGCATCAAAACGTTTATCCATCCAACCTTGGGAAGCACATAACCAAAACAATAACCTACTCAGTGTGGGTGCAAAAAAACTAGGATGGAGGTTTAGTTCGATTCCAAGAAATGTGAAAAACTGCAATATGTTAGGTTATTGTGGTTTGGGTTGCCCTGTAGATGCAAAACAAAGCCAGTTAGTCACTACCATTCCTTCAGCCTTAAAAGAAAAAACAACCTTACTCTTTCGCACAAACGCAGTTCAATACATTTGGAAAGAAAACAAAATTGATCATTTGGTTTGTAAACCAAGCGTCACAACAAACGAAATCATCCCTAAAATTCGATTGTTTGCCAAACATTTTATCACAAGTGCTGGTGCTATCAATTCCCCAGCTTTGCTTTTACGTTCTCAATTGCCAGACCCATACGAATTGATTGGGAAAAGAACCTTTGTTCAATTGCACAATTACTCTGTAGCAGAAATGCCAACACCTGTGTATGGATTTTTTGGTGCTCCTCAATCTGTCGCATCTGATGAATTTTTATGGAAGGATGGTGTGAAGGGAAGAGCTGGGTACAATATCGAAGCTGTGGGAGCACAACCCATCGTTCTCATGAACTTACGAAAACTTGTTGGTGAAGAATTTGATGCTTATGTAAAAAGTTATCCCAACTTACATGTATTAGTATCTCAAATTCGAGATGGTTTTCACGAGGATAGCCTAGGTGGAACAGTTCGATTGAATGAGGTAGGGTATCCAATCCTTGATTATCCACTTAATGATTTTATTGTCGATGGAATCCGAAGGTCTTACCTTTCGATGGCGGAATGTCAATTTGCGGCTGGGGCGAAGACTGTGGTCCCTGCAAACAATGTAGTGAATCCTTTTAAAACATGGGCAGATGCCAAAAAAGGAATCGAAAAAATGGCAATCCAATCTCCAAACACAGTTGTGAACTCAACACATCCGTTAGGTGGAAATCCAATGGGAAATTCTATGGAATCTTCCGTAGTGGATCCAAATGGAAAATTCCACCACATCAAAAACTTGTCCGTGATTGATGGATCTATATTTCCAACGAGTTTGGGAGTGAATCCAAGTTATACAATTTACGCTATTGCAAGTAAATTGGCTACGAAACTTTCGAAGGAATACCAATCGAATGTTAACTAAGACAGAAGAAATTTTATTTGCTGCGATGATTTTTTTTCTTATGGTTGCCATGGGTAGCACTCTCACCTTAGAGAATTTCAAAAAAGCAGTTCATTCCAAAAAACCATTACTTGTAGGTATGTTATCCCAATTCGGTTTTATGCCTCTCATTGCCTTTGGATTAGCAAAGGGATTCAATCTTTCTCCACTTTTTTCTATAGGATTGATTTTGGTGGGATGCACTCCAGGTGGGACTACTTCGAATTTACTCACCTATTACGCGAAAGGTGATGTGGCGCTTAGCATTAGTATGACCATCACATCCACTCTCCTTGCTATTGTGATGATGCCATTTTTGTTTTGGATGTATTGTTCAGGTCTTGTCCCGGATGAGATCCAAATTCCTTATAAAAGTATCATTGGTTCGATACTTTTATTAATCATACCAGTTCTCATTGGTATCAAAATTCGATCTTATAACACAAAACTTGCCTTAAAGATAGAGAAGATTGGAAGTTTTTTGGGAATCCTTATGATCTTATTTCTGTTAGCGGTCATGGTTCCAAAGAATTTTAACATTCTTCAAGTCACGACTTGGCAAATGTATGTAGCTGCGATTCTTATCACGGTTCTTGGATACAGTTTTGGTTATCTGTTTAGCAAAATCCTAAAACTTTCTGAAACACAAGCAAGAACTGTATCTTTAGAAACGGGCATTCAAAATGGACCGCTCACGATTGCGGTGATTCTTCTTAGTTTTTCTGGCTCCAATGTGAATGAAATATTATGGATGCCACTTCTTTATGCACTCTTTGTACCAATCACTTCGGCAACAGCAACCTACTATTTTTATCTGAAATCAAAACAAATATCAAAAGGAAACTTGGAATGAATTTTTATTTTACTGAGGAACAAAATGCACTTAGAGATGCTGTAGCAGCATACTCAAAAATTGCAGGTACTGATCCACAAAGAGACGTGGAAGAACGAGATAGTGAGTTTTCATGGGATGTATTACATGAATTAGGTGAAAGAGGTTGGACTGGTGTCATTGTTCCAGAGGAATACGGTGGTCTTGGTAAAGGTGCGATGGAATACACCATCATCATGGAAGAAACCGCCAAAGAATTAATTTACGGCCCACAAAATTTAATCCAAGCGCAACAAGGTTTACTTGCTGTAGGAACAGAAGAACAAAAACGGAAATGGTTACCTGAACTTGCAAAAGGTAAAATTATGGCTGCTCAAGCAATCTCCGAACCAGACGCAGGTTCTTCTTTTCAAAACATCCAAACCATAGCAGTGAAAGATGGAAACGAATGGGTGTTAAATGGTCTAAAGGTGCATATCAATTTGGGAAAAGAAGCTCAATTGATGATGGTATTAGCAAAAACAGACAAAGGATTAACCGAGTTTTTAGTCGATCGAGATTCCAAAGGAATTCGTTATGAAAAACAAGACCCTATTGGTTTACGTTCTGCTCCCATGTATGATGTTCATTTTGAAGACTGTCGTATCCCAGCTGACTCCGTATTAGGTAGGGAAGGACGTGGAATCGAAACCTTTATGGCAATTTTTAAATTGAGTCGTTTGGGAGTTGCTTCACAACTTATTGGGATTGCTCGAGGTTGTTTAGACCACGCAGTTTCGTTTACGAAGTCAAGGAAAGTTGGTGAAAATCGAGTTTCTGATTTCCAAGGAATCCAATGGATCATTGCAAAACTCACTTCTGAATTAGAAGCAGCAAAATTAGCAAGAAACCAAGCAGCTTGGTTACATGACCAAAAAGTAAACCATAACTTAGAAACATCGATTGCAAAATATCTGGCAGGTGTTGTTGCCGATGAAGTTGTGAACAAAGCCTTCACATTAACTGGTTCACATGCATGTTATAGAAATCGACCGTATGATCGATATGTTCGTGAAGTAAAATCACTGTTAGCAGGTGGTGGAAGTTCTGAAGTGATGTTGAATAATGTTGCTCGGGAAATTTTGAGACCTTCTTATCACTATTAAAATGAAATACACGGGAACCACACTCATTACTGGTGCGAATGGATTTATCGGATTTGAACTTTTGAAAGAGTTATCAAAGGATTCGACTCTAAAAATTCGTGTCACTGACATCCGCGATGATAAAATTCAATTATTAAAGAAATCTAATATAGAATTTATAAAATCAGATATCAGAAACGAGAAAGAACTGAGCTCTCTGTTAAGCGGTGTAGACCGAGTATTTCATGTAGCAGGGATTTGTAATCTTACTACAAAATATGAGACACTGAAACCCATCAATGTAGATGCAGTTGAAAAGTTAACAGAAATTGCCTTTGGGAACAAGGTGAAAGCTTACATTCATTTTAGTTCTTCAAGCGTTTATGGAACCTACCAAGGAAAACCGTTTCAGGAATCAGACACATGTCACCCGAAAGATGCTTATGGGAAAAGTAAATATAACGGTGAACAGATTGTAACAGAAAAAATGAAAAAAGGACTAAAGGCAATCATCCTTAGGCCATGCACTGTATATGGACCAGGTTGTAATGATGGAGCGGGTAAAGTTTTTTCAAGGCCTGGGAAAATAGCAGGAATCCCTGGTGATGGAAAAATGAAACTTGCAAACGTTCGTGTAGAAGATGTTGTCTCGTCAGCCATTTATCTTTCCGAACATGAGGAATGTTTTGGGAATATTTATAACATAGCTGATGATAGCCATCCGAGTTTAGAAGAAGCTTTGTCTTTAGCTGCAAAGATGTTTGGATCGAAGATCAATCAACTTCATATTCCATTATTTTTATTGAAGGTAATTGCAAAATTGGAAGCTCCCTTTGCAAAATTAAAAGGTAAAATTCCTGACCTTGAGTATGAAGCCATTAAATATCTATATAACGACTATTATATGGACAATCAAAAGTTGAAATTAACTGGATACCGATTTAAATATCCGGATATTGTTTCTTCCATGGAATCGATGAAATTAAATTAAGAGGATAAAAATGAGTAAGGTAATTGTAATTAGTGGGATTGCCCAAGGTATGGGTAGAGAAGTTTCTTTGATGTTGGCATCACAAGGTTATACTATTTGTGGATTTGATATTGAAAAAAAACATTTGGATAGTTTAGCAGAAGAATTGAACAAAGTGAATGCAAAACACCACTTGGAATCCTTAAGCATAACGGAATCTGATAAGATCCTTAAATTTAGAGATAACGTTCTTAAAAAATTTGATTCAGTGGATACGGTTTTATCTAATGTAGGAATTGGTTTTTTTGGTCCTTTTGAAGAGGTGAATTTGGTGAAAGCATTACAATGTTTTGATATCAATGTCATTGGTTGTGCTAGACTTTTACAGGCATTTCTTCCTTCTATGCGAGCCAATCGAAGTGGAAAGATAGTAGTCATGTCTTCCCTTGTTGGCCAAGTTCCATTTCCTTTTGAATCCATTTATTCAGCGACAAAGTTTGCAATTGAAGGAATGGTTTCCTCCTTTCGTTATGAAGTGAGTCCTTTTGGAATCCAAGTGGCAATGATCCAACCAGCACAAGTATCTACAAATTTTGCAGCGAAAGCGCAACAATTGCCAAATACAAATTCACCTTATTATGAAAGATGTGTTCGTTTCATCAACCGAGACAATGAATTGATTAAAAAAGCTACGAATCCTAAACAAGCAGCAGAAAAAATTGTAAAAGTGATTACATCTAAAAAACCGAAACTATTCAACCAAGTGGATTTGATGAGTACTTTCTTTTTAGGTTTAAATCGATTTTTACCTCAAAAATTAAAAGATAAAATTTTACTCGATCACATGAATATCAATGTATAAGGAATAGAATGAAAGTTCCAAATCTAAAACAATTGACGTTGTACCAACTATTACAGGAGGGAAGGCTTCTTTTCGGTACCCTTCCTGTTCAAAGTTACAAAAACCAGAATAAAGAATACCAAGATATAACTTATAACGAATTTGTATCTACTTCAGAAATGATCTCTAAAGCCTTAATCCATTTGGATACTAATTCTGGAGATCGAATTGGTATCATTGCAGATGTTGGGCATCAATGGTTACAAGTTAGTATGGCGATCACAGGCATTGGTTGTGTGGATGTTCCCAGGGGAACAGATGCAACCCTTGATGATATCAGTTATATACTTAACCATGCACAGTGCAAAATTGTTTTTGTTGAAAATGAAAAGACTCTTAAAAAATTCCTTCCTGAATTAAAAAAATTAAATCTTAAAACCATTATTGTATTTGGAGAAACAAAAGTTGAATCCATTGAGATTTTTTGCCCGATCATTAATTTTTCAGAATTAAAAACATACGCCGCTAACATAGAAGATAAAATCTATCATGAAATAGGGGAAGAGATCCAAGAAGAAGATTTAGCAACTATCATTTATACTTCAGGAACTACTGGAAAACCAAAGGGAGTGATGTTAACACATGGAAGTATTCTTTTTGAAATCCAAGCACTCGTTTCTGAGTTTCGAAAAACAGGTGTGAAAGTGGGAGAAGGTGATGTAACCTTGGGATTTTTACCTCCTTGGCATAGTGGAGAACGTATTTTTGAAACAATTTGTTTTTACTCTGGAATCAAAATTGCTTTTACCAATGTACAAGAACTTGGTAAAGATTTAGCAAAAGCAAAACCTACGATTCTATTTACAGTACCTAGAGTTTGGGAAAGTTTTTATGATAAAATTAAAGATACGATTCATAAAAGTTCCTATTTAAAAAAATACTTTTTAAAATTACTCGTTTGGAATTCTGTTCACTTCTCGATCACGTATGACAAAACATTTGATCGGATACCAAGACTGAATGCACCCAAAACGGGAAAACAATTACTCGGCCAACTCTTCTCTGGAATCCAATTACTTCTTTATTTACCACTGCTTCCACTTTCTAAATTTGTTTTATCAAAAATATTATCTGTACTTGGTGGGAGACTTCGGTATGCATTTGCAGGAGCTGGCGCCTTACAAGCAGAAGTCGATCGATTTATGTATGCCATTGGAATGCCCATTTTGGAAGTTTATGGAATGACTGAAAATTCCGGTGTCTCCACAATTCGTCACTTCAATGATTTTTCTGTAGGGAATATTGGGAAACCCATCCAAGGTGTTACCATCAAACTCATTGATGAATTAGGAAAAGAAGTCACAAAACCAGGAATCAAAGGTGTGGCACACCATCATGGTCGTCACAACATGAAAGGTTATTATTTAGAAGAAGAAAAAACAAAAGCAGTTTTAACAGAAGATCGTTGGTTAAATTCAGGTGACCTTTTGGTTTGGACAGCACAAGGGAATTTAAAATTTGCTGGTAGAGCAAAAGATACGATAGTTCTTTCGGGTGGTGAAAACGTAGAACCGGAACCAATTGAAATTTGTTTGAAACAAAGTGAATACATTGACCAAGCAGTTGTAGTGGGACAGGATAAAAAAACTTTATCCGCATTGGTTTTACTCAACATCGAAAAGGTAGAAAATTATTTAAACGAACATTCCATCAAACTGGATTGGAAACAATCCATCTATAATGAAGTTGAGGTGATTCAAAAATTAATCAGAGACGAGGTGAAACATTTTATCTCCGATAAAAATGGGTTTAAGTCATTTGAAAGGATTTCAAATGTATACATCCTTCAGAATCCATTTGCGGTTCATGATGAACTCACACAAACTCAAAAAGTCAAACGGAATCGCGTACAAGAAAAATACCATGATGAAATCGAATCGATGTATCGGAAATAAAAGGATATAAGATGAAAACTTACCAATCATGGACAATCGACATTGAAGATCGAATTGCAACGTTAACCCTTAAAACCAATGAGCTTAATATTATGGATATGGGAACTCTTTTTGAATTAAAAGAAATCTCTATCGACTTAGATAAAAATGAAAACGTTTGGGCCATTATCTTACAAGGTAATGGCAAACATTTTTCCTCTGGTGTACAGTTTGATATTCTAAAGAAAGTAAATGAAATCTCAAAAGAAGAATTCAAAACCAATATGAGAGAAATGCAATCGTGTTTTTCTGCTTTTGAATCCATTTCTAAACCAACCATTGCAATGGTTCAAGGTTTTTGTATGGGTGGTGGATTTATGTTAACCCAATGTTGTGACTTTCGAATTGTCAGTGAAAAAACCGTTTTTTCCATACCACTCGTCAAACTTGGATTAACAGTACTAATTGGAACGAATCGTGTTACAAGAAATGCTGGTATTGGACCAACAAATGAACTCATTATGTTAGGTGAAAAATTCAATCCAGAAAAAGCTCTGCAATACAACTTAATTACAAAAATTGTATCTCCCGAATCTTTAGAGGAATCGACTAAACAATTTGCCAGAAAATTTTTACAATTACCTCCGAAGACTATCTCGATAACAAAAGATATTATCAAACGTGGAGATAAGATGTCCTTGGAAGAAAGTTTAGAATTGGAAATTGAATTACAATCCACTTTATTAGGAACTTCTGATTTAGCAGAAGCGATGGATAGTTTTGCCAACCAACGAAAACCAAAGTTCACTGGTAATTAAAAATGAGTATTGAAGCACTTTGGCAGAACGGTAAAATTACTGTCAATCGAATCCGTATAGGACTATTTTTTGTCTTCTTTGCAGCCCTTTTGGGTACGAAAAATAGTATGCCAGAGGTTATGTTTTATATCCACCTAACGGGAACCATTGTTATGGGTCTCTATGCAACGATCTGCCAAGTGTGGTTACGGTATGGAAATCCTCCTGATTGGTTTCACAAATTACTCATCGTCTTAGATATTGGCATTCATTTGATTAATACATCGATTGATTGTTCGATTGGACCAATGGAAGCCAAGTCAGCATTAAATAACACTGCCGTCCTTCTTGTCGTTTTCTTTTATCTGATCTATTCTGGTTTCTTAGGAAATCCAAAATTTGTTCTCTTTAATGGATTCTTAGCTGGCATCGGTGTGATTTTATCTTACTTTGTTTCCGTTCACTTCGGTGGTTTGATTCCCTCTGAAGATCCCAATTTGTATATCCAACCGGAATATGTGGGAACATCTGCTGAAATCATCAAAGGAATTTTTGTGATGGTAAGTGGAGTGTTATTATCGAGGTTAATTTCCTTACTGCTTCGAATCAGTGACAAAGGAATCGAAACAGCAAAAAAATCCGAAAAACTTTTACAACAAACTTTAAACCAAAAATTAGTGGTGCAAGAAGCAGTTAAAAATTTAGAGAATTCGATTCAAAGTTGTGCGATTTACATTTCACACACAGCAGAACGATTAGAATCACAAGCAGCATCCTTAGAACAAGTAACAGCGACTAATACAGAAATGTTTTCTTCTTTTGAGTCCAATGCAAAAATCATCGATCACCAAAATGGAAAAATTACCAATTTGTTTTCTGGTTCAAATCATTTGGACCAAATGGTAGCAAGTATTAGTGTGATCAACCAAGAGTTGATCTCGATAGCGAATGAAAACAAAAAAGACACATCTGAAATTGCTGTTGTGTCTAAAAAAACGAGTGAATACCTCAATTCGATCCAATCCTCGTTTGATAAAGTAGAAGAAATCAACCAAATTGTAGCGGAAATTGGAGAAAAGACCAACTTACTTGCGTTAAATGCTTCGATTGAAGCAGCAAGAGCAGGAGATGTGGGTAGAGGATTTGCTGTTGTTGCCACTGAAGTGAGTAAACTTGCTGACTTTACTGCTAAAAATGCTAAAATGATTTCGGAAGTTGTGAGCCATTCACGAAAATATATTTCCGATGCAGCAGAAGTTTCCATCCATACTGGAAATTTGACATCCAACCAAATCCGAAAATTAGAAATGACAACGGAAAAAGTAGACAATATGCATCGTATGTTTGAAAAACAAAAATCAATTATATACGAAACAATTAACCAGCTAACGGAAATTAATGATCTTTCATCTCAAATTTCTCTCAGTACAAAAGAACAAATTTCAGGACAAACCGAAGTAAATAAAGGAATCTTGGCATTAGAGAACGAAGTGAACCAAATTTCCAATGCTTCTCGAAATTTAGAACTCCATGTGGAACAAATTAGAACTCAATCTATAGAATTATTGACGTTAAGTGAATCATAAGTATAAAATAGTATTTTTGGAGAAAGATATGTTACGAAAACAAAAACAAATGATATTAAAGATAGGAATTTTTCTAATTGGAGTTTCTATGTTTCATTGTTCTAAAAATAATTTATCTCCGGACCAAGTCAAAGATGAACATGGTAAAATCATCCAAGTAATCCCAGAACCAAGTGGAAACCAAACGAAACAAATCGAAATTACATCTCCCACCAACTTACTGAAAGAAGATGGAACACTCAATGTTTCCGGTTGGTCAAGATACCCTCACTTTCAAATAAATGAATCTCTTATCAAAGCTAATCCAAAACGTTACAAACGTTGGGAACATTATACATTTTATAATGAAAGTTTTGGTGGTGCGATTACCATCACAGACATTGGTAATTTGGCAATGGGTAGCATAGAGTTATTGGAATTCAAATCGGGAAAAACAATTTTTTCCAAAACAGAGTTGGTAAGGCCAGGTTCGATTTTCTTTCCAACAAACACAACTGATCCAATCGAATTTACGAAAGGTAATCAATTCATTCGCATTCAAAAACTAAAAGGTAAACGAATCATTACATATTCCGTCCAAGGAGATTCGTCACAAGAGACCATCCAAGGTAATTTTGAATTCATTGAAAAATCCAATGAGGCACTTGCGATCATCACACCTTTTTCTGAATCAGATTTTTTCTATGAATACAAAATGCCAAGTTTGATATGCAAAGGAACCATTGTTTATCGACAATCAATCTACGATTTCAAAGAAAATAGTTACGCTGTTTTGGATTGGGGACGAGGTACTTGGCCTGAATCCAACAAATGGTTATGGGCTGCAGGTGCTGGTCAGGTTGGTGGGGAACTTCTTAGTTTGAACTTAGGTTATGGTTTTGGGGATCCCAAAAATGCAACGGAGAACGGGATCGTTTATAAAGGAAAGGTTCATAAACTTGATCAGGTTGTTTGGAAGTATGATGTGACCAATTATAAAAAACCTTGGAAGTTTACGAGTAATGAAGGTCGCTTGGATTTAGAATTCACACCCGTGTATTTATTATATTCAGACATTGATCTTATGGGAATGATTGGATTCTTAAAACAACTAGTCCAAAATTTTTCCATAGCAGAGATTTTGGAATTATTAAAAACCGAAGCATATCTAAACAAAGCCTTCGGTGTTTATAATGGTACTGTGGTCTTAGACAACGGTACAAAACTAGAAGTAAAAAACCTTTTTGGTTTTGCAGAGCAGATGTACCAAAAGTGGTAATTTAGTGTGTATAATCTCTTAGTGTTTTTAGTTTTAACGAAGTAATCACTACAATTACAGTTAAAACCAAACCAGCAGAGATAACCGCCGTTGTTATGGACACTTTTACAAGAATCAATCCTGATAAAAATCCAGCAAAGGCGGGTACCACTTGGCTTGTGATGGTGTACAAACTCATCACCCTTCCTCGGTACTCTTGGTTCACTTCTGATTGTAAAATTGCAACGAGTAAACTAATACTTGCTCCAGCTCCAAACCCACTTAGGAGTAATAAAATGATAGAGATCCACAAATGAGAGCTAAAACCAATTCCAAACAATCCTAGTCCACATAACAAACCTGATGTGAGAATCAGTCGTCCATATCCAAATGGTTTTGCTAATTTTAAAGAAGTGCCACCACCAAGTAGTAAAGCCAATGCCAAGGCACCTAAAAAGAATCCCCGATCCATCTCTCCTAATTGTAGGACAGATTTGGCATACCTTGGCATCATCACTTGCACTGGTCCCATGGAACAATAAATCACAATCGAAAAGATAAGAGTTTGTTTGAGCAATTTATGATTTTTCGCGTAAGAAAGTCCACGAAGGATCCTATCCCAAGCTGAGGAGGTTTTCCCTTGTCCTTCTGTTTTGATACCAATCAGCAATGCCATAGCTATAAAAAACAAGCTAACTCCAGTGATGTGAACCATTTGCCAAGAACCAATACTTCTGCAATATGCTAAAATAGGTGGAGCAGATCCAAAACCTAACATCACTAGAACATTGAAGATAATGGCCATTTTTTTCTGTTTATCTCCGGCCAATCGTCCAAGTAAGGACATCCTAGCAGGGGCAAGGATGGACCAACCAACTCCCGCAAAAAATGCACCTAACAGAAACAATGATACTGAAGTCATTCCATCGAAATTAGAAGAAACATTCAATAGTCCAAGAGCTATCAAAAAGGAAACGTGAGCGAGTTGGGCCAAAATTTGAGGAGAATACGAATCACACCAAGCTCCTGCAAACCATCCGAGAAACAAAGGAACTCCAAAACATAATCCAAATCCTATGCCAGCCAACGCATCTTGGTTCCAAACATCTTGTGCATATAAAATGACACTATAGTTAGTTAGGTGGCCCGCTAAAAAATCTAAAAAGGAAGCGGATAAAAATCGAAACATTTGTCCTTGGTTATAAGTATTCATCTGGTTCATTTACTTTGTGTGACTTCCATAAGAGTTGGTTGGCCATCTTCAATTTGCCAACTTGGGAATGCACCATTTGAAGAATATGCTTTTCCATCTGGTGAAAATTCGATATCCCTAGTGAATGTTACCTTTCGACTCATAGGATATACTTTCCATGTTTCGGTTTTTATATCCATCGACATAAGATTGTCTGAAGATGTTCCCGTCACCCAAACGAGGTTTGTTTTTCTATCCACGTTTAATGAGTAAGGTGTTTCCACTCCATCCACAGCTGTCGGCAAAGGAAAAATTTTAAATTTTCCATCTTCTGGAGTGTACTTAGCAATGGAACCTTCTGGAAAGACAGATATCCAAACATGATTGTCGCGATCTACACGAAGTCGTCTTGGTCCTTGGAAAGGAGTGTCAATCAATCGAAAGGAAAAATCTTTTGGATTGATCATACCAATTGTGTCAGCATGTAACCTTGTGAACCAAACAGTTCCATTGGGAGCAACGTCAATTCCGTAAGGCAAAGGCATTCCACTCACACGTTCATCTACAGGCAACAAATGCATTGGAAAACCCCAGTTCATGAGTTTCACAATGAAACCACTGATCCATAAACTAAAACTTTCTTTTTTGGTTCGTGCAGGTAAATCAAAGTAACGGAATGTTAAATCTTTCCGATTGAACATCCCAACTTGATTGGAAAGGGCAAGTGTAAACCAAACTCGGTCTTCTTCATCGATACGAATGGTGTGAGGGTAAAGTCCGTTTTGGAATTCATGATCTTTGAACTGTTTGGTTTTCGGATCAAATTCAGTGATTCGTTTTTGTAAAGATGGAGTGATGAAAATATTCCCATCAACAGGTGATTCAGCAAGGGAATGCAAACCAACATAGGTTTCGTGTTTTTGGAAAGATCGTAATCTACCTGGTAATAATCCACCCAATTCGTCGTCTGGTTGTTTTGGAACTTTGTAGACAACCGTTTTACCAGTGTTAGGATCTATTTCCCAAAGGCGATCTTGGATATTATCTCCTACATACACAAGACCAGTTTTTTTATGGAATAATAAATCATGCATTTGGGAAAAACTATCTCCCATTGGCCATTCACGGATCATTGCACCGTATAATTCTTTGCCCCAAGGACGGCCAGGGTAAACACGTTCAGGGTGTTTGAGTAAATCAACATAAGCATTCGAAAGTAAAGCCGGAAGTTTTTTCTTTGCTTTGCCATGTGGTCTTGCGCCGTATCCCATCATTCGATTGATGATTTCTTCCCAATCTCCTTCCGAATAAGCACGCCTCATAAAAAAACTACCTTGTTGGTGGCAAAATCCACATTGTTCCAAATAAGTTTTTCGTAAGTCTTTGTCTTCTCCAAAGTCTAGAGCCGCAACCCAACTATTGGAAGGGTATTGCCCTACTAATAAATTGAGATCAGTTTCCTTTTCCATCCGGAAGGATACATTTGAAACATTGGAATAAGAGCGAAGGTTTACATCTTTGTAACCAATTTTACGCAAACGAATGTTCACCTTCGGAGCATAAGGAAAGGAAATATTTACCTTTCCATTAGGGTTGGTAAACATAGTAACTTCTGGAGTGATATAAAATTCTAATCTTTCTGGGGGATATCCATGGTCATCTCGGGGAGGGACTTGTGGTTTTTCCGCTTTGATTGTCACCATGACTAAATCTAAGTTTTTTCCGCTTCCATCTTTAACATCTACTTGTATGGCAGATAACGAAGTATAGGTGAATAAAAATCCTAAGATTAATAGTTTAATTTTCATCATAGGGAACTCCTTTGGCATTTAAATACGCGATGAATGTTTCTTTGGAATTGTATTTGGGAGTGTAACCAAACACAGTTTTTAATTGTTTGTTTGCCAACACTGGCCGATACCGCAAAAAATCAATTTGGTCTGGACCATATTGGGTGAGCCTAAACAATCTCAAGATCCATAAAACAGATTGTAAAAGCAAAGCAGGGATTGGTACGTAAGGTTTGCGGATCATTTGACTGATTTCTTTTAAACTAAGTGCTCCATCTCCTGCTAAATTAAACTTCCCGTCTTTTTTTTCAGCAATCCCTCTTGTGATAATTTGAATCACATCCTCATCCCAAATGAAAACAAAGGGACTTTTATGACCAAGGATTCCCATCACAAATGGTTTCTGGAACATATCAGTGATTAGATTATTCACTGTTTTTCCAAGGATAGTGCCGGGGCGTAAAATCAGTTGTTTCAATTGTGGAAATATGGATTTATATTCTGTTAATAATTCTTCCACTTCTCGTTTGTGTTTAGAATAGACAAATGCAGAATGGCCACGAAGAGGATCAGTTTCTTCAATCCATTCTTTGTTTTCTTTATGATACCCGTAGGCAGCACCAGAACTTGTGATGATGATTTGTTCCGTTTTTGCATAAACAGCACCATCTAACACATTTTTGGTTCCCTGTACATCAATTTTCCATTGTATTTCTTCACTCATACCTGGTGGAGGATTGAGGATAGATGCTAAGTGAACAATGGAATTCGGTTTCCATTCCTGAACCAATTCAATCACTGCATTCCGATCACTAATGTCCAAAATCTGGAATTCAAATCTAGGAGATACAACCATAGGAGACATGATTTTGATATCCGTTGCCAAAATCTGCCAACTCGGAAAAGTATCTAATAAGTGTTTGATGAGAGTGGAACCAATGTATCCTGCTCCACCTGTAACTAATACTTTCAATTTAGTTTCCTTCGAGAGGGGGGCGGCTTTTCCAATAGGAAACTAATACCAAACCTGAAATAATATGCCATATTCCCCAAAAAGCTGCCACCAAAGCCATATTAGGTTCTGCTTGGAATTGTGTGAGTATAAGACCTAAAGCAAGACCAGAATTTTGCATACCAACCTCAATGGTGATCGCACGTTTGTTTGTTTCATTTTGACGAAAGAGTCTAGCAATCAAATTTCCGATGCAAAGTGCTATGAAATTATGAAACACAACGATGATAAAAACAAACCCAAGATTATCTAAAAATATTTTCCAATTTCCACCAACGGCAAATGCAACAAAAACTACAAATGCAAGGGAAGATATTCTTTTGAAAAATGGAGTGATTTTGTGTGCAAATCCTGTAAAATAATTACCAAGAATCATACCAAGTAGTAATGGTACCAAAAGTAAGACGATCATACTTTTGATGATCATCAAACTATCAATTCTAAGTTCTCCTGAACCAGATATCATAGCATACGTTACTGGATTTAAATTTGCCGTTAATGTGAAGTTAAGTGGTAATGTGATTATGGCAAATACACTGGAAACTGCTGTCATACTCACTGAAAGTGCAGTGTTCCCTTTCGCAAGATGTGTGATGATATTGGATAAGTTTCCACCTGGACTCGAAGCCACTAACAACATTCCTAACTCAATCCCGGAAGGAAGATCCAAAAGCAGTGTGATGAGTAAAGTAACCCAAGGCAAAAACACAACTTGGCCAATAAGTCCAGCGAGGGCTGCCATAGGTCTTTGTAAAACAGCTTTAAATGCAATGAATCGAAGTTCTAATGCAACTCCAAAAATCATGAGAGCCAAAACCAAACCCAATACAATTTGGTAATCGTTGTTATAATTCATATTTGAATCTTCCTAGCGAACCTTCATAACCAAACATAAAGCAGTTGAGTTATGAACAAATGTTCATCGGAGTAATATTTTATGGGAGAAAGAGGATATACTATCTTTTTTTATGTTCAAAACCACACAAACCAAAGTTATTTCTGAACAGTAAGTTCTAAAATTGGACGGATCCGCAATGTTTGCGGACCGGGCTTTCCGTTCCAATCTTTCGCTTCGCGAAAGGATTTCCACTGCAATCCCTTCCGTTTTTCTAACGACTAACGATTTGATTTGCGAATCACTAACTTAAGTCCAGACCATGTTGTATCAATGGCACAAACTTTTATATCCACAAGTCCGAGTTCCAATGCAAAGTTACGAATGAGATTTTCATTCATATCAGAAACTATTTTTGCAGTTTTTTTGGGCCAAGAGACCCAGATCATACCATTTCGTTTCAAATAAGGAATGAGATTTGGAAATGTTGTTTTGAATTCTTTTTCTTGTTTGGAGAAATAATGGATGAAATCCAAATCCTTGCGAAGTGAAGTAACGATGGAGACTTGGTCTGGCAACTTTCCCCAATCCTCCATATTTTGATCTTTTGGCAAATTAAGAAAATAAAGGAACATATTCTCTTTAATTCCTAATTTTTCTATCACCGATTTTCCAGAATACCCAACCATCTTTGTATCCATTCCATTTCACCTTGTTTAGAAACCAATCTATGGATCCATTCTAAAGAGAAAAAAATAAGCTACTTTACCAAAAAATTCAAACTCGACAGTTAGATTCATACCTTTTTTTTAGTAGACTATAGTTGGTCATCGGAAATTTTTTTACGATCCACTTTTGACTGATTCTAAATGGATTTTGAGGGTATAGAGTGTTAACAATCGCAGATCTTTGGAAACAAGGAAAAATCATCATCAATCGAATTCGTTTCGGATTAGTATTATTATTCCTGCTTGCTATGATTGGATCCAAAGACGAATTCCAACCCAAGATGTTTCTCGTCCACATGGTTGGAACGTGTACGATGGGATTTTATTGTGCCATTGCTTACGTCTTAGAAAAAAAAACTAACCCACCTACTTGGTTTCATAAAATCCTCATTATATTGGATACTCTTGTTTTATCTATGACGATCATCTTGGACTGTTCATTAAGTTTAAATGAAGCGGAAGCAGCACTTGCAAATGCCGTTGTTTATTTTATCTTTTTTTTCAATGCTATCTATTCTGGTTTTTTGGGTGATCGTAAATTTGTTTTGATCAACTCATTTCTTGGAGCTTTTTTAGCTGCTGTTGCTTTAGTTGTGGCTGTGAAAATTGGTGGAGTCCAACTCTCCGTAGACCCAGACCAATCCCGTCAAATTGGTTATGTTGGTCTTGCTGGTGAAGTGATGAAACCTATTTTTATTTTGATTGCTGGTTACATAGTAAGTTTACTTGTCCAACTCCTAACAAAAATTAGTTCACTTGCGGAAGTCAAAGCAGACGAAGCAGAAATTTTACTCAACCAAGCAAAAGAAAGGAGTAAAGTTTCAGCCAATGCCGCGATAAAACTGGAAAGTTCTATAAATAACTTTAGTAAATTTGTTTCTGATACCTCTATTAAATTAGAATCACAAGCTGCATCCTTAGAAGAAATCACCGCCGTGATTTCAGAACTTTCTAGTTCTTTTGAGTCGAACGGAGCCTCAATTGAAGAACAAAACAACAAAGTTCAAAGTATGGTTGCCGACACAGTAGATTTAAAAGAAACGGTAGACCAAATACTAATACAAAGTGAACAACTTGTAGAAATTGCAGAGATTAATAAAAAGGAAAGTATGTCTGTTACAGAAGTGGCTGACCAAACAGCTACTCATTTGGAATCAATCCAATCTTCATTTGACCAAGTGAATGAAATTAACAACATCGTTGCTGAAATCGGTGAAAAAACAAACTTACTTGCGTTAAATGCATCAATTGAAGCAGCACGGGCTGGTGATGTCGGAAAAGGATTTGCAGTTGTTGCCAATGAGGTAAGTAAACTCGCTGAATTCACAAAAAATAACGTAAAACGAATTTCAAGTGTTGTAAAAAGTTCGAAAGAAATCATTACCAATGCAAGGAATGCTTCCAAAAGTACTGGTGAATTGGCAAAATCCCAAATTGAACGCCTGAACCAAACTTTGGTCCAAATACAAAACATGAACCAATTGTATGTAGAACAAAGGAATACTTTATCTACTATTCTTTCTGAACTTTCCCAAATCCGAGAATTATCCAACCAAATAGCTGGATCGACCAAAGAACAAATGTTAGGTCAAAAAGAAGCTTCAAAAGGGATCATCCAATTGGAGATGGAAGTAAACGAAATCAGCCGTGCTTCGAAAGACCTAGAAGAACATATCCAAATGATCAAAGAAGAAGCCAATACTTTGGCTTCGATGGGTCAAAATTGAACTAGGTTGTATCAAAAAGGGCAAAATCGAAACGATCTAATTTTTACTTATTTAATTTAATCTGAGCAAAACAAAACTAAGTATGCCCAGATTAGAAATTGTGATCAATTCAAATCAGTCCTGAAAAACCCCAGGATCTCATCACGCACAAGGTCTGATCGTAAAATCATTTTATGTCCTAAACCTTCTGTGGTGATGAGTTTCCCTTGTTTCCATGACCGACTGACCAATTCTCCCATGGAATAAGGAATTTCTAAATCATCTCTGTCATGGATGACTAATAATTGATTCTCTAAGTTTGGACCAATTGTTTCTAGGTCGATACTTGCCATAGTTCGTTTCACTTTATTTTCCAATACATTTCGCATATTGGAAATTTCTATTTCATTCAATTGGAAGTACTGACTAAAGTCATTGATCAATATTTCTAATTTGGAAGGTGGTGATATATATACTAATTTTTTTGCACTCACACCTAATTCCTGTGCAACGGATGCTACAGCACCTCCGAAAGAATGAGTGATGATAAAATCAGGATTACCAATTTTTTTAGTGAGTTCATTTACGATTTTTGCAGATAACACAATATTGGAATACCGACCCGAAGAAAAACCATGGCCTGGTAAATCTAATCCAATCACTTTATATCCTTCTTCGATTAGTGAAGGTATGAACCTAGAAAAGTTTCCCGTGTGTCCATTCCAACCATGAACAAGTAAAACTGTTTTCCTTTGGTTCACATTTTCATTCCAAACATAGTACTGAATTTTATGTTCATTCACCTTTAGTGTATATTTAGTGGCTTTCTCTAATACATCCATTTCCTTCCTAGAAGGATTTTGTTTTTGAGTTTTTAAAAATTTTTGTGTTGTGACATACCCAATCCATTGAGGATTCTTTTTTGCGAATTCCCATTTTTTTTCCATAGGAATTGGGTACACACCATTTATGGTACGAACGATCGTGCTATTTGTATTCATAATATCTCCTGTTTTCTAAATTTTCGCATTGTATCCTTTCTGTTTTGTTTTTTATTTCGAATGGCGTTTGATTAAATCGTTAAAACACTGTTTGGTTCGTTTCTCTGAAGATTTGTCATCTAACAATCGATTGTAAAAATGAAACGATAACACAAGTCCCCATATTTCTTGCACCATTTGTTCTACATTCGTTTCCGAATCCAATTCACCAGATTGTTTGGCTTCTTCTACAAATTGTTTTAAGGAAGAATGCCATGAGATTTGGATTTTACGCAAGTGGTCGCGCACTACACCTGGTTTGTCATCAAACTCGGAACTCGAAGCAAGAAACAAACACCCTCCAGGCAAATCGGATCGATTGGACCAATCAAGCCAATTTGCAAAGGCATTTCGAATCCGAGAAATACCAGGTTTTGTTTTTAATGTGGGGTACAATACAAAACGACGAAACAGTTCACTTCCTTTTCGCAAAACATCGATTTGGAGGTTTTCTTTCGATGAAAATTTTGCAAAAAGTCCACTTTTGGACATTCCCAATTCTTCGGCAAGGGAACCGATGGTAAGCCCTTCTAAACCATGTACACTTGCGATTTGCACTGCCCGGTCTAAAATGAGTGATTTTGTCTCTTCCCCTTTGCTCATAATATTAGTACGACCGTTCGTTTAAATTTGTAAAGTGTTTTTTTAAGTTTTGGGCGCCTCAAAAATTAGTATTTTCAATACGATGGAGGAACGACCGGGCCTTACGCTCCCATCTTTCGTTTCCCGAAAGGATGTCCGCTACAGTCCCTGGCGCGGGGATGGTTTGAGAGATAAAAAAATAGAACTAGGAATTTTCAATATTCAACTCATTCCCTTACCCTATTTTTTTTTGTAAAAGGTCTCCGTTGCTTTTGATTCTTCTCCTGCAGTTGAGATATTATAAGTTGTAAGAGAAAATTCTGATCTAGAGAGGTACAGGATTTCTGTTCTCCAACCCCAAAGGTCTTCACCATATTCTGGGTTTCCATACGAACCAGTCATAGAAAATCCATTACCATTGGAAGGTCCCGAAGACAACATAATTTGTGTTCCCATATGAAAACTATCAATCCATGAGCTCGTAAATCTTTGGTATGGGATATCAAAACCGATAATCATCTTTCCTGAAAATGCCTTACCACCTAGACTACTTTCGTAATCGAGAGAGATGAATCGACCACCAAACAAAGATGTGATTGTCATTTCAGAATCGGACTCATCTGCCAATTTGTCTTTTTCAAACCAAGTTTTTGTTTTACCTTTGTAAAAACCAAGTAGTTGTTGTAATTGTTTGTGATGGCCTTCTACAAGTGATGTATCGAATTTGTTAGTTGTCATAGTTTTGTTGTTTTCAAAATTTATTTTCAGTATTTATGAATTGATATGAGGAAGATACCGAAGGACCACTCCACCTGTGCTTAGTGGTTTAGTTTCGATACATTTTAAAGTTTGGTTTGGAATTCCCTCTTTAAAAAGTTTTGTTCCTTTTCCTAAAAATATTGGTGCTATACAAATTCGATATTCATCAAACAAATTTGCTTTCATAAGCGAAGAGGATAGAATCCCACTTCCAAAGACAAATAAGTTCCCATTCCCTTCTTGTTTCAATTTTGTAACTTCACGAACTGCATCTTTTGTGATTGTGGAATTTTTCCAACTGGCAGTTTGAAGAGTCTTCGAACAGACTAGTTTTGGCAGTTCGTTCATGAATTTGGCAACTTCACCTTCTTCGTCTGTAGCTTTAGTCCAATAATCAGCCATCCCAATGTATGTTGTGGCACCAAACACAAGCATATCGGCTGAACGAAGTTGTGTGAGACTAAACTCTTCTAGTTCTTTTCCCCAAATAAGTCCATGGAAACTTAAGTCCCAATTTTTTTCCCCTTCGAAGAATCCATCCAATGTGATGACATTCCATAGAATTAATTTTCTCATTTAAGTTCCTTATGTTTTTAGTCTTCTCAAAGGATGGAAAAACGAATATTAGTCGGTTTTTTTGGGAGATAACTCTGGTTTGATATCCGCTTCTGCCATTCGAAAATCGCGAACATTTTTTTGGACTGCGACTGCAGCAAACAAACTTAGAATAAAAGAGATCCCAAAAAATCCTTTTTCACTTAAGTTTAAAGTAGCGTTCCATAAACCAATCATTAACAATAACAAGGTTAAGACGACCGAGAACCAACAAAGTCCAATATAAATACCGGTCACAAAAAGACCTTCTAATTGGTCTCTTACCGTTTTTTGCAAAGAAACAGCCGAAAACAATCCATACATTAGAATTGTGATATAAAATCCTTTTTCGTTTAACATCATTTCGGAATTCCAGATTCCAACGATAAATGTGAACATACCAATGGTTAAAGATAACCAAGAAGCACCGATAAATGCTGCAGAGGGTTTTTGAGGTTGAGTGATCATTTCAAACGGTGTATGTTTTTTTTCGGAATTGGTCAAGAATTTTGTTTGTTCCTTTTTGACTAGGTTCTTCGTTAGAAACTTGGTTGAAAGATTAAATCAAAAGTCGATTGATTGGTTATGGATTCGGAAATTATCTCGATAGAGAAAAAATACTTAGTTGGTAAAAAAATTGAAATGTCTTTGGTGGAAAATTTAACACCGATTTTATGGAAATCTTTCGCTCCGAAAATTGGTTCCATTTCTAACCGAGTTTCAACTGAAAAAATTTCTTTGTCTGTGTATCCTTCAGATTATTTTCAAAATTTTAATCCAAATCAAAAATTCATCAAATGGGCCGGTGTAGAAGTTAATTCTGTAACCGACTTGTCAGAAGGTATGGAGGTTTTGGAAATTCCTGCGGGCCTTTATAGTGTATTTCTTTACAAAGGATTGGTAACGGAATCAGGACCGTTTTTCGAATGGATTTTTCGAGATTGGTTTCCAAAATCGGGATATGATTTGGACAATCGGCCACATTTTGAATTGTTAGGTGATAAATATAATAATGATGATCCTAGTTCCGAAGAGTTTGTTTACATACCGATTAAACCGCGTTAAGGATACGGAGGGTTTGGGACACACGAAAGAAAAACAAGTTCATTCGGGATCTGGATTCATGATTTCGTGAAGTGTTTGGTAAAACTTTTCAATGTATCGGTCTACACTATTCGATCTCCATTCTGGATTTTTCATGATTTGATCTTGCACATTTTTTACAACTGCTCGAACAAAAGAAGTTCTCTCTGATAAAGCTGAAATTTCCAAAAGTTCTAAGTTTGTTTTTCTAATATTCAATTCACTTTTGATTGCTTTTGAAATGACTGCAATAGCGTCTTCATTTGTCAGATGAAGGTTTCGAACCAGTATTGATTTTGATGCTTGGATCAGTTTTATTTGCATTTCGCTGAGTGGCATATTTTAAAATCTTTGGATCTCCTTTTGATTCGTAAAGTGAAATGTTTGTGCCAAGCTGTTCGAATTTTTTGCGCGTTTAAGATACAAAGGGTTTTGTCAAACAAGAGGTGGCCAAACGCTACTTTTTTCGGGATCATTTGGCATATAAACAACCCAGAGTTTATCTCCAACTTTCTTAGTTAGGTGAACTGAATCATAAATATTTCCAACATTTCCGATCATCTCGTTGCCACCAACTTCGAATTTAAATTCAACAACTGTAGGTGATTGTCCATTTAAAGATTGAGTGAAATCTTTGCGAATATCAATGATTTCGCCAACTGTTGCTTTACCTTGTTCTAAAGGTAAAAGCTCGTCATTGGCAGTTTTGTTTCCGCGTCGCCAACAGAAAATTCCAATGATAGGAAACAAAATGGTCCAAAAAAATGGAATGGTAAAGATGATTCCGATAAGGGTCATCACATTGCCTGTATATTTGATCCTTCGTTTAAATTTTGGTGGTAGTAATCTGGGTGCATTGGGTGGTTCTGGTCCAAGTCCATCGGATGTGAATGAGTATTCGAGGGTACCACCACAATTAGAACAATTACTTAGTTTTGTATCGGGAAATTGTGATTTGCACCAAGTGCAATGGATTATCGTTTCAAATGGCATAAGGTTTCTGTACCCAATGTTTATGGTTACTTAACGGATTTGTCAAGAGTAGTTTCCATTGTGTTTTGGTGCTTTGTAGCTTGGTTTTCAAAAAAACTAGCCAATGACTGGTTACTAAGATTCTGTTTGTATCTATACCACATAACAATGAATAAGTTATGAACAGTGATCATTTGAAGATTCTAAACAATTGTTGGTTATCTTTTTTTGGTATTTTTAAATCCTGTAATCATTCCAAAATTTCAATTGATCAAAAATGAATTTGTAAGAAACGATTTCTGAGTTGCTTTGGAATCTTATGTGTTTATTATTAATTGATGCGTTTCCTATTTTTAGTTCTCTTCTTTTTATCATTCCAATGTTCCAAGCCAACACTGAATAACCCAAGTGATTTTGCATCTGATGCGTTTCAGGAAAACGAAACCATCCTTTGCCTCACAGGGCAAAGTTCTTTCTGCCAAGGCGCAATTCCTGTTTGTACCACATGTCGTTTTTTTTCTACGAGTCTCACCTATAATGGTGATCGAGGAGGGATTGCGGGAGCTGATGCTAAGTGTATGAGCGATGCTAAAAAACCTCCACTGCCAGCAGGTGCGGTATACAAAGCATTCCTTGTGGATGATGTGAATCGGGTTGCTTGTACGACAGCTAATTGTGCGACGGGAGGAAATGCGGAACATTTAAATTGGATATTAAAACCTAATACAAATTATGTGCGTGCAGTAGACAATGCCACCATTACGACTACAAATAGTTTTGGAATTTTTTCAAGCCAAACCAATGACGCAGAGATTTCCACTATCACAGGTATTTTTTCTGGTTTTCAAGCAAGTGGTTGGACCACTCGCATGACTGGTGGACATTGTAACCGGTGGATGGATGGGACAAATACACCACAACTCTCTGCTTCTAGTAGCAACCAACTTTATATCGCATCAGGTGGAATCCTTTGTGACACATCTTCTGTGATCCTTTGTGTGGAGCAGTAGAAGGTATACTGTTTGGCCATGACGCCGAGTTTTGCATAAAAAAATAAAAACCCTCCCATATAAAGAGGGCTAATTTATTTTGAATCAATTTAAAGTAAATGGCCACCTGAGACTTCAATGTCTTGGGCAGTAACCCAACCAAAATCATCGGAAAGAAAATTCACGATGACCTTACCAATATCTTCAGGCAATCCGATACGACCAAAGGCAGTTTGATCAGCCAAAGGTTTGATATATTCTGGATATTTATCAAAGACTCCGTCTCCAAAGTTACTATGTGTTGGGCCAGGTGAAACAGCATTGACACGAATTTTTCGAGGTGCTAGTTCGTTTGCTAAGTAACGAGTCCAAGTGGACAATGCAGCTTTTAACGATCCATAAATGGAATAACCGACAAATGCTTTTGTACTCGAGGAACTAGAAGTGTTAACGATGGCACCTCCATCTTCCATAAGAGCCACAAGTTTTTGTGATAAGAAGATGGGGCCTTTGTAGTTGGTATTTAGAATTTGTTCAAAATACTCGTCTGTTAATTCTGTAAAGAGCATGGGGCCACCGATGCCGCCGTTATTTACTAAGTAGTCGAAACTAGTTCGATTCCAAATTTTAGTGAGCTGATTTTTCACTTCTTCAATAAACACACCAAAGGTTTCTTTTTTCGTGAGATCCAATTTCAGAGCTACAGCATGAACTCCTTTGTTTTTTTCAATTTCTTTGACAACTTCCTCCGCCCGTTCTTTGTAAGAATTGTAAGTGAGGATTACACTAGTTCCTCGTTTGCCAAGCTCCAAAGCTGTTGCTTTTCCAATACCATTGCTACCACCAGTGATGATTGCTACTTTCATAAAAATTCTCCTTTTGTGTTTTTGTATGGGAAATGAGTTTTGATTGTTGGAAAAAACGGTTGTTAGGTTTTTTTCCAAAGTTGCCTCATTCACAAACAATTGACGTTAAGGAAAATATAACCGAATCGCCCTTAAGGGACAAGATCCGATCTTACCTAATGATTGCCTAAAACTACCGATCCATGCTTTTTTGATCAAAAAATGACTACTTAAATTGGATTTTTATTTTTTAAAGTGCCTAAAAAGATCATTCGTGATATCTTAGAAATGTGCAAAAGATAGTGAATGAGATAGCTGAACTCTGTAGTAGTGCGACCACGGAACCCACAAAAACGGGACTCCCTCGCGTGTTAATGATTCAGGGTGAAGTTCCAGACCACCAACTTGCTGCCATTTATGAACCGTTAGTTGGTCTTGTTGTTCAAGGCGGCAAAACCATTTCGATTGGAACTCAAGTGATTCATTTGGAAGGTCCTTCTTATTTTGTGATTCCGACAGAAATGCCGGCAACGGGTTATGTAAGACAAGCAATCAATGGTCGACCTTATTTATCTGTAGCGATCCAATTGGATCAGAAAGTGTTACTTGATTTATTAAAGGATACATCAAACACAGTTGCTGTTAAAAATCATACGGATGAATTTTCTGCCTGCTCTGCCACTCAGGAATTTTTAGAAGTTTGGTTACGAATGTTGCGACTCATGAAAACACCAGAACACATTGCAGCCTTGGCACCAGTGTATGAAAGAGAAATATTATATCATGTGTTGATTGGACCAGAAGGATGGCGGCTTCGACAGTTGTTTCAATCTCATCAGAAAGGATCTAGCATTCACCAATCCATCCAATGGGTAAGGCAACACTTTACTCATTCATTTGAAATTGAAGATCTTGCGAACAAAGCATGTATGGGAATCACAACCTTTCATAGACAATTTAAGTCCATCACAGGTTTGAGTCCGATTCAATTTCAAAAACAACTAAGACTTCTCGAAGCACGCAAACTTTTAACTTACAGTGGATATTCTGTCACCGATGCAGCGTTAGACGTCGGTTACGAAAGTACATCTCAATTCAACAGAGAGTACACTCGGTTTTTTGGTGCTTCTCCTGCAAGGGACACAAAGAGATTAAAAGAAATGGAAGTGGCGTAATGTAAAATCACTTTTTTTAGAATGAACAAATGTCAGCTAAGATTCAAAATTCAATCAGCATAAAAAGACATTTAAACTTTGGAAACGGAAATGTTTGGTATGATTCCCGATGCAGAGATTTTTCCGAAAACTGAAGTGACAGTCACTGAATCTAAAGTGAAATGAGAGGCTGTTTTTTCCAAATGGAATAGATTGAAAATTGATATTGGATGAGTTTTACTGATTTACCGAAGATGAAGATAGAATTTTCTAATTCAGTTGGATTTTGGATATTAAAGAAATCAAAATGTTGGTATTCTTTAACTTTGATTCCATTTTATAGTTTGGTGTTTTTTTCCGATCATAAAATGTTTTAACCCAATAATGTTTTTGTAAACAGGAGAAAAAGATCAATTTGCTCATTGATTGTTGCAAATCACACTTGCAAGTTTCATTTACGTTCTTAAATTTTACACCATGTCATCTTCAACAAAACAATCACTCTTCCATCGTTTCTTAAGTTTTTATTTTCGACTTCTCTGTATACTCGCAGTTGATTTGGTAGTCACCATCATCAATGGGAGGGTCCTGGGACTCACAAGTATGTATGAAAAACCAATTGTTACTTTGATTGGGATGGGTGTGGTTCTTTTGTTATTTTTCTTTTTGTTCTCGATCATTGATGGGTTAACAAAGTTTGTTCTAAAAATGACCGTAGAGATGGGAAATCTTTTGGTTTTTCGTAAAACAGCTGTATTACTTATATTAAGTGGAATATCTTTTGGTATTTATATGCTCTATTACCATACTTGGTTTGGTGTTTGGCCAAAAATCCAATTGAACTAAATCAAATTATGTAATTTAACGAATTTGGCGCATTGAAATTTCTTTAAATGTCCCGATGATTTTCCAATCTTCATTTTTGTCGGGTTTCATCATAATTGCGCCATCTCCCTTGGTCCACCAAACTAAAGTTTTGTCATCTGTATAGCGAACTCCCGAAGCAGCAATACTTTGGTTTAAGGAGATTGTTTTCTCACCAGGCACTTTAAGAGTCACAAAATAATTGTTATTTTCATCAAGTGGATTGTGATACACAACATTGATTTGATTTCCGTGTTCGTCTTGGTAATTCACTTCGATTTCCTCATAGTCTGATTTACAAGACAAAAAAAGAAGTAATATGGTAAGAGTTATAGTAGATTTAAAGTATTGTTTCATAAGAGTAAATTTTAATTCGAGAATTTTTCTTTGAGTCAATTTATTTGCTAGGTTTGATGCACAGCGGAAAAATTGATGTTATTCAATAATTTCAATTTTATTGAAGATTATTTTGAACTGATTCTCGCGCCAGGCATACCTTTTAACCAATCTGTTGTTTCATTCGAATCCAATGTAACCTTTGAAATATGCACTTCGATACAATGTGACTTTTGATTAGAAGAAACTAAATGGGCATGGAGTTGAAATGCTTCAGCAATATTAGTAGCGTAAAAGAGTCCATAAGTATGAAGATCGGAACCTCTAAACACTGAATAACTATCATTACCCAATTGATTTCTTTTAATGAGAGATGAAAATATTGATTTTGCACATTGTTCTGATGTCATTCCTTCATCTGCCGTTGGTGTGTTGATACTTAAGTTGAATGCTCCTTTAGAACCCATAAATCGGAGATGTGGCAATGAAGCAGCTAGCGGATGTATTCCCATATTGATTTGTTCAACTTCTGGAATGTTAATCTGAGTGTCTGGCATTTCGAAACTAAAGTAAAATTTTCCATTTGTCGGAACAAACTTACTATCTTGTGTTTTGATATTGTTTCCTTTGCAGGTAACAGAGAAAATTGCAATCAAAACTGCGATTGGTATTTCTTTTTTGTATTTCATTTATATTTCTCCAAGATGTAATTTAGATTATATAAATTGTAACATGCAAAATCTATAATTTTTAATAAAATAAACAAAAAACAACAAAGGTAGGCATATAAAAGACTATAAATAGAATGTCTAGAGTTTGGTTAATTCCGCCTGGAAGATTCCGAGGGATAGAGAAATAGTAGATGAATGGTATTATTACGAGAACAATAAAAATGATCTTATGAATTGAGATGTTTCCGAATCCTTGCGAGACAAAAATAATAAATCTAAAAAAAGCGAATAAGATCAAAAAGAAAATACTAGAAGAAGATACAATGAAAAAAATTGAATTGGAAAATTCAAAAAAGATATTTGATCCGAAAAAAATAATAAAACAAGATAGGATAAGGCTTAAGACCAAAGTCGGGCATAAACAAATCATTAAAAGAAATCTATTCTCATGATAAAACTGATTCAGTTTTGTTAAAAAATATTTAGATTTGATTTTATCCATTTTTCTCTACTACAGTCATTCGACTCCCGTCGTATAATATTGATTATACTTAAAAATTCCCTGAATTCAATGAAACACCTAAACACAATTTCTTAATAACCCATCGTGGAGGTGTTTGCTTTGAAAAGCACCCATGGATGGGTGCGGGCGCGAAATCTGGCCAAGGATGGCCAGTTGAGCGCGAGAAGCGAATGCCGAAACCTGGAGACGCCGGGAGTCGAACCCGGGTCCTATCGTCCTCAAATGCAGCTTCTACACGTTTAGTTTGCAAATAAATTTCGGAAAGACTTACCCTACAAACGGGGGACTAATTCCTATCCTACTTAGAGTTCAATTCGGTTCGAAGCGGGCGACAAATCCGAAAGGTCCTTAGAGAGGTGTCGGTTTCTTGGCCACCTAAGGAAACAGCCAGTGAAACCGTAGAGCTTAAAATTAAGCTGCTAGAGCAAATTCGTTATTTGCAGTTATTGTTTTGAAGGTTTTTAAGAGGTCCCTCACCCCTACGTGCCACTGAATCCAAGCCAACAACAGTCGAAACCAATGTCGTCCCCAATTCTTAATACTTAGACGACGATAATGCTCTCGATTGTACCGAAAAGCAAAAAAGGTTGAATTGGGATTTTAGTGTGCTGGAATGTTTGTATCCTATGAATTTTTCCCCTCGTAAACATATCTCTTTCTTATTTGCACTCATTTCTCTCCTTTTGTTCCCATTTTGTTCCCAAAAAGAACACCCATCCGAAAAAGAAATCCAACTAGCGGTTTATGGGAAAGAGGCGGGTGACCCAGTCCGCATCCTCAGCCAAAAACAAATCAATTTAGATGAAACACCTGAAATGGAAACTCTTGTTTTGTTTCAGTCAGGCCAAAGTGAAGTTTTGTCAGCTTTTCGCAAAGATGGGTCTAGTTGGACTTTTTTATGGAAGTTGGAATTCTTTTTAAAAGATTTAGGGCCAATGTATTATGATGGCAAACAAAACAAATGGTTAGCAGGTTCTGTTTCAGGAAAAGAAAAACCAACTTTTGCAGGTGATTGTTTAAGGCGAATTGTCCTTGCAGAACTTCCTGGTGATAATTTCAATTCTGTGTTTATAGAAGTTCTGTCCGAAGAACCACCGTTAGGTTTATTTTCCGTTCCGATGGGTTACCGCAAAGGCAAAAAAATTTGGGATGGTTACCAACTAAAAGAACACGAAGAATTAAAACGTAGCAAACGTGTTGAATTTGAATATAGCGCCAAAGACAAATCCTTTCGAATTTTTCCAACGAATCCCAATTATTCTCAAGAGTTTGTATTTAATGGTTGGGAGATGATTGCCAATCTTCCCATGCAACCAGTTCCTTCTTTTGTTTCCTTAGAAGTAGAACCAAAGTTTGAAACAGGAAAAGAATCTCTTGTGACTTTACAACTCAAGAACAGGGGGAATTACGTGAGTTTAACGTATTTATCTCTTTCCTTCCCAGATTCAGGATCTCTTCGTTTGGCAAATGAAACACAAGGCGTTCGTTTGTATAAAAAGGGAGAGATTGTTTATAATGTGGTTCAAAACAAAAAGATACCTGCTGAATATCCATTACTCGAAGTTACAAAAGAAGGTTGGGCAAATAACTTTCGTTATGGGATAAAATTTTACTACACTCCAATTTCAACAAATACTCCAAAAATTTTATTTCGTTCGACGTATAAATTTTACCAAGAAATTGTTTCGATTCCGAATCAATTTTCCATAGTTCCGTATGAAAGAGACCAACAAGGTTTTCCTTCCTATATTCTGAATTAACAAATCCATGAATCAAAAATTCTCAGAAGAAATCTTAGCGGCTAGGCGGGAAATTGTTCGAGTTCAGGTGGAACGTTTTCATTTGTTCTATTACGATTTTTTTCACCAAGCGGAAACCATTGAGATGGCTAAGTTTTTCTTTGAAACGGTTTACAATTTGGATGGAAAAGAAGAATGGGAGGCATTAGCTTTCCAAACTTATGACAAAGTCAAAAATATGTTAAAGGAAGGAACACGAGAAAGTATTGAACGTTTGATGGAGTTAAACTCAATCACAGATGACCTCGATATCCAAATGGCTAAACTTCTATTAACAAAAGGTTGGGTTTATGGTAATGAAATCAACCAAGAAGAATACTTTCAGTTATTTTGTGAATTGGACAAACGAGAACTTCGCAAAAAACAATTAGAAGTGGTATTGTTTAATTTGAAAAAGTTTTATGAACTCGCTCATAAACCCGTCAGTGCATATATCATCAAACCTGCTGCAATGATGTCGAAACTTTTAGGAGTGTATCCACTCTTTAAAAAAGTAGAACAAGGTTATTATGCAACATTACCAGTGAACCAAACTTTGTTTGATGAATTTTATACCTTAGTCCAAGACAAAGAGTGGAATTTTTTATATAAAGCCTTTCCCAGTTTAAAAGAGGAATCATGAGAAAAAGGTCCCGTTTTGTATCCAGAGAAGAAGAACACGTTGAATCTAATGAACGTTGGTTGTTAACCTATGCCGATATGATCACACTTTTATTGGGATTGTTTATCATACTTTATGCTGTGAGTAAAGTTGATTCCAAACGATTGAATGAAGTAGCAAAGGATATTAAAAGAGGATTTGGTCTCAACGTAAGTTCCATGGGTGCACTACTTGATGGAGGTTCTGGAATTTTAGAAGACGATACTATGATTCCAAAATCAGAAGTATTTCGACTTTGGGAACGAATTGGTTTTGCTTTAAAAGCGCTAAAAGAAAAAGCAAAATTAAAACTGGGACTTGCAGAAACCGAAGAATTAAAACTAACTTTTGCCGGTTCCGACCTTGCTTCTGATGATGTACTCAAAACAGATCCCGATTTGAAATTTGCTTTTGAACAATTGGCAGTTTTATCCAAAGGAATGGATATCGATATTGTGGTAAGAGTTCATATTCCCTATGAGTCACAAATTGATAAATCTAAGTTCCAAAATTCGTGGGACTACCATTCCAATCGGGCATCTTTACTCGCTGAAAAATTGGTCAATGAATATGGAATTCCAAAAGAACAAGTTTCAGTACAAGGTTATGCGATGTTTCAAAAATCTAAAACTTCCGATACTCCTGAAAAAAAGGCAAATGAAGAACGAATTGAGATTTTGATCCGCAAAAAAGAAACGGCAGAAAATGCAAAATAAATGAGAAGCCATTAACTGCCGACACCAGGTTCATGTAATAAACGAAATACAATTTGTAATCCAATGATAGCAGATATGGGACGAATGAATCAGATCAAAGAATTTGGTATGAAAATGATGTCGGAAATTCGGAGATACTTTCGGGAACTTGTCTATTTTTCTTTTCAATTTAGGAAAGTCACAAACTATAGCAAAGCGGTTACAATTCTTTTTTGAATCAGACATTTTACAGGCAGAACATAATGAAACAAAATCTTTTTGAAACAAATTCCCGAATGAAATTGATTCACTTAATCACAATATGTTTATTTTCCTTAACTTTGTTCATGTTTCAAAATTGCAAAAAAGAAAAGGGAATCAACCAAATTGAATGGCAAAATGAATCCTTGAGTTTAACATCTGAAATTTGTAAAAAATTTCGCGATTGTGCAGATACAGAATGGAAAACCATCCCAGAGAAGCAAAAAAAATTTACAGAAGGTATGTTGGATGAAGCTAACTGCCAAAAAAGATTCCGGGAAAGTAATGGATATAAATTGATTGGTGAGGATCCCATTCAAATCCAAACTTCCTATAAAAAATGCCACAAACAAGTGATGTTGATGAGTTGTAAGGATTTACAGAATGGGAAAATCCAAACAACTGATTCTTGTATCGCATTTCAAAAGATCCAAAATCGGTAATATTGACTTAAGATTCCAATCGAAATTTGAAAGGTTAGTCATTAATCTTCTTACCGATTTTGTTTTTGCTTTTAAAGTTTAACCTACAAAATCTTCCAAAAATAAATTAATATCTTTTGAACGTTTTCCTTTATTTTTAACACAAAAATCGAATACTTTTTTGTGTTCTTGGGCGTTTGCCTTCATCGACCATCTGGCTGCTGAAAAAATTAGAACTTCCTCAATTGATTTTTTCTTAGTTTCGGTTGCTAATAATAATTTTTCAAGATAGGAGATATCTCCTGAAGCAAAAAAAGAACTCCATAACATATCCAAATAAACTGGGTTTGTAATATCTACTGTTCGTAAGTCCATAGGTTTTCGGTTGCCTGATAATTTTGTAAAAACTTGTTTTAGTTCATCATTTTCTGTAGACTCTGAAAATTTCAGGATTTCTTTTTTTCCATGTGTCCCTTCTGAAAGGAACATTGCATGAGCAAAAATGAATTTATCATCATCTGATAAATCAGAAAGCTCTGCAAACCAAGTTGGAATTTTATCATCATTTGTTTTGAAAATTTGAGCAAAAAAAGGAACGATGTGCCTTTCATTTTCTTTGTTTGCGTTTATTTTTTGATCACGTATGAATGCCAAAGCACTGGGAATCAGCTCTACTTTAGGATTTGTATAATAATATTTCATGAATTGTTGAAAATCTTCATGAGTTCCAATTTTTGTTAGAGAGTTGTATTTGATTTCTTGGGCAAATAAAGAGATAAAGAGACTACTAAGAAAGAATAGAAGGAAAATTGTTTTTTTCATTTGGAAACCTGGCACATAAATTTTTTCATAAGTTGGAATATTAATCTTAATTTAAAGATTCACCAAACAAAAAATATGTGATCTATTTGAGAAAGTTTGTTTTATTTAGTAAAAGTTCATGTTTTCGCACTGAAAATACCATAAAAAGTGTTTGGAGTGGAGAAATATTGTATGAATTTTTTACACTTACAATAATAAAAATTGTAACACATACTGATTTTTTGGATCTAATTTCAATGTTTCACAAGCATAATAGTTGTTTGGTTCTTTGAGATTTAAGAAATAATAGGCTTCTGCTAAATAACTCAATGCAGTCACATTGTAGACCATATTATTTGGATTGTATTGTTGGTTTGCAAATGTCACTATATCCAACATCTTTCGGTTATAAAAAATGGATTTTGCATATTCACCTTGGTCAAGATAAATGGAACTTATTTTCCAATACGCTTCCAAAAACCAAACATCTATGATCACAATGTTTGGTGAACCATCTTCATCATAAGTTTCGTCTTCGTCGTTGATGGAAAGAAGAGTTTTATATGCTGAAAAACTTTCCTTCTTTCGATTTGCAGCATACAAAGCTCTTGCATATAAGTTCCATAAAAATGGATTTCTTTTTTCAACGTTGAGTGTAGGTTCTAAAACAGTAACCGCTTCGTTAAATTTTTTATCAGCATAAAGTTGTTCTGCTTTTCTAAATTGGGTTTCGAATGATTTGGAAACCACAGACGGAATAGGAGTCATCGTTCCAGCAACCTGGCCAGCTTCTAGAGAATCACCAACTTTCTGATTGGAATCTATATGATTCATACGGACAATTTTTGCGGGAAAACTTGGCCTAATCGTGTTAGTGCAATCTAATGTTGGTTTTGTTTCTTCTGGTAATAATTGGAGATTGAGGAAAAAAATGGAGGTGATGATGAATATTATTTTTTTCATACTTCATTTACTCCATAATTTACTGATAAACACTGCTTTCGTAAAGTCCATGATTTCAAATTCTTCTAATTTTGGAAAAATGAGTTTTAGGTTTTTGACTAAAGATAATTCGTCCACTCGCATATAATCCAAAAGTATCCTCAAACCATGTAAACTCTCTATAAGTTCTTTTCTTATGATCCAGATTGTATAAATTCTTATGAACATAACAAAAGAAATGAATATCATAAATGTTTTCACATCATCATAATCAATTTCACATTTATTTAATATTTCAGATTTCTTTGTAAACTTTTGAATCGGAAAATAATTTGGAAAAAGTATCATAGATACAATTGATACAAAAAGGAAAATCCAAATAGCAATATGAATATGAGATGTTTTGGAATTAAAATCTTCGATTTCATCTTGGTTTCCTAAATTGATATGTTTTAAAAACTTCGATATAAATTCTTTTTTATCTGCTTCTTCGTGCATGGATTTTCCTTTTACAGAATCTATGTTATACGGAGCTATTGTCTGCTTTTTTGGTAAAAAGTTTTTTGATAAATCCAAGAGCGGCTATGGCGCCGATCGCAATGATCTTCCAAAACTTAAGTAAAAGAGCAAAAAATCCTGCTTTGGCTAATACTTTTCCTGCGATTAGGCCACCGATTCCAAAGGCTGCCATTTTATCGATACCTGGAGAATAATCAGAATACTTTTCGCCTTCATTAAATTCTGTCGAAGCAAGGATGGCTGGAATGTCTGTTTGTACTAATTTTAATTTTTCAATATCGGAGATTGCATTTAATTCCAGAATTCCCTTACGACCTAAGATTCGAATATTATAATTGAGAGTATTGACTGTATCCCCTTCAAATTGGAGTTCTTTTGCCCAATGGAGTTTTTTTGCATTGGCATCGTAAAAAGGTTTATTGGCCCAACCCACAAGTTCCATCGTTGGGTATCCTTCTTTTTTGCGATCCTCGTTCCCTTCTAAGATGTCTTCTTTCATGGATTTCAAAAGGTCATCATAATTGATTTCATTGGCATCAGAATCGCTAACATATCCATCCTCAGAAAAGGAATAGGTAATGGCATAGGTAAAGTTTTCACTAATGGGTGATTGGTCTGATTTGAATAACATCCCGAGGATTCCTTCATTCAAAGGATTTCCCCATACGTCGTGTAAAACAAACTGGCTTTGTTGTGCATCTAAGAACTTAAAACCTTTTGGTACTTTGATAGTAGCAAGATTATCTCCAATGGTCACACTGCCAGTTTGGTATTTGAGATTGTTGATTTTGTTTAGAATATCATCTTCAGCAAAAACTGCCGACGTAAAAAGGAACAATCCTAAAAGAATCGTTTTCAAATGTTTCATTTTGTATCTCCGCGGGTTTAGAATTTGGCATCAGAAGAGACAACCAAATCATGTCATGATAACTTTTGTTTGTAGGAAAAGGCAACTAACAAAATAGTAAACACTTATCTTTTTGACTTAGTATTTATTTTTGGAATAACACCTATTAGATAGACTTTAAAAATCCAAATGGTCTTACCTTACAGACAATGAATTTAAATTGTCCATTTAATCACCACAGCAGCAAGTCCCGCACCCACTAACGGGATGACAACGGGAAGCCAGGCGTACTTCCAACCAGATTTGCCTTTATTGGGAATGGGAACGATTGAATGAATGATCCTTGGTCCTAAGTCACGAGCGGGGTTAATCGCATAACCAGTAGTTCCTCCCATAGAAAGTCCAATGGCCCAAACAAGTAGGGCAACAAAGCCCGTGCCCGCAATGCCATTAGCCCCGCCGTTTGCAGGAGAAAAAATCGCATGGATTCCGAGGATGAGAAGGAAGGTTCCAAACCCTTCGCTGATCACATTGGAGAGGGTATGTTTGATGGCAGGTTCCGTGGAAAAGACGGCTAAGATTTTCCCTGGGTCCTTTGTTTCCTTCCAATGAGGGAGGTAATGCAAATACACCAAAAAGGCACCGAGGGCAGCACCCGAAATTTGCGCTAAGCTATAAGGTAAAAAGATCGAAAAATCACCCGATTGGATACAAACAGAAAGTGTTACCGCAGGATTTAAGTGGGCACCGGGACTTCCGAGTGCTTTTGCCACAAGGACTCCAAAACAAACCGCGAGGGCCCAAGCAGTGGTAATGGTAATCCAACCACCATCTTTGGCTTTGGATTTTTCTAGTAAAACACCAGCGACAACTCCATCCCCGAGTAAAATCAAAACAGCCGTTCCAAAAAATTCGCCAACCAGTTCCAAACTGACCTCCTCATGCCAAAGGTAAGGACTTTATCTAAAGGGACATAGAACCACTGACAACCTTTTTTGGAAGGCTATTGCCTCAATTTATTCTAGGATTTTCCATTGAATCAGAAATCATGGGAAAATAGACCATGAAAAATCACGCGCTTGAGTATCACTCTAGGTTTCCGAAAGGAAAAACCAAAGTAGTTCCGACTAAACCAACGGAGAACAGCTATGACCTGTCACTGGCATACTCACCTGGCGTCGCATACCCTTGCCTTGAAATTGAAAAACAACCTGATCTCGTTTACGAATATACCAACCGTGGAAATTTAGTGGGGATCATCACCAATGGAACTGCCATTTTGGGTCTTGGCAATATTGGAGCTTCCGCTGGGAAACCAGTGATGGAGGGAAAAGCAGTTTTATTTAAAAAATTTGCAGGCATCGATGTGTTTGATATTGAAATCAGCGAAACCGATCCTGAAAAATTCATTACGATTGTAAAAGCCCTCGAACCAACGTTTGGTGGTATCAATTTGGAAGACATCCGTGCGCCGGAATGTTTTCACATCGAAAAAACTTTAGATGAGAGTATGAAGATTCCTGTTTTCCATGATGACCAACATGGAACAGCAATCATTTCCACTGCGGCACTTCTCAATTCACTTGTCATCACTGGTAAAAAAGCAGAAAACTTAAAAGTGGTGATCAATGGAGCAGGGGCAGCTGCCATATCCATTGCTGAGATGTTAACTCATATAGGAGTGAAACACGAATCCATTTTTATGTTAGATTCACGTGGTGTCATCAATCACAAACGCAGTAATTTACATGAATCCAAACTTCCTTTTGTTCGTAACACGGAAGCTGAAACATTAGAAGATATTTTTCCTGGAACAGACCTTTTCATTGGAGTATCTGTTGCAAACGTTGTGACAGAAACAATGGTGAAAACGATGGCGGAAAAACCCATCATGTTTGCTCTTGCCAATCCAGACCCTGAAATTCCTTATCCAGATGCCAAACGAGCAAGACCAGACCTCATCATGGCAACAGGTCGCAGTGATTATCCTAACCAAGTGAATAACGTACTTGGATTTCCCTTTATCTTTCGTGGGGCACTTGATGTCCGTGCAAAAGTAGTGAACATGGAAATGAAACTAGCAGCCGCGTATGCTCTGAGTGAGCTCACAAAGATCCCTGTTCCAAGAGAAGTATGTGAAGCATACAACGAAGTGGAAATTCGCTTTGGTGAAGATTATATCATTCCAAAACCTTTGGACGAACGTGTGTTATACCATGTGGCACCTGCTGTTGCGGAAGCTGCAGTAAAAACTGGTGTGAGCCAAGTGGAATACCCTGGTCGCGAAGCTTATGTGAAATTTTTGGAATCGATTATGGCACAACAAAAAGAGCCGATCAGCGCTTTAGAAATCTAAACCTGTTGATTCCTTTCTTTTAGAGTCTCCTCCAGGATCTAAAAAAATTTCAAAAAAAACCAATCTATCCTAGAAAAAGTACTTGTTTAAATTTGTGCATTGCACATAACTGTATTGTGCATTGCACAAGTAGGTGAAAACCAGGAGCTAAATTATGGAAAAACAAATCATGGACATTCTTAACGCGGGAATCGGTCTTTTTCAATCTGGAAAAGAAGGTTTAGAAAAAGCAAAAACACAATTGGAATCTACTTACAATGAGTTAGTATCCAAAGGTGCTTTGGACAATACTGAGGAATCAGTAAAAATCCGCCAATCTGTGGATAAAATCCTAACAGACATTAAAGAATTCTCTAGTGTTGCTGGAAAAAACTACGACGAAACTCGTTCTAAAATCGTAGAAAACTACAACAAAATTGCAGAAGAAATCAAAGCAAAAATGCCTGAAGGAAAAATTGAATCCGTAAAAGCGAAAATCAATGAAGTAGCGGAATCAATCAAAAAAACAGGTGCTGCAAAAGCATAATCATCATTTACAAAGAGAGGGTCGGATCTCCGGCCTTTTCTCTTCTTTCTTTTCACTTGTAATCATTCATATTTTTCAATTTCTTTTTTTAATACTTTTTTAACTGAACTTAGACTTTCATTTTGTTTGTCTAAAATATCAAATCACCATTCAATTATTAATTTTTTTCCAATTGCTTAAAAAAATTCTAAAAAGATAAGGTCTCCTTTCTCGATTGACATTCATTAGTTTTTCAAACAATTTGGAGACTATGTTTCGATTTATTAAATATTCTCTGCCATTTTTATTCCTTCTAATTTCTTGTGGGACAGCTGACTTAAGACCACCGCATCTATCCTTTGATCGAATGGATCCAGAGTTAAAGAAAAAAGGACTAACGGTTGTTACAAATCCAACAATCAAAGAATTAACACCTGGAGATTGGAAAGATTATAAACAAGTCCAGTTTATCATCAAAGATGTTTGGCATAATAATTTTGTCCGATTTTTTACTCCGATCAAAGATCAAGAATTACGCATGAGAGTGTATTTGGATTTCGAAGCAGATGCGATGCAGGTGGAGTTCCTCGGTGGGGAAAAAAAAGGTCTTATTTATGGATTGGAAAAAAAGACAACTTATCAAATTGCCGCTGATACTGGTAAGGTTTATAATGATGATACAGAAGTTCGGATCTATTTGGAATCCCTTCGCCTTTATCTGACTCTCCCTTGGCGACTTAAAGAATTTCCGATCATCCAATATTCTGGACAAAAACAAAAATTAGACCAAAATTATGAAGTAGTTTATTTCACTTCTGTACAAATGAATGCCACAGCTGATACAAACCAATATGTAGGATATTTTGAAACAAAAAGTGGGGCATTGGAATGGATGGAATTTACATACCGAGACTTGTTTAGTTTTTACCAAGGTGTTCTCAAATACGGATTTTATGAATCTTGGAACAACAAACAATACCCAAGAAGGATAACGATATTAGATCGATTTGAAGATCCTGATTTTGTTCATGAACTTCGGATCGAAAAAATTGAAATTCCAGTGAAACCAATGGAAGAAGGTGATAAGGTTTTGGAATTACCAGAGCCAGGGAAGTAAGTTCCTTAAACGTGTTTGCGAAAGGGATCGTAGCGGAAATCCTGCATTCCTTGCAGATTGGAGCGGAGAGCCCGGTCCACCACGTTCTCGTGGTGGATTCGCCCCAATCAAATTCTAAAAGTTTGTGATTGGGAAAATAGTAAGATACAATGAACCACTACTAAAAGATTAGTAGTGGTTAAAATTTTAATTCAAGGTAAATCGGATGGGGACAAGCACTTTCACAGTGATTGCCTTTCCTTCTAAGATGGACGGAGAAAATCGTTTTTTTCGGTAAACTCGAATGGCTTCTTCTTCGAGACCGCCACCTAACTGTTTTCCTACGGACCTAACACGTAACACTTCACCAGTATTTCCAATGATCACTTCTAATGTCATGGTTCCCGTCACACCAAGTGCTTTTGCATCGGATGTGTATTCAGGTCGGACATTCGGAGAAAGGTCAACAGGAGAAGTAGCACCAGATACAATGGGGTCAGAGGCTCCAGCAATACGTGGGTCTTCTTTTTTTTCTTCCTTTTCTTTGTCGGTTAGATCAAAGTCACCATCAGTTGGTTTGGAATCGGTTGTTGGTTCTTGGATTTGGACGTTGTCGATAAAGGCAACTTCTTCCACAAGATCATCCAAACTATCAGTTTCCAAATGAGGTGTGAACCAAAAAAGAATGATTAACGCCTGTATAACGGCAGATATTCCAAGACCCGTTTCCATACGGTAACGATCAATGAATCTATGGATTCTTTCTCGTTTGGATCTTTTTTGTATAACAACTGTTCCGCTCACGTCACTTACCTTTTAATCCGCCACCTTGGGTGGTCTTGGTAACAAGAGAAACCTTTAAGGCACCTATCTCTCGGAGAGTTTCAAAAACATTGTCTAGTTCTTCATAAGTTAAATCTTGGTCGGCATGGATCAAAACTTTGAGATCAGGTGTTGTGGAAATTTTGGCTCTGATTTCACTCATTGCTTCATTTAGTTCCATCTTCACTGAATTGAAATAAACAGTTCTTTTTTCATCTGCCGTTAAGTAAAGATTGGCGATCTTTTTGTTTAACTGCTCTCCACCAGGAACGTCTGGTAAATTAATAGGAAGGTCAGGATCGGAATCTAGTACGGAGGTTACCATAAAGAACACGAGTAGTAAGAAGGCAATGTCTGCCATCGAACTTACGGGAACTGAAGGTGCGACTCTCTTTCTTCGTAACATATTATTTCTTCTTTCTCACTGAGATTTTTTCAAATCCGCGAAGTTGTACTGCTGATAAAGCATCCAACATCTTTGCATATTTGGTATCACCGGTTGTAACAATGAGTGCTAGTTTGTTTTTAAGATCAGGGATTTCCATTTGGTTCAGGTCATCACGGAACTCTTTCAAACTCACATATTCTTTGGTTCCGAATGCAGGATTACGCATTTTGTATCTGTCTTGAGTGACAAGAATTTCATATACATTTTTACGTAAAAATGGCTGCGGTTCGGATTGGAGGCGAGGAAGGGAGATATTGAGTCCTTCCTTTACAAAGAATACTGCTGTTACCATAAAAAATACCAAGAGTAAAAAGGCAATGTCCGACATGGATGCTGCCGAAATTTCCTCTAAATCTTGTTTTTTCTTTAACTTAATCATGGTTAGTTTCTTACCGTATGCTTTACGCTTTTTTTCCGGCTTTGAGTTTTAAGTATTCTTTGTAGATTTTGTTCGCAGCTTCTTCTACTTCAGAAGTAAAAAATGCAACTCGGCCTTGTAAGTATTGGTAGAAAGTCATTGCAGGGATCGCAACAATCAGACCAGCAGCCGTTGTGATTAGGGCTTCTTTGATACCACCAGCAACCACTTTTGCGTTTACTTGGTCAGCGTTTGCAATCGCATCAAATGCGTTGATCATACCAGATACGGTTCCAAGAAATCCTACGAGAGGTGCGATGGTTGATACAGCCGAAAGAACTGTAAGTCCTTTTTCGAGTAGGGTCATCACTTCACCTGCTTCTCTTTCGATACCAGATGCAAAAATTTCAGGATCGTTTTGGGAAACTTCCATACCATTTTTTAATACATCAGTGATTCGTTGGCCTTCATTCGCTTTTAAGAATTCATCTACACCATTCATACCAGAAGCATCAATTGCATCTTGTAAGTCTTGGTTGTAACCTTTTCTCACTAGTTTTGCTGTGAAGAAAAAGTAGAGCCTTTCAAGGATCACTCCGAAACCAACGATGGATGAAAGTAGGAGTGGCCACATAGACCATCCACCTGTAACAAATAATTTAACGAGTCCAATTTCCGATTCTTGCGGAGCGGCTTCTTGAGGAGCTTCCGCAGCAGGTGCTTGCGTTTCCGAAGGAGCTTCTGTGGTTTGTGTTGGTTCCGCTGATTGTGGTGCCGTTGGTGCAGTTTGTGCTTCGATCTTTCCGGTAAGAGTAAAAATTGTGATAAGTGCGATCACAAAAGACAAAGTGATATTTTTCTTTGTCTGGTTACATGAAACGTTCATGAATGTCTCCATATCTTATTGATATGTTTCAAATCTAGAATATCTCTGTTACATTTAGATGACAGTCAAGTGACAAAGAGGGTAATTCAGGGCGTAAAAAAGATCTCTCGGAGCTTAGGAATCCCTTCTAGAAACAACGCAGGACCTGGTTGTAATATAATGCTTGGGTCCATTTCATAAATACGATTGTTTTGGATAAATTCCGTGGATTGCCATTCGGGTTGATTCCGCACCCAGTCCCAGTCCATAGCCTTCCCACACCAAGAACCAACGTAGATTTCTGGGTTAGCCTCTCTCACATCACTTGCTTGGATGATGCGGTCCTTGGCCAATTTCCGATCTTTTAAGTGGGAAAAACTATCAATCCCTCCTGCAAGTGCAATCGATTCACTTACCCATTGGATCCCTGTGATGATGGGTTCATCCCATTCTTGGAAAAATACCCTTGGTTTGTTTTGAATGGACTCATTTTCCTTTTGCCAAGTTTGGATTTGTTTTTTCCAACCATTTGTAATCGATTTGGCTTTTTCTGATTGTCCAACGATGTTTCCAATAATTTGCATATTGGAGATGATTTCTTCTATGGAACGTTGGTTGAAGATAAGAACATTTAACCCTCGTTCAATGAGATCTTTGGCAAGTTGGCCTTGGATGTCCGAAAAACCAATGACTAAGTCCGGTTCTAACGAAAGAATTTTTTTTAGATTACCACTGATAAAAGCAGAAACTTTTGTTTTTTCTGTTTTGGCATGTTTGGGTCTTTCCGTATAAACCGAAATTCCTACAATTCTTTTTTCTTCACCTAACAGATAAATCATCTCTGTTGGTTCTTCGGTCAAACAAATGATTCTTTCTGGACCCATTGGTAATCCTATATCTTTATGTTTCTAAAAATTTGGAAATGTCAGCTTGGGATCCAAATAAAACGACAATATCATCTTCTCGTAATACAGTATTTCCATGTGGGATACCTAATATTTTTTCTGATTTTGAATCAGAAGAACGTTTTGCATCTCGATTGGTTGAGGGGCGTTTGATGGTGATGACATTGATGTTGAATTTATGACGAAGGTCAGCTTCGGCAATAGTTTTATTGATGTAAAGTTTAGGTACAGTGACTTCCACTACACTGTATTCATCAGATAATAAAAAACTAGAACGCATTCCAGTGAAAGAAAAAATCTCAGCCATACTCCTTGCTGCTTTTTCTTCGGGATTAAATAAATCTTTAATTCCTAAAAGTGCCAAAACTTTCATTTGTAATTCAGTTTGGTAACGTGCATAAATATTTTTCACACCACACTTTTTTAAACTTTCAGCACAAATGATAGATGTTTCAAAATCATCTGCAAGTGCAATGACAGCATAATCAACATCAACAATGCCTTGAGAACGTAATGCATGTTCATCAGTTGCATCTAGTGCAACTGCAACTGTTACGAAATCTTTGATGGAATCGATAATACTTGGGTCCTTGTCAATCGCTATGACTTCATGCCCATCATCAAAAAGATAACGAACAAAGAGTTTTCCAAAACTTCCAATTCCGATGACCGCTATTTTTTTTCTTTGCATACCAAACTCATCCTACAACGACATATTCTTTGGGATATTCATACGAGATACGATCAACTTTTTTAGAAAGAGCCACAAGTAGTGTTAAAATTCCAACTCTTCCAACAAACATGACTGTACAAATTATGATTTTCCCATAATCACTTAAATGTGGTGTGAGTCCACGAGTGAGTCCAACTGTCCCAAAAGCCGAAACCACTTCAAAACACAAATCGATAAAATTGGCATTTTCAGTAAGTAACAAACAAAAAATCGCAGTAAATATAACAAATAATGAAAGAACAATCGTAGCACTCGCTCTTGCAATTGAAGAGTTAGCGATTGTTCTGTGGTCAATTTCCATTCGATCTTTTCCACGAATTTCATTGGTTATGTTTAATAAAGAAATAGCAAATGTCGTAGTTTTAATTCCACCACCAGTAGAAACGGGAGATGCTCCCACCCACATTAGAAAAAAAGAAATAAAGGTTATGGGTAAACCCATCTGGCCTAATTCAAGAGTATTAAAACCAGCAGTTCTAGTTGTGACTGAATAAAACAATGAATGAAAGATTTGTTCCGAAGTGGTAAGGCCTTTTAAACTATTATCCTGTTCTAAATAATAATAAGAAATCCAACCAAATAACAAAAGACAACCAGTTGTCCAAAATACCAATTTAGAAGTTACAGACCATCGAAATTTATAATCTAAAGGATTGGAAAGTCTTGAACGCATTTGAAATAAAACAGGAAATCCTAGACCTCCCATCACAATGAGGAACATGATCACTGATAAAAAACCTTCCGATCTTTGGAAGGCTTCTGTGTTTAGTCCATTTGGTAACAAACTAAAGCCAGCATTACAAAAAGCAGAAATGGAATGAAATATAGAATAATAAATTTTTTTAGATAATTCAATTGGATAGTTTTTCGGAAAACTATTAAATAATAATATTGCTCCAATGAATTCGATGATTAGAGTTTGTAAGGTGATTTGTTTTAAAATTTCTTTGGCACGACCCATAGTTTCTTCAGAGAGTAGGTCTTTGATCATCATGGTGTCACTCACTGAAACTTTTCCAGTTAGGAAAATAGAAAAAAAACTGGTTAAGGTCATAAGACCAAGTCCACCAACTTGGATGAGAAGTAAAATCACAAGTTGGCCAGTCAAAGAAAACTGAGTACTTATGTCTATCGTTGATAATCCCGTCACACAAGTTGCGCTGATCGTTGTAAATACTAGGTCAATGGACTTAACGGATCCTATTGTTGATTTTGGAAAATGTAGGAAACAAATTCCAAGCAAAATGATAAATGCAAAAGATGAGACAAATACAATGGATGGATTTAACTTTTTGGAATCATGATTTCTCGATAATCGAAAAAAGTGAGCTAAATTAGAGAATAAAAACAAAAATTGATTGGCTGACAAAAAGATGAGAGTCGTATCTTCACCTGAAATATGATAAGATTTCAAAACCTCTACGATATTTTTTTCATAGATGATTTCTAAACCTAACATAATCAATATGATTAATTCAATTTTATGTAATTTTAGATATTCTTTCCATTTTTTATTTGTAAATAATAAGTGAAACGATTCATAACAGATAAAAAAACTTACCAAAGTACGAATACATATTGTAACATAAGGTTTCCATTCATCAGGATAATAAAATCCAAAGTCCAAAATTAAAATGGTAACTGATAAAAAGCCAAAAAATATATATAACAATCTACCAGTAGGTCGAAGGTAATCCATATAAAATTTACGGATTTTTATTCTTTGGATTTGTAGGTATTCGAATATATGGAGAAAAAAAACGAAAATCCGTTTTGGTTTCAAGGTTTAACGTCTGCTAATTGTTTTTTCTTTTCGCGGTGTTCTTCGATTCTCTGTCTGTCTACATATACATTGGCGCCGGAAAGGCCAGTAGACCCACCAATCATGATAATACTTCCAACAATCGTTTTTTCTACGGCGAAAGCAGACGCAACTGCGGCTGATGCACCCAGCGCAAATGGTAATGTTAAAAAGAAAATGATATACCCTCGGCGGAAGACTGTTTCTTCATAAATAGCATCTTCATCAAATTCTTCTTTTTGTTTTTTCTTTAACTCTTGTTTGGTTCTACTTTTTTGCAATTGGTTTTGCAGAGCTTGTTCATTAATTTCACCTGTTAAAGGATTGATCGGTGAATTTTGTGCATTGGTTAGACTATAGGGATTATTTGCGTTCTGGCTGGAATTGGAAGGTGTTCGAGAATTGAGTAGTGAACCTGCTCCAGGGATAGAATCAATTCCTGAATATTGTGTCCTAACATTTTTAGGTGTCGCAAGGACTGGAGTTTCAAACCTAGGTGGGATCGTGACATCCTTTAGAACGTTTGATTCCGGATCGGAATTGGGAATGTTTCTCAGATCATAATTATTGGTGTCATAAAATCCTTCTTTGGTTTGTCCATAAATAGGACCAAAGACCAAAGTAAAGACCATCATTGGCACAAAAATTTGGGAAAAAACCCGCATACATTCCAGTTTACGGAATCTGTATCAGGGTCAATCCAATTCACGTCCGGAAAGTTTTGTCGAACGGTATTCCAATGAGACAGAACGTATCTCTTCTAAGTCTTTATCAGAAACACCTGCTGTATGGGCATGTTGGAATTCCTCAGCCATCGTCGTCCCAAAAAGGCCAGGGTCATCAGATCCAATTGTAATTTTGAGATCGTTCTGCAAAAATCGAGTGATGGGATGATCAATATGAGATTCTAACATTCCAATGTATAAATTGGAAGAAGGACAACACTCCACAACAACATTGGTTTTTGCTATTTTTGACATCGCATAATTTTGAAATGTATGTAAGTATTGGGACTGAGTTTCATCAAAGGGAGTTGTAAGAATTTCAGAATTTGGTTTAGATTTTATCTCTTTTCGTTTATTTTCCAGTTCCTCTCTTGCATAAAACGGACCATAGGTGGTTATCTCATCATAAAACATAAGTTCGTGTTCAAGTTGGTCTTTTGCTTCTGAAACAAGTTCTGTGCGTTCTTCTCCCAAAAAATAATCGGAATCAATTCCTAAAGCAAGGGCATGTCCAAGGCGATGTGCACCATTTTCGGCTGATTCCAATATCCATCGAACCGCAGAAAATGGAGTTTTATCACGAAAACTTTCTCCTACATGGTAGAGAATCGATAAGGCTGTGTTAGGTTCTGCTTTGTTGTCTTTATGGATCGCATAGAAAAAATCTTTTTTATCCTTAGGTGGAAAACCTTCTTCAATGTGACAAAAGTCTATCCCAACCAGTCCGTCTCGAATGAGAGATTCTTTTTCCATCCAGTTTTTCATCCAATCATAATGACGTTCGAAATTTAGATCTCGGTGCAAAGACATTACAAGTTTACCTTGGATGGGTTTTCCTGCTTTTTTTGCGGACTCTTCTCCTTTTTTGAGTCCTTCTAAAGAAGCCATGAGTTTGGTATAAAAACTTTCTTTTGGTTCTTCTTTGCCAAACATCAATCGGTATTCGGCATAACTGATGTCTTCTAAACTATTGGAAAAAACAACATCGTGGGAAACTTCAATAATCTCTTTTTCATCAAACTGAACTAAGGCGATGATGAGATTAAACTTAGCTTGGAAATGCAAAAAGGGGGCTTTTTCTTTAAAATGGTATAATTTGGAAAAATCTTTTATGTCTGCATAATCATCAAAAAATGTAGAAGGACGGATTTTTGTTCCGTAAGCTTTTTCATAAGAATCCAAATAGAGATGCCATCTAGGATTTGGATTTTTTTGTCCAATGCGAAACAAAGTTTCAGGGGGTAAACATCCATAAAGGTGGTTGTGTAGATCAATATACATATAAAAATGACAAAACTATGCTTCACAAAATTAGACGCATCTTGAAGCCAACTCGACTGAATCAGAAAATTCTTGGATTAGCAATCCCAGTTTTTTTTGGAATGATCAGTTACACTGCCATTATGGTAGCGGATACTGCTATGGTAGGAAAGTTAGGGGAAGTTCCTCTTGCTTCCGTGGGTTTCGGCGGTATGGTATATTTTTCCATATTTGCTTTTCTTATGGGTGGATCCATGGCTGTACAAATCATCGTCGCACGACGATTTGGTGAAAAAAATGAAAGAGGGGTCGGGATCACTCTCGTTAACTCTGTTTATTTGTCACTAGTGATTGGATCTTTATTATCCTACTTTGGATACATTTACGCACCAAAACTTATGTCTTGGATCGGAGACGATCCAGAAGTGATCGAAGTAGCGGGTGTTTATTTATCTTACCGATTTGTTGGAACCGTTTTGTTTTTTGTCGGGTTCGCCTTACGCGGGTTTTTTGATGGAATTGGAATCGTACAAGTTGGTATGATTTCGTCCATGGTTGCAGCAGCTACGAATATTTTCTTTAACTGGTTATTGATTTTTGGTAACTGGGGATTCCCTGAAATGGGTGTCAAAGGTGCGGCCATCGCATCAAGTTTGAGTTCTGTGCCGTCACTCATTGTAGTTTTGTTTTACTTCTTCCGAAAAGATGTGATCAAATTCTTTCGATATGAAATTTTTTCTCCAAGTTTTGAAATTATCAAAGAACTTTGTGTAGTTGGATTTGCTCCAGCACTCGAAGGTACACTTGTTAACTTTGCTTTCTCTGGATTTTATAAAATTGCTGGTATGATTAGCACAACTACTCTTGCTTCTGCAAGTGTTGTATTAACATGTCTTAGTTTGTCTTTTATGCCTGGATTTTCGTTTGGGATCGCTGCGACAACCATTCTGGGTCAGGCAATGGGACAAGGGAAAATTCGTTTGGCTTACGAAGGGACAATGCGCTCTGCTACGTTCTCGGCTATCGTCATGGGAAGTATGGGTCTCTTTTTCATTCTCTCTGGACCATGGCTCATTAGTTTATTCACGGATGTACCAGCTGTCATGAAAGAAGCTTACCCAGCTTTGTGTATTGTAGCTCTTATCCAAGTGGGGGATGCTTATCATATGGTGGTTGGGTCGGCACTTCGCAGTGCTGGAATGATGTACTATGTGATGTATGTGTACCTCATTGTTTCCTTTCTCGTTATGTTACCACTTGCTTATTTATTCGGGATTGTCCTAGCGTGGGGAACGATTGGGATCTGGTCTGCATTTTTTATTTGGATTTTACTCATGGCAGTGCTTTTTGTTGGAAAATTTCGTAGAAAGGAGTGGGTAAGTATACGAATTTAATAAGGTGAGGGAAGAATGAAACTAACAGAATTAGAGAGACAAGCGATTCAGAAATTTTTAAAGTCTGTGGAGCTTTTCAAAAAACTTCCCCCATCTGTTCTCACTAGGCTTGCCAATAATGTCCAAGAAAAACTCATCCGAAGTCACGAAGCTCTCTATTACAAAGGAGAGTCTTCGGAATCCATTTACATTATAAGGTATGGTGAAATCCTTTTAGAGAATGTAGGTGGCCAATCGCATGTATATGTAGGTTCAGGCCAAGTCCTAGCAGAAAACTCTCTCATTTCCAGTTCTAATCATTCAACATCAGCCATTGCTGTCATTGACACACTCGTATATGTGTTAAATGGGAAATTATTTTTACAGTTAGCATCCCAAGAAAAAATCTTTGCTCAGAACATCATCCAAATGATGGGAACAAGGATGCGGGAAAATTTAGACCGTGCCAATCACAAAGAGAAAGTCACAGGTTTACGAAGGTTATGTGTTCATATTCCTTTAGAACCAGAATACCATTTCGGTGAAAAGGTAAAATCGTTTTTGGATGAGTACGGTGAAGTCACCAAAAAACTTTCTTCGGCCATTCCCATATCTACCTTTAAAGGAATGGACCCAACTCAGATTTCAGAATACCTCACTAACCTGCGGAATAAAACTCCACTTCTACACATTTACTTTGACGAAGCAACGTCTCGAGTCGACTTACACTACTTAGTTGTCCAATCTGACTTTTTAGTTTTTTGGGAAGATGATCCAGAAAAATTTTATAAAGAAAAAGAAGAAATTATTCATTTTTGGAAAAGTCGAATTCGTAATTTTGAAGGCCGTGCGATTCGTATGATGGAAAGTGGTGTTAGAAAAAGTTACCTGCCACAAGACCAAAGTCTCAAAACTTTTTACCAAAAAGATACTTTAGCACGTTACTTAGTTTCTAAAACTAGGGGACTTGCTTTGGGAGGTGGTGGTGCAAGGGCTCTTGCCCATGTGGGACTTCTCAAAGTTTTACACCGCGAAGGAATTCATTTTGATTTCGTATCGGGAGCATCAATGGGAGCTGTGATCGCAGCATTGTATGCAAGGAAAAATAGCCCCGAGGAAATAGAAGAGATGGTAAAAAACTTCTTTGGTGGCCTCGAAAGTGCATTTGATCCAACACTTCCTGTCGTTGCGTTTTTTAAAGGCAAACGAATGAAACGGATGTTAAAAAAAGGATTTGGTGACCAACGGATTGAAGAACTCCCTCTCCCTTTTGCCACTTCTGCTGTGGATTTACAAACAGGAAAAGAACATATCTTTGACCAAGGACCAATTACAGAAGCTCTCACAAGTGCGATGAGTTTACCTGGAGCTTTTCCTCCTTACAGGCTCGGCGAAAAGTTGTTAGTTGATGGTGGAATGATCAATAATGTCCCTGAGAATCTCATTCGTTCCAAAGGTGCAGATGTGGTAATGGGAATCAATGTATCCCCTTTACAAGAAATTGTCCCTGTCAAACTGTTTGAAGATCGTAATACCACTGAAAAAGGTTTTTTCCGTTATATTTGGGACACTCTCAAATACCCTCCGATTTTACAAATCATGACACGCACCATCACCCTGGAAGGTAGAGAGATCACTCGTCTCAAACGACCAAAGATGGATTTATTTGTGCATTTTCATTTGGAAGAGTTTCAGTTATTTGATTTTGCTCGTTACCAAGAGATCATTGATAAAGGCGAGAGAGAAGCGGAAGCCAATTTGGCTGAGATCAAACAATTGTTTTCGTAAGTTTTGAATTTTCCAATCCCACCTAACTAATCCCATGTGGAAAGTTAGACAGGATTGGATACTCTTTGTAGAAAAATTTTAAATCCTTATATAGAAGAAAGGATCTCCTTTTTCTTTGCCTCAAATTCTTCGGCACTGATAAGACCTTGGTCAAGAAGTCCTTTGAGTTTGGCAATCCTTGCTGCCGGATCGTTTGCCGCAGGCGCCGCACCTCCAGCTTGGTTTTGGCCACCACCCTGGTTCATCATATTGCCCATCATTTGGCCCATATTCATCCCCATGCCCATACCCATACCAGCACCCATGGCACCACCACCTTGGCCTTCGTTTTCTGCGGCAGCTTGTCCAATATCGAACATTTTTTTCTGTTGGTACTTATCGCCTAACATATCAATTTCAAATTTGTCAGTGATGATTTTTTGAATCCTTTGGTAGTTTGGATCGTTTTGGTCAAAGTTTACAGAAGATACATTGAATTCCGTGAGATCAATTCCATACTTCTCAAACTCAGGAGCAAGTTTCACTCGACCAGCAGTGGAACTTTCGTCACGGTATTTGTTGATTTCCACAACAGAGGTATTATTGTTTAAAATGACTTCTGAAATAAAATCACCGATGCCACGTACGATATTTGGTTTTAAAAATTCATCGATGGCTTCATTTGTAGTACGGTTACCTCCTTTGACAACATTCAGTAAAAAAGAGCGAGAGTCTTTGATTCTAAATTTATAATCACCAAACGCTCGTATGTTGAGAACAATTTTGTATTTTGGATCTTCAAGTGGAATTGGGGTAGTTGTTCCCCATTTCATTGCCATGATTGATTTGTTTACATAATATATTTCTGCTGTAAAAGGAGTTTTGCCACCAAACGGAAGGTTAACGAGGGCTTCCAAAATTGGGATATTTCCAGTTTTTAAAGTATGAGTTCCTGGACCAAATGTATCTAAAGCCTTCCCTTCTTTGAAAAAAATTGCTTCTAAGTTTTCATCGACAACAAGTTGTCCTGCCGTGCTGATTTCATCCGATGGATATTTCCAAACGATTTCACTTGGATTCCCTTCAAATTTGATTCTATCTATTAGTGCCATGTTGTTTTCCTTATTTCCTTATTTTAAAAAGATCGAGTTTCTTGCTTCAAATTGTGTTTCAAAATCGAGTAATAATTTGTTTATCGATTCGATTGCCGCTTCAGGATTTGTAGCGAATGCCGTAGGAAGGGTCTCCAAAATTTCTTTTTGTAAGTTTCCTACTTTTTCCAACATAGAAAAGTCGTGGTTTAGAACCTTTTCGATTTCTTCTGAAGTTGCTTTTACACCTGTGCCAAGTCCATTTAACCCATAACCAGCTGAAGTAACTTTCATGATGATGCGATCAAGAAGTGTAGTTGCAGAATTGGTTTTTCCAATATTTTGGATTTGTGCTTTTTGAACAAAACCTTCTTCCAATTTTCGAAAACTTTCTTTGAAGGTTGTGAGTAAACCACCGAGTTCTTTTCGGATGAGTAAATCTGTTTTTTCGAATTCTTGGTTTGATAGGGCTTCTTCAAATAATTTTGTTTCTTTCAAAAATTTTCGAATCGGGTCCTGTTCGTTCTTAAACCGTTCTAATGTAGATTTTAACCAAGTTTGGTCCATTTTTATTCCTCTGCTCCATTTCCATCTAACATTTGTATGCTGTCACAAGTGATATATTTGAAAATGACACTTTTTTCCGATTGGTATTGTCCTTTTGGTAAAACGGATTTCCATTTTGCCAAATCAAACTCACAATCATGTTTTTCACCTTTGGTTTCTCCACTGGATTCCGTGAAGTGAACCAAATACTTTTCATCTTGTTTACCGAGTCGTTCACAACCAATGGAAGTGCTAACACATTCGCGGATTTGAGGAGTTGGCCAATACGGCTCTTGTGTGGTACCAAAACCTTTGGCAACGGCATTCCGATCGAAAGCCCATTTATCTATTCGATAACTACAGTGGTCATCATAAACAGGTTCTTTTCTATATTTGGTTGTACAACTTTCACTTTCCGAAAAAGTTCCGTCCCCCCGATCCGAACGAACTGTACGGCAGTCTTGTCCATCGGGAATACTATCGTAACTGCGGATTTGTCGACTCCTCGAAACACTATAGGCTCCCATTGGCATCGAATCACACCAATCCGATTCAGATACAGGTTTGAATTGGTCAATGGCAATGGTGCGTGACCATTCATGGTGTGTGACTTGTAGTTCTACTTTTTCAGTCCACAATACACCCAAACAAACAAATCCTATCCCACCAAATAAGATGGAACCTAGTAACCAAAGCACCCATTTGGGAGTTTTTGGATGTGGTTTGATGAATTCAGAATTTTGAAAGGCTAAGTCTTCTTTCGCTTTTTGGACTGAGTCTTCGGAAACTCCGTCGTGTTCGGAGCGTATTTTTACATTTTGAGCACCATCCAATGACCCACCACAATTCCCACAAAAGGTAGCCTTCGCACCATTTGCTGTTTGGCAAAAGGGACAGGTTTTATCAGCGCCATAATAGATATGGTCTTGGACGGCCACTTTGTCTTCTTCTTTGGGGAAGTACCTTCGATTTGGGTCTTGAGTGGCGCCACAATTAGGACAGTGCCTATGTGTTTTTCCGAGTAATTTTTTAGAGCCGCAAAATTCGCAGTCCCAAAGCATTTCATAGATTTTTTCTTCTGCCATCGCAACCAAGGTTTATCTGCAAAAAATTGACTTTTGCAAGAAAAATATTTTCAATTCGCAAAATCCAACATAGAATCTTTGCAATATGAGAATGGTTCCTAATCCAATTCGAAGTTTTTCCTTAAGTATCCTTTCCGTTCTGATCCTCATTGGTTCACTGAGTTATGTGTTTTCTCGTTCAAAACAGAATGCGGTTCATCCCTTAGATACATTGTATTTGAAAATGTCACCTAATATAAAAAAGGCGGACAATAAAACGTCCTTTCGCAGATTGTCTCTTCATTTACGTGGTGTAATCCCAAATATTAATGAATGGAAAGAATTAGAAAATTCGAATGAAGATAGATTCGAAACGTTTGCCGTCAGCTTTTTAAAACAACCTGAATTTTCTGAGTATTGGGGGAACAAATTAGGGGCCATGTTAAGGGACAAATCAAAAGGTAGAAAAATTCCTACGGGAACATTTTTCCAATACCTGGCAAACTCCCTTCATGAAAACAAACCTTATGACCAATTGGTAACTGAGATGTTAACTTCTACGGGATCTGTCAAAGAATCTCCTCAAACTTTATTTTACATAAGAGACGGAGCCGATCCTTTACAGACTGCAGAATATGTAGGAAGATTATTTTATGCGAAACGTGTAGCGTGTGCTAGGTGCCACGACCATCCTTACATTTCTGATTTTTCCAGAAGGGATTATTATGCCCTTGCCGCTTTTTTTAGCCAACAATACTTTCGGGATGGAAGTTGGGAACCAAATCGGTTTGGAAAATCACAAAGTTATGTACCAAGAGAATTAGAAATCCATTTACCGATGGAAGACCAAAAAAATCTCCAAGACAAAAACAATGAATGGAACCGTGAATTTTGGAGTAAGTGGACCGACGAACAGAGAAAAGATTACCAGAAAAAACACGAATTGGAATTTGCCACTTTGTATTATGAACCAAAACTCGGACTTCGTTTCCCTCATACCGATGATGCACCTGGTGGAGATTTAGTTCGTCCAAAATTTTTAGATGGAAAGGAAGCCAAACTGACATTGGGTGAAGATAGACGGAAGGTGTTTGCCAATTGGCTAACGGGAAAATCCAATGACAGGTTTCGAAAAGTCATCATCAATCGTGTGTGGACAGAACTCATGGGATGGAGTTTTTTCACTCCTCTTGACGATTGGAACGAAGACACTGTTGTCCAAGGGGAAGAAATCCTAAACCATCTAGATTCCTATTTTTTAGCGAACAAACTTAAACTCAAAGAATTGGTATTGTACATTGTCACTTCCAATGCTTACAAACGTTCTGTGGCTCGAGAATCTGGAAAAGAAGATCCGATTCAATTTTATCCTCCCCAAAGATTGGATAGCGACCAACTTTTGAATTCTCTCATCCGTGTGTCAGACTTACAAAAAATTGGAAACATACGAGAACGTAACCTTTCCTTTTTTACAAATCTTATGGGCCAAAAACCATACGACCTAAGTGGAATTGGGAAAGTAAGGATCCCACTCGACAATGCGAAAGAATTTACAAATGCCGTCGAAGTGGAAAGGCCAGCTCCTTATCATACTTTACTTTCTGTTTTTGGTTCTGGGCAACGTGTGGATATTTCCGACGATATCTCCGAGTTAACCATAGAACAGATGTTAACACTAATGAACGGTCGTGTAGTCGGAAAACTGGTTTGGGATTTTGGAAGTAACCAATCGCTTGTGAAAGCCGAATTTGATTCTTCCAAATCCATGAACCAAGTGATCCAAAATTTATACTTTCGCTTGTTAGGTCGTCTTCCTTTCAAAGGGGAATTAGAGAAAATCAAATCTTACCAAACAAAACCTGACACAGTCTTTGATAAAGACTTACTGCAAGATATTTTTTGGGCTCTCCTGAATAGTCAGGAATTCCAACACGTCAATTAAGGAATCAAAATGGATCGCAAAGAATTTATAAAAAAATCAATCTTAAGTCTTGGAATGGGATCTTTTGTTTTCTCCCAAAATCCATTTGTGAATCTGCGAGCAGACGATGAGGAAACGGAAAAAGAATCCATTTCCATTCCTTCCAAAATAAAAACCGTGATCTTCATTGAAATGATGGGTGGGATGAGCCATGTAGACACATTAGATCCAAAACCAAATAGTGCTTTTTCAAAAGTGAATTCGAGTATTTCAGGTTTATCTCTACTCGAACCATTTTCTCTCACCGCCAAACAACTGCATTCGATTGGTATCATTCGCTCTACTTGGAGTGAAGAAGGAGACCATGGTTTTGCCCAAATGTTACTCGGTACAGGGTATCGGATGACAGAGGCGATGGGATTTCCTGACATTCCCCATTTTGGTTCTGTGATTGCCTATGCCAAAAAAGCGAATGTGAAATCTTCGTATTTTCCTAGTTATGTGTCGATTGGAGGACGTGGTAGTAAAAATGGAAACTCTGGATTTTTAGGAATCAATTATTCTGGTTATCATGTTGGTAATGTGGATGAACCCATCCAACATTTGAATCCATCCCATGGAAAGTTTTCGGAAGAACGAATTTTACGGAGAAAAGATTTGGTTTCCTTTATGAATGAAGAATTTTCCAAATCATTTCCCACAAAGGAAGCCAACCATTGGAAAAAAATGTTAACTGCAGCGGAAGAATTTCGTAACTCCAAAGATATTGATAGTTTTCGAATCAGTTTAGAAGACGAAAAAACAAAGGCTCGTTACGGGACTACATGGCAAGGAAAGGCGATGTTACTTGCCAGACGTCTTGCCAAACAAGAAGTTCCTTTCATCCATATTTCCATTGGGGGTTGGGACACACATACTGGCAACAAAGCACAAATCACAAAAATCATGAAAGAAACAGATATGGGTATTGCTTCTCTTCTTGAAGACCTAAACCAAACCGGTCTCATCAAACAAACGTTATTTGTTTTAACTAGTGAATTTGGAAGGACTCCTGATGTGGGTTCCCGTGATGGTCGTGACCACCATCCAAAAGTTTGGTCTACTCTCATTGGTGGAGGACCGATAGATAAAGGATTTGTTTGGGGAGAAACCGATGAACTCGGAGCCAAGGCAACAAAACCAAACGAAGCAGTCCATGTTAGAGATCTTGTCGCTACGATTTACAAAGCGGCAGGTGTTGACCCTGACGGAGAGCTTACCAATTCGTTTGGAAGGCCATTTTTACTCACTACGAAAAAAGCAAAACCTATCGAAGGATTATTTTAAATAGTTTGAGCAACGCAAAATGCAAATGATTGGATCATTTGCATTCAGTCGTATCAATTAGTTCTTTTGGGCTTTGTCCACGCATAGATAGCCATTCGTAAGAATGGTATCTAATGATGTGGTACGATCAGTGGGATTCAAATAGGTTTCCGTAAAAATAGAACCTGTGGCTATGTTTTGGCAATTGGTCATGGCAAACTCTTTGGTATCATTGGGTTTGGCATATACAATTGTATTCACCTTGGTTGTGTCTCCATTGGGTTGGTATCGACAAACACCGACTAGGTTTTGGGTAGAACATTTGGCACTGGATTTGGTATACCCTGGAGCACAGGTCAGTTCTTCCTTTACCACTGCATAGGATTCAATGCAAGAGGGACTATAATTCGATGATCCCGAACAAGATCCTAAAAATTGAAAACTTCCGCTAAATCCTGTCCTTCCTGCATTCAAACTTGCGAGGTACATGGTTTGTAAACATTGGTTTTGAGTTTCTTTGATTTTATCTTCCCTTTGCGCTTGGCATTGGACCAAAAAGGAAGTTATTAATAAAAAAAATAGAATGAGAATACAACGTTTCATTTTAGTAAAATACCTGAATTTGAGTTCGAACGACGTGATCCCCTTCTGCAGCTGTAGGAGTTCCTGTATAATAAAAATAGTCTGTTTGCCATTTGAGGTTGTGTTCGGCAAAATAATGAGATAAGGCACCACCCACTTCACGAGAATATTTCATCGTAGGATCTGTTTCTCCTAACGGCCGAAACTCACCAAATCGAAATACTAGTTCATATTGGTTCGTGAATAGATACCCGAGTTGCACAAAATAACCTTGTCCACTTCTCGAATATTCTCTGGTAAGTGCGGAACTTACGGTTCTTTCCACATAAGCTGTGTTTGCTCTTCGCCACAACCATTCATACTGGAAGGAAAATCCCATCCACTTGAAATAAATATCCCCTGCCGCATGACTATAATTGAATTTGGCAAAACTATATTCCGTACCAAATGTACTCAATGATCGGTCAGAGTTTTTATTATAAGCACCAGAAACTCCTATGGAAAGTTTCGGATCTTTGTATCTGGCAAAGTCAACTTCGGACAACCAATCATTGTCAGAACCCGATTTCGACATTCCACCAAAGGGTGAAAAAATAAAACGTGCAACGGTTAAGACCCCTGGAGTTTGTCTTTCTACACGGTTACGACCTTGTCCACCAAACACACCTAAGTAATAAGCAAACATACGTTTGTTGCCTAAAAAATCTTCTGAAAATAAATAGGCTCCCACATCCCGGTCTAAGTTTAATTCAGCAGTTACAGAGGAACGATCAACAGTTTGTAGGGCACTGGATGAATTCCAACGTTGCCTACTGAAGGGAACTTTCATTTGTCCAAAAGCCACTTTCACATCACGGTATTGATTGTAGATGATATTGGCATCGCGAAGGTTGTTTCGCCTTTGGCTTTCTATATCCCGTTCTGCAAATCCCAATTGTAAATTGACTAACCATGTATCATTGAAAAGACCAGCTCGCAAAGCAATCCTTGTTCGTCTTACGAGGAAGTTGGTTGTGTCTTGGGAAGGATCCAATTGGAAGGTTTGGTTCCCTTGTATTTGGGATCGGAACCGGAGTTGGATATTGTGTTTGCCATCGTTCGAGGTCGCTTTGATTCCTTTGCCAAGTCCTGTTTCCCAATTGGATTGATTTTCTTTACCCGAGGTTGGTGTCCCCGATGTAGTTGGACTGGCACCATTTGTTGGAGTTTGGTTCGATCCAGCGGCATTTTTTGTATCCGTCCCGGAAAGTTCTGTGCCGGTTTTTTGATTCAAACCGGAGGGAGCCGGTGAAATTGTTTGTTCCTTCTTTTCATCCGCAACATTAGGAAGAACTTCCGAATTCATTCCAGGTTTTTCCTCGGAAAAAAGAGGTAGATTGGGAAATAAGAAGGCAAATGCCAGAATCTGGGGGACAAGGATGGAACGATAACGGTGTAACATGTTTGAAATAATTGTAATAAATGCCAAATTGGAGAGGAAACTGTAAAAGGCAAAAGGAAATCGATGGGAATTTTCGGATTATTCGCCAATCGTTTCCCAATTTTACTTTTCTTTCGAAAGAATCTTTAAAAACTGTTCACTGATCTATGAAAAAAGCACTCATCACAGGAATCACAGGCCAAGATGGTTCCTACCTAGCAGAACTCCTTCTCAACAAGGGATATGAAGTCCATGGTATCGTTCGCAGAACGAGTTTATTCAATCGAAATCGGATTGAACACCTCCATGGAAATTCTAATCTCCACCTACATTATGGAGATTTAACAGATTCTTCCAATTTAAACCGAATTTTAGAAAAAATCCAACCCTCTGAAATTTACAACCTTGCTGCTCAGTCTCATGTTCAGGTTTCTTTTGAAGTTCCTGAATACACAGCTGAGGTAGATGCGGTTGGTACCCTACGAATTTTAGATGCCATCAAACAAACGGGTATTAACTCTAGATTTTACCAAGCCTCTACTTCCGAATTGTACGGGCTTGTACAAGAAGTCCCTCAAACTGAAAAAACACCGTTTTACCCACGTTCGCCGTATGCTGTTGCAAAATTATATGCTTATTGGGCAGTGGTAAATTACAGAGAAGCATATAATTTACATGCTTCGAATGGAATTCTATTCAACCATGAATCACCACGGCGTGGTGAGACATTTGTCACAAGAAAAATCACATTAGGTGTGTCTGCTGTCAAAGCTGGAAAACTTCCTTTTATTACAATGGGAAACATTGATTCAAAACGAGATTGGGGTTATGCTCCAGACTACGTAGAAATGATGTGGATGATGTTACAAAAAGACCAACCAGATGATTATGTTGTTGCAACTAACGAAACACATACGGTTCGTGAGTTCATCGAAGAATCTTATAAAATTGCTGGATATGAAGTAGTTTGGGAAGGAAAAGAAGATAAGGAAGTTGGTAAGGATAAAAAAACTGGCCAAATCCTCGTAAAAATTGATCCGAAATACTACAGACCAACAGAAGTAGAACTTCTTATTGGTAATCCCGAAAAAGCCAAACGTCAGTTAGGTTGGGAACCAAAAGTCAAGTTCAAAGAACTTGTCAAAATAATGATGGAAGCTGATTTAAAAGACCAAGGTTTTTAAGCGAGTCCCAAAAATACAAATGATGAATCACAATAGGATTTCAAAAACCCTATTGTGATCATTCAATTGAATCAATACGAAATGATTGGAAAATCAAATCAATTTGTGATGTAAGGTTGTAATTGAGGGAAGTATAGTTGATCCCCTTGGGAATTCCAAACGATATACTTATGTTTGGAAAACCGAGAGGGGTTTTAGCGAATTGGTGATAGTTTCTATACGATGCGGTAACTGGTCTAAATTCCAAAAAACTGATCTAACATCAATTTTTTCAGAGTCTCCTTCAGTTTGTCTTGGATGTTTACAATCTTGACTGTCATTTTCTTTTCATCTGCTTTGTTTTTGAAAGAAAGCAAACGAGAGATCCCGAGAGAACTCACAATCACAACCTTTTCCAAATCCAAATAGATCTCTTGGACATTTTTATCCAAAATATCCGCTAAAATTTCACGTAATTCGGGTGCATTTCCGTCCAGAATCTGGTCCATAAAGCGAACACGGATCGTGTTACCCTTTTCTTCCACTAGTATCTTATCGCTCATATTTCCTTGGCCTCTAACGTAAGTCAGGAGATAAAGTTGGCAAGAAGTTATTTCAGCTTCTTGAGCTTATTCTCCATATTAGCCTTTTTATGATAGAATTGGACGAGTTTTTCTAATTCTGCCATATCCGAACAAACAATTTTTCCCATATCCATTCGAATAAATTTATTATTTTTCATGATATCTGAAATGATAAGTTCGTCTTTTGGATCTGTTAAACCTACCATCTTGAGGAGGTCTTTGGTTCCAATTTCAAAATTGTAAGCTTGTTTGGGTGCCACTTTGATACGATTTTTTTCTGCCAAAGTCATAAGAGTGTCCACGATACGACCTTGTGGGTCTTTGAGGAGTAGGTTTGCCAATTGTTTGTAAGCAATCCAAATTCGTTCTGACAAAAGTGTGATAAGGCGAGTGGCAAGTTGTGGTTGGGCTTTTACCATACCTTCAAAGTTTGCTTTGTTAATCGCAAGGAGTTCCACATCCCCCGCCGCCACTGCAGAAGCAGAGCGAGGTTTGTTATCTAAGATAGCCATCTCTCCAAAGATGTCTCCGGCTTGGAGGACAGCGAGCATCACTTCGTTTTGGTTTACGATTTTGGAGATTTTTACTTTTCCACTTTGTAGGATGAAGAGTTCTTTGCCAGGCTCATGTTCACAAAAGATCATTTCACTGTCTCTGTAATTACGATTGAATTTTGTATAATCAATCGCTGCTGCTTGGAAAGGTTGGTTCATCGTTTGTAAACGTAGTTTTGCCTGCGGTACAAACTGGCCATTGGGAAGGTGTTTTAAATAACTTTGGTAAGCAAAGGTTGCATGGGAAGTATTTTGTTGTTGGAAATAATACTCTCCAATTTTGAAAAGTTCATTTGGATCTTCTTCTACTGCATTTCGGAAAGATAAACGTGTGATTGTTGTATCAAATTGTCGCAACTTCATCGAGAAGAAACGGATGATATTCATCGCTACTGCAGTGGACTTTTGGATGAGGGTTCCAAATTGGTCGTAACTAACAGAGATTAAAGATACATTGGTAAGTGAAGTGGCAGATTCAATCTGTGGGTGTTGGCTCATCGCAGCAACAACACCAAAAAAGTCACCAGGCCCTAAAACCTGATTGGGGTCCTCACCTACAACAGCTGTCTCACGAGTGACACGTACCTTCCCCTCACGGATGATATAGAAGTTGTTCGCATCCTTTTTCCCCTCCACAATGATGTAGGAGTTCGCTGGGAAAGTAACCATTTGAAAAAACGACATTCTTAAATCTCTGGACCCTTTTTGCTCAACGTGCCTAGTTTATTATCGGAGATCCCTAGGGCAATATTTTCGTAAAATTTACTTATTTTTACTCTCTCCTAAAATTTCCATCTGAGTCAGTTCTAATTCTGCTTCTTGGGCAATTTTACTCGAATACGTATTTTTGATAATGTCCTGAAAAATCTGATAGGCTTTGTCTTCCCTGCCCATTCGCACGTATGCTTTACCAGAAACTAAATAAGACTCAAGTCCTTCCTCTGTATTGGGAAATTCTTTGTAAATTTTGAGTTCATTTTCTGCGAGTGCCAAAATATCTCCCGTCATTCGGTAATTAGCACTTAAGGTTTTTCGAACCTCTCTTGTTTTAGTATGCCCAGGATACAAAATCAAAAAACTTTTGCAGGTTTCGACAGATTGGTAGTGGTTGCGGTCTTCTAAAAATTCTTTTGCCTTTTGGAAGAGTAGGTCGGCTTGTTTGTCTCTTTCTTTGGCAAAAACAGATTGGGTCGATCGTTCAGCGAGAAGGGGGTGGATGAATGCCAATCCTAAGCAGGAAAGGAACACAATTCCCAATGAAAAACACTTCCTAATATTAGAATTCTGTCTCATTACCTATCATTTCGGTCGAAATTGGATTTCTCGTGAATGGGTTTTTCTTCAGAAAGGGCAATAATTTTGGGTACACCTGACATATCCCAAAGTTCCACAGAAGATTTCATTCGTTTTCCAGGAGGGAGTGGGATCACAAACCGACCTTTTCCTTCCTTCCCTTGTTTCAATTCAATCTTTTGTGTGATTAAATCTCCCATCCGCCTTTCCCGAAGTGGGGGGATGGGAAAACTACGGCGTTTTTCTTCCGCAGGATAAAGATAAAATTGGATCATGTATTCAGTAACGTTTGTCGCTGAATATTCATAGTTTACGATATACCCATTTTCTGTTCCGTCTTCGTACGGTAATATGTTTACAATTTGGATTTTTCCAAAATTGGTAGTGTTTTCTTTCGTTTGTAACGTATCTGGAATATTGGAACTATTTGTGATTTCTGTTTGGTTCTCTACCTTAGTTTGTAAGTGAGAAAAGATTTTTTGGAAAGAACGATCGTAGTCCTCTGGTCCTTTTAATGGAAAATAATTCCCTTCTCCCAAAATAGAAAGGCGTTTTAAGTCCTCTTCACCTTTCGGATCAATGTCGATTCCAAGGATCTGGAGGCGAAATTTTTTACCTGACTGACGCCAGTTGTACAAAACAGATTTCGGATCCCCTTCACAACTTTCCACTCCATCTGAGATAAAAATGATTTCTGTTTCGATTTGGTCATTTAAAAGATATTCGCCAACAACTTGTAATGTTTGGGCGATCGGAGTTGAACCTGCTGGGACAATGGTAGCAAGTTTTTGGCTTACGAGGTTAGCACCTCCCCTTTGGATTGGATGGTAGAGTCTTGCGGATTGGCAACCAGCAATTCGGTTTCCATAGGCCACAAGTCCTACACTTGCATCTTTAGGAAGTCCACTTAACACCTGCATGAGCTTTTCTTTGGCAACCGCCATACGAGTTTTACCGTCCCATTTTTCTGACATGGAACCACTGGCATCTAGAATAAAAACATAACGTTTGTTATTTGAGTTTTGTGAAACAATAGAATTTGGAAACGAGATAAACGAAGAGAAAACGAAAACGATCAAAATTCCCAAGGGAAAAATTCGAATATTTTTTACATTCCTTAGTTTCAGTTTTCGCACTTGTACAACATCGGCGAAAAAAGCATTTCCCCTTAGAGGGATTTGGGGTCAAAAAAAGGCGGTTTTACCAGGTTTGGTTTGACTACCTGAGGTGTTCGATCAAAGGAAGAATGGTCTTTCAAAAATCGAAGGATCATTTCACATGTGGCTCCCCACAAAAGACCATCTGGCAAATCAAAATAATAAGCAAAATGTTTTGGTTCTCTGTTTGGGATCTCAATTGCATAAAAAGGTTTTGTCCAAAGTTCGGAAAAAGGAAGGAGGATGACTCGCTCTACCTCAGCTACGTTTTTGGAAAAAGCGAAATCACCATTGTATTTGGCTAAAAACGGTGTGATGTGAAATCCGGTTCGTGTGTGTAATCCCTCTAATTTGCCGAGTACATCGAGTGAGGATTGTTTTACACCCATTTCCTCTTCCCATTCCCGAAGGGCTGTAACGAGTAAATTGGGATCGGAGGGTTCCATCACACCACCAGGAAAGGAGATTTGTCCCGGGTGACTTTTTAGGTGTTTGGAACGTTCTGTTAGGATGATTCCTTCAGCAGTTGTGTTCGTTCCAAAAAGCGGGAAAATGACACCGGATTTGGTTTCCGATGTCTCGGGGATGGAATCAAAGTCCCTTGAAAGTTTTTCTACAAAGGACTCGTAGGGTAACATCAACCCTCGTCTTTTGAGTTTTGGTTTTGTTTTTTCCTACGTTTGGCAACAAATGCTTCTTTGGATCGAATTGCCACCAAACGGTTGATCATCGAATCAAAAGGAAGTCCTTGGATGGCAGCGAGTAAACTTGGACCATAGTTTTGCACTTTCCATTCTGAAAATACATGGAGTGCTTTTAACTCTTCCAAGTTTTTGGGAGCTGCTCTTAAAATCGTAATCAATTGTTTGTTCGAAGGAAGAAGGGAATGTTCCATCCGTCTAGCGCGCATAATACGAAGTCGCCATTTTTTAGCGTTTTCGAATTTATGATTTTCGTCTTCGTTTAAGTCTTCGCCATGTCGCTTAGAAAGTTCTGAAGTATCAATGGGATCATTGTATTCAGCAGTCAAAAGTTTGAAAATTTCAGTTCCGTCTTTTTTACCAAACCATTCGACACATTTTTCTTCGTTTGGATGACCTTTTACAGCTTGGGACAAACGATCGTTGTTAAACACTCGGAAACTTGCTTTGTTGATTCGTTTTGCTTTTTCATCTCTGTAACGAAGGAGTTCTAAAATTTTCCTTCGTTCCAGTGGAGTGAAGTTAAGGATGTCTGGAAATTTTCCAAGTGAAAATCCTTCTCCTTCTTTTGCTACGTATTCTTCTGATGCAATGAATTCAAATTCGGAAATAGCTTCATCATATAGAGTTCTACGTTTCAGTTCCTCTTCCATTTTCAACCAAATGGATTCTAGATAAGCTGTGTCGAGTGCTGCGTATTTGAGTTGTTGCTTTTGTAAGGGACGGATTTCCCAATTGGACTTTTGTTCCACTTTGGAAAGAGTCACCTTATGGTAATGTTCGACAACAAAAGACAATGAACTTTGTTCCAAGGACAATAAACGTGAGCTGATCATTGTATCTGCTGTGTTCACAAATTTGAACCCAAAGTCTCTTTTCAGTGCTTTGATGTCATCTTGTGCAGAATGGAAGATTTTCAGAATATTGGGATCTTCAAACAATGGACCCAAAGCTGACAAATTTGTGATCTTTAGTGGGTCAATTAGGTAGTTTTTGCCATTGGAATTGATCTGAATGAGACAAACTTTGGGGTAATATGTGTAATAACCCGAGGACTCTGTGTCAATCGACATGATTTTGGACTGTCTTAGATTGATCAGGGCCAAATCCAAAGCTTTTGCTGTATCGACGAGAATATAGTTGGAATTGATTTGCATCTAATTGGGATTTTGGAAATACTGCAATTGTCATTCTAACAATGATTCTCCAATCTGACAAACCAAAAGAAGAATGTGCCATATTCGGCATCTACAATAGCAAGGAAGCTGCTAATTTTACCTACCTAGGTTTGTACTCGATGCAACACCGTGGCCAGGAGTCCAGTGGGATCGTCTCAACCGATGGTTCACACTTATACCGGTATGCCAATATGGGCCTCGTGGCAAATATCTTCACCCAACCGAAGATCAAAGAGCTCATAGGTGATTCGGCCATTGGCCACAACCGGTATTCCACAACGGGAGCGAGTTTTCTTCGGAATGCACAGCCCATCCGCGTGGAATCTCATTTAGGTCCTGTCGCACTTGCGCATAACGGAAACCTAGTTAACTCTTGGGACATCCGGAACCGCCTTGAAAGAGACGGATCTATTTTCCAAACCACCATTGATTCTGAAGTCATTGTCCACTTAATGGCGAAAAGCCATAAATCAGACCTACTCGAAGCTCTCTGTGAATCTCTAGCCCAGGTGCGAGGGGCCTATTCTTTGTTAGTATTAACTCCAAGATACCTCATTGCCGTGCGGGATCCCAATGGATTTCGTCCCCTCGTGATGGGGAAACGTTCTGATGGAGCCATTGTGTTCGCATCGGAAACTTGCGCATTTGACATTACCGAAACAGAATATGTAAGGGATGTAGAACCAGGTGAGATGGTTGTGATTGATCATACAGGAATGCGTTCTCTTTATCCTTTCCCAAAAGCAAAACCAAGTCTTTGTATTTTTGAATACATCTACTTTGCAAGACCTGATTCTTATATCTTTGAAGAGTCTGTTTATAAAGTAAGAAAGTCACTTGGTCGCCAGCTTGCACGTGTTATGCCGGTGGAAGCAGATGTCATCATTCCAGTTCCCGATTCCGCCAATATTGCAGCTCTTGGATACAGTGAAGAGTCAGGGATTCCTTACCAAAGTGGTCTTGTGCGTTCTCATTATATTGGTCGAACCTTCATTGAACCAGACCAAAAGATTCGGGACTTCGGTGCCAAAATTAAATACAATGTAGTAAAAGAAGTGGTGAACGGAAAACGTGTCGTCATTATCGACGATTCAGTGATGCGAGGGACCACTAGCCGTAAGATCATCAAAATGATCCGAAACGCTGGTGCGAAAGAAATCCATTTCCGCGTTTCTGCTCCACCAACGGTTGCACCTTGTTATTATGGAATTGATATTCCAACTCACAAAGAACTCATCGCGTCCACACATACGATTGAAGAAATTCAAAAGTATCTCCGTGTGGATTCCCTAGCTTATTTAACATTGGATACAATGCACAAAGCAGTGGAAGGGCATAAAGGTGGTGGTTTCTGTGATGCTTGTTTCACTTCTAATTACCCTGTCGAATTCCAAGACCATGCGGGAAACCAAAAGTCACTTTTTACGGAATACGCAACGGAAGAGTGATGGAAGAGTGATGGAAGAGATCGAACTTTCCAAAACCTTTGGTTTTGAAGCCGCCCATTTTTTACCAAATGTCCCAGAAGGCCATAAATGCAAACGAATGCATGGGCATAGTTTTCGTTTTGCCGTCTATCTAAAAGGTGAAATTGATCCTCATACAGGATGGATCATGGACTTTGGTGAACTAAAATCCATCGTCAAACCGATCTTAGACGAACATCTGGACCATTATGTATTAAACGATGTGCCAGGCCTAGAAAATCCCACTAGCGAAAACATTGCTGTTTGGCTTTGGAACCAACTCAAACCAAAACTACCACTCCTCGATAAAATCACTCTCTACGAAACTTGTACGAGTTCCTGTGTGTATCGAGGGCCAAAAAAGTAAATGGTTTCCGTTTCGGATTCCTCAACCAAAACCCAATCGGATAAAAAAGGTGCCGTTGTACTTTTGTCAGGTGGACTAGACTCTACTACTTGTCTTTACGTTGCGGCAAAAGAATTTGGATACCCAAAAAACAAAAAGTTACCTATCCTCGCACTTTCGTTCGATTATTCCCAAAAACATAAAATTGAACTCATTAAAAGTAAAAAAATCGCCAAAACTCTCGGAATCAAACATGTGATCCAAAAATTGGATCCTGGATTTTTTTTAGGAAGTTCGCTTACTGAAAAAAAAATTAAGGTAAGAAAAAACGCCAAATCATTATTAAGCGGAGAGGAAAAAGAGATTCCAAATACCTATGTTCCTGGTCGTAATATTTTATTTTTATCCTTTGCTTTGTCACTCGCAGAAGGTCATGGTTATGATTCCATTTATATAGGTGTGAATGCGCTTGATTATTCTGGGTATCCAGATTGTCGGCCTGAGTTTATCGAATCCTTCCAAAAGATGGCAAATCTTGGAACCAAAAAAGGGGTGAGTGGAGCCGGTGATTCCATCCAAATCAAAACACCTCTCCTTCATTTGGGGAAAAAACAAATTATTGAATTAGGAATGCAAGTAGGCGCACCCCTCCACCTAACTCATTCTTGTTATGATCCCATCAAAGGGAAAGCTTGTGGAAAGTGTGATTCTTGTATTTTAAGGGCCAAAGGATTTTTGGAACTTGGAATTTCGGATCCGGCATTTAAAAGCTAAAGATTCTATTTTTAATGTTTTACCATTGATTGAGTTTAAGAATTACAAAAAAAATAAAATTGGAAAGATTAATGCAAAGTATATTTTAATATTCTTTTATATTCTTATCATTAGTTTTTTATTTCAATGTAAACCATCTGAATTGAATAATCCAACAGATCTACAATCAAAATCATTTTTGGAAACACAGATTTTGAAATGTATGTTGAATGGTTGGGATTGTATTGAGTTGCCGCAAAACAACCAAGGTAATAAACAGTGGACTAAAATTTTTGGTCAATCTGGTACTTTCCAAACGTATGGAAATTCCACAGCAGTAGAACGAACTGGAAATGTATATATGGTAGGGACTACTACAGGATCCATTTTAGGACAAACCAAAATATCACCTACATCTGAGAACGATATTGTAATCGCAAAATTTAAACCAGATGGGAAGTACTGTTGTTAGTTCAACCTATATAGAATTGGTACATGTTGATATTTCGGGAAACGTATACATCATAGGATCTGGAAATACAGAAGAACAGGTGTTAAATGGACAATCCGCAGCGGGAGGTAGAAATACTTTCATTTTAAAATACAATACTTCGGGTGATTTAATTTGGCCAAAGCAAATTAGGAACATACGACGCATTTCTCATCAAATATGAATGATTGAACTTACCTTCTCCATTTGGCTGGCCTTGAAAAATTTTTACTTCGTCCTGGCTTAAAATGGAATTTGGATCGTGTGACTTTAGGCGCATTGAACCGGGCGTTATTGAATTTAAATCGTCCTGGTTTGATGTCCATTTTCCCTCTTGGAATGTAGGTCCTTTCTTTTAATGCTGAAAACAATCCACTTAGATCTATTTCTGTGGAAGCACCACCTCCACCTCCCCCAGCTAATTCTTCTTCCTCATCTTCGTTATCATCATCGTCTTCTTCGTCACCATCTATATCATCTTTGTTTTTTGGCTTTGGTGTTCCATCATTGATAGTAAGATCAACTTCAGGTGCTTTTGGTTCAATGTACCTTGATTGAAAATTCACTTTTGAATAAAAGTCTATGATTTTTGTTTCCGCTAACTTCGGTAAGTCTTCAGGATTAGAATTGTTTGGTAAACTTCGGGTTAAGATAAAGATTTGGCTTTGTGATTTAAAACAGGAGAATACATAATATTCTTTTTGGAACAATTCATTGTTTTTATCAGGTTTTACGATTTCTAATACAAACGTGTATGTTCCATCCCGATATTCTGGTGAATATAATTCATAAACGATTCCAGATTTGGGATAATTTTTTTTGATTTTATCAATTAGGTTCGTTGTGATATAAGTTTTTAAAGTTTTTTCGATTCCATCAGAATTGAAATCAGAATTAACTTTATAGTTCACATTGATTGCTTGGATTTTAAATAATCCATGGATTGGGTCAAAAAAACTAACATTTCTTTTGCCATCTCTTATGATCGCAAACCTTTTATCCACTGGAATGAGTGTTGTAAAAAGAAAAGAATCAGATAAATACGTTTCACCAATTACATCTCCATATACTGGATTCAATCGTTTGATAGGTAATGGTTGGCTGTATTTATTCTCCAAAGAATTTAAAAATTGGTCTTTGGAATGATCTAAAAATCGATAGTCTTTATTATATGATTCAACTTCATCAAAAACATTGAATGTAGGTAATAAAAGCCATGAGATCACTTTTCGAAATCCAAATTTGTATTTAATTGATTGTGAAACTGACTCTAATGATTTTCTTTTTGAGATAATAAAATAGTGATTTTCATAATGAATTGTAGGAATGACACCTAAAGTGATCAAAAATAAAAGTGAATTATAATCATCCCTTTCTTTTTTTATGTACGATAACTGGTAGTAAGTGTCACAGTTTTCAATTTCATGGTTTAAGTTTGTTTGCTCTTTTGTATAAAGAAGTGTGTCGGCATCTATGATTTCGGCATACTTAAACAATTTATTTTTATCGTTTGGGTTAAGGTTCGCATTGCCTATTTGTTTGAACCTCTCAAATGTTTTGTTTGTACGAAATGATTCTAATTCTTTTAAATACGGCCAGGAATTAGGAATTCCATAAATTTGTTTGATATGTTTTGTGTTCCTATTTTTGAGTTTTAAATTAGTTCGAATGTTTTCAATGAACTGGGAATCAATCTGATGTTGGTTCGTTTCATCGTATTCATAAGATGGATCTGATTCTTCGAATTTATATTTTGAAATAAAACAGGCAGTTCCAGTTTCCTCTAAAATGGGTTGGTGTTCCGAGATTTGACGTTCAGAAGTCTGGTTTGGGATAATCCTTGTATGGTACCAACTTACCTGACAATTGCATAGAAATATGAGGAAAATAAAAGCAGACTTCATCATAAGAACCACCAAAGAGGTTAGTAGTTCTTATGATTCTGTCAAAACAAAATGAGAATGTGTTTAGATAAAGAGAAAATAGTATCTATATCATTGTTCTACACAAATGGCCTTCGCATTATAGAAATCTTCTAGGTCAGCGCATGTTGTACCAGCAAACGCAAAAGCACGCATATCTGTCTCTTGATGTCTTCCAAAGAGTCCATTTGGTGATGTAGCTGGAGCTCTGGTCGTCCAATTTTCACAATCATTGCTATTGATCCAGTCGGCATTGATTCCTGTAATCACATAATTGGTAGAATTTAGTAAATTTGGTTCCATTGAATTGGTCAGTGGAATAGGAAAAAGACCATTTGCATTAGTGGTTCCAATCACTGTGGTTCCATCCTTTCTTTTGTATTGTTGGTTTGGTTTGAGAACCCAATCGATATGTTCAGAAGTCCCACCGGTTGTGCAATTTGCTGAAGTGCATGCTCTTCTGGAAGTTCCATCAGTTACCAAAGCTTTGTAAGTCCCTCCACCTGAAGGTTTGTTTGTAGCATTATTACAGTGTGCATCAATGCCAGAAACACCTGCAGTTACAGGAGCCGTTGAATTTGTAATGAATATTTTACAAGTTCCTGTTGTGGAACAAGAGGGTGTTGCAGTACTAGAAGTAGAATTGTTAATTGCAACGAGTGCAAGTGCACTGGTTGCGGTCGTATTGTCAGTGTTATTTGTTTCACAAGAAACGAGTGTGAAGCAAGTTACGATCCCTATCATTCCCATAGTGATTCGAAAGGAATTTGGTAAGTTTTTAAATATTCGCAAATAAGTTCTCCTTGTTTAGGGTTTTGACCCAAAGTTGCCCAACTAAAGTCTGCTATTTTAAAAACGAGTCAAATTATTTTAGGGAAATCCTACGATATTTTTTCTTTTGGATTCTTGGAGAAAAATGCACACAAATGATTTTTGTTTCCTAATGAATTGATTTCATCATGAGGATCGCTACAAATCTATGTTAAATTCGACAAATCTATGTTATAAGATAGAATTCTATTGAATTGAAGTTTATTTTGAAGATAAACTAACTATAATTAAATGATGCTTTTGGTTTGGTTTTATTCGGATAACAAGAGTTTGGTTTTATTTTTTAGGCATTGTATCCTTTTGGAACGATCTTTTTTGAAGCTTCCAATGATCCATACAAGATGAAAACAGTACCCCAAGACGAGTTATCAAATTGTATCGATTGGAAGGGGAGAACATTGAATTCTTCGGGCTGGAAACAGTGGTTTTCTTTCTATTTTCGATTTAAGATTCATATCCGCACCCTAGGAAATTTGATTCAAAATTGAGGATCAGGCCCTAGATTGCGTAAATTTCCCGAAAATATTGTTTCCAAAATGGCCATTTTTTCCATAACTACTACTAGTTTATGGAAATATTTGTTACAGCCGTCACGATTTTCGTCCTCGCGATCTTCGTGGGATTTGAAATCATCACAAAAATCCCTCCCATCCTCCACACCCCACTTATGTCGGGTTCCAACGCCATTTCCGGCATTACCTTAATTGGTGCTCTTTATGCTGCTGGGATCGAAGAGAGCAATATCACCAAAATTTTGGGATTACTCTCTGTTATTTTTGCTACGATCAATGTAGTGGGTGGATTTCTTGTCACTCACAGGATGCTTGGCATGTTTAAGAAAAAGGATACACCTAAATAATGGAACTCATCAGTATTTTAAATCTCTCATATCTCATTGCTTCCATTTTATTCATAGTTGGAATCAAACAACTTGCCCATCCTAAAACAGCAACTAGAGGAAACTTCCTTGGTGCTATGGGGATGCTCATTGCTGTTGTCGCAACTCTCTTTGACAAAGAAATTCTTTCGTATGAATGGATTGCTGTCGGTGTCCTCATTGGATCTTTGATAGGAATCATCCTTGCGATCAAAATCCAAATGACTGCGATGCCACAACTTGTAGCCGTACTCAATGGATTTGGTGGTATCGCTTCTGTTTTTGTAGCAGGTGCTGCTTTACAACTTTCCATTCCTAAATATGCGACTGCAGTCAATTACCAAGAAATTGTTTCGATTGTGTTTTCAGCAATTGTCGGTGGGATTACCTTTTCTGGAAGTTTTATCGCCTTTGGAAAGTTACAAGGTTTTATTACAGAAAAAGCAGTTCGTTACCCTGGTGACCAACTTGTAAAAATTTTAGTAGGTCTTACGGCTATTGGTTTTGGTGTGTATGGTGTTCTTGAACCAACAGATGAGTCCATTTATTGGATCTTAAGTGGTGTGAGTTTACTCCTTGGAATTTTCCTTGTGATTCCAATTGGGGGAGCCGACATGCCAGTTGTGATTTCACTACTCAACTCCTATTCAGGGATTGCAGCATCCGCAACAGGATTTGTTCTTAACAATAACGTGCTTATCATTTCAGGATCTCTCGTAGGAGCTTCTGGAATCATTTTAACACAAATCATGTGTAAAGCGATGAACCGTAGTTTGACGAATGTTCTTTTTGGTGGATTCGGGGCTGTCGCTACAGAAATGAAAGATGATGGCGATTTTTACTCAGGTAAAGTGAAATCAACGAGTGCAGAAGAAGTGGCGATGTTACTTGATGTCGCTAGAAGTGTCGTAATTGTTCCAGGTTATGGAATGGCTGTGGCACAAGCACAACATACAGTAAGAGATTTATACCAACTTTTAACAGCTCGTGGAATCGATGTTACTTTTGCGATCCATCCAGTTGCGGGTCGTATGCCTGGTCACATGAACGTATTACTTGCGGAAGCAGATATTCCTTACGATCGACTGAAAGAGATGGACGAGATCAATAGTACTTTCGAAAATGTTGATGTTGTAATTGTTAATGGCGCGAATGATGTAACAAACCCACTTGCAAAAACAGATCCAAAATCACCGATCGCAGGTATGCCGATATTGGATGTTGGAAATGCAAAAACGGTAGTTGTGATCAAAAGAAGTTTGAGTCCTGGATTTGCGGGAGTTCCCAATCCACTCTTCATTGCTGAAAACTGTTTGATGTTATTCGGTGATGGAAAAAAAGCTACGCAGGAAATGATTGCAGCGTTAAAAGAATCTTAGAGCCGGAAGTTATGAAAAAACAAGTCTATATCGTTGATGACCATCCACTTGTAGTAGATGCACTACAAAACCTAATCGCTAAATCGGAAGATTTAGAATGTATTGGCAGTGCAGATAATATTGAAAAAGCCTTTAACGATATAGAACAAATGCAACCAACGCTTGTTTTGATTGATATCCAACTCAAACAAAACCAAAACGGTTTGCAACTTCTGAAGAAACTTAGGACAACATTTCCAAATATTGCCGTCATCATTATCAGTATGTTGACGGATGATACATTTGTGGATCGTGCTTTTAAATTAGGTGCAATGGGTTATGTGTTTAAAGAAGACACTACCACACAAATTGTTGAAGCCATACACACTGTCCTCAAGGGTGATTATTTTGTCAGTTCTTCCCAAGCGACTAGACTCCTTGGCCATTTGTACCGAGCTTCTCAAAAAGACGAAAAAGATCCAATCGATAGATTGTCTAACCGCGAATTGGAAGTGTTTCTTATGATTGGTGAAGGTATGCCAGTGAAAGAAATCGCTGCCAATATGGGTCTTGCCCCTTCAACAATTGAAACCTTACGTTCTCGTATCAAATCCAAACTCAGTATTACAGAAAACGAGAAACTCATTCGTGTAGCAGTGGAGTGGAAATACACCCAAGCTAAAACGGATATCGTTGTTTCGTAATCTAATAACGCAATTTAAAGTAATGATACAATAAATCTTTGCCTTCACGGGAAGAAAGTAACATTCGGTACGCTTCGGCAATTTTAGATTCGTTTTGTGATTGTTTTTGGATGAAATGGAAAAAGTCATTTGCTCTTTCATCAAATCCTAAATTAAGGAGTAAGTTTAGATAAAAACTTTGGTCATATTCATCTGCAAACGGTGAATAGGCGATTGGCCTAAGTAAATTCTCTGCTTCTCTCCATTTTCTCATTTCAAAATAACAACGTGCATACACTTTTTTTTCCCGCCAACCTAAGGCTCTTGGGTTTTTTAAGTATGTGAGCGATTTTTTTGGATCTTTATCGAGTAAATACACCACGCGTCCCATCAAATGAGATGCTTGTATATGTTTTGGGTCTTGTTCCAAAATTGAAACTAATTCCGTTTTTGCTTTATCCACTTGGTTTAGTTCCAAATAGGTTTTCGCTAAAATGAGTTTTGCTTCATTGTAATTGGTTTTGTATTCTAGAGATTTGTTTAGAGATGTAATTGCATTATTATAATCTTTTAAGATATAATACGCGAGTCCTAAGTTATAATGGTAAAATGGATTATAAGGGGAGATTTGGTTTGTTTCGATCCAAGTTTCTTTTGCTTCTGACCAGCTATCTTCTTGCGCATAAATCATTCCAAGAAGGAAACTTGCAGCTTCATGATTGGGTTCTTTTTTTAAAGCACGATTCAGACTTTCTTTTGCTTCCTGCCATTCCATTCTAGAATACAACAAACTTCCGTTAAGGTAATCATACTCTGCGAAAGATTTATATACCTCTGCTTGGATTTTTTTCCATTCTAAATCTGCTAAACCAAATTTCCCATACCGTAAAGCATTAATGATATTACGACTTACCTTTTCGATTTCAATTTTTGCATTGATTTCAATCGATTCCTGGTCTTCTGTATCTGCAATTACAGTCTGGAGTGAAGTTAATACCAAACAAAGAGAAATTAGAATTTTGAGTTTTGTTTTCATAGGAAGTTTAATCGATGGAATTTAACCAGTTTAGAATTTGTGTATGAGCATCGCGAATCAAATTGATTTTCTTTGGCATTGTATTGAATGGAAAATTTTTCATTTTTGGAAGTTCAATTAAAGATCCAAGATAGGGAACACCAAATGTTTTGTCTGCATACAGTCCAAGGGTTTCGTGGATTTCAGAAATCCCGATGAGTGCAATTTTTTTCCCTTTCGCCATTCCTTCCACCATGGTTTGGCCAAAATAAGTGAAGATCCATTCCGCATAATCCATTTCTTGTAAAAATTGTATATAAGAGATTCTTTCTTGGAATTCTATCTTAGGGTTTTTTGGATTTTTTCCCCCTATCCTTTTGATCGTTTGGAAGGAAGGATATTCTGGAGAGATAGTTGATTTTTGAAATTGCAATAAGAATTCATCAATTTGATTTGAGGCATTCTCATCCAATTGGCCCGCATACACTAGGATTGATCCTTTGACTTCCTTTCTATTGGTTTTCTGTTCTAATAGGGGAGAACTATAATAAGAAAGTTGATTTTGATTTAAATTGGGAAATGAAGGGTGAGGTAGAAAAAAACACGCATTCAATCTGTTTGGTGGATGATTGAGATTATCAATATAAAAAGAATGTGCAACAGGAAATTCTGTTTCTCTTGTATCAAAAATATGAGGGATGTTGGATTCAGATTCTTTAAAGTGATCGATGAGTTTGACATCATATCCATGTATTTGTAAATAGATCGATAATGATTTACATCTTTCCAAGTGACCGTAGCCGTAATTCTTTGGATTTCCATAAAGAATATTCACTCTTTTTGTTTGGTTAACAGGCTTTGGAAGAGCAAATAACACTTGTTCCACATTTTTGTTTATGGAAAATATATCAGGATTTGTTTTGTATAATGAAACAATTTCCTCTACACCAAAAATTGGATTTTGATCACCTAAACGTTTCCAAATTTCACAAATCAATTCAAAATCTTTTTTTTCATCAACAGTAATTCGAAGATTAGATAATTCATCTGAATCTGGTGTTTGAGAATGATCGTCCTGTTGAAAGTGAGGTGGGATCAAACGGTATTGTTTGTGAATTTCAGGAAATTCTTTGATATGTAAGGAAACATGTTCTTTGTGTCGATCTAAGTTTGTTTCTGTCGATTGATAAAGTAATGATGCAGCAGAAAAACACTCTACTCCCATACCCAAAGGCAATCCTACCATTGCCAAACTATAATAGGTATCTTTGATTTCTAAGATAGCTTCGTATAAATACCGTATTGAATTAATATCGATAAATGGATTATCTGCTGTTAGGCGAAAAATATGCTTTGCACTGAATTCCAAAGCCGCTTTTCGGAACCTATCCCTTACATCTAACTCTGATCCACAAAAATATAAATACCCTCTTGATTTTAAAAAATGAATCGATTCAAGGTCATTTTTTGGGATCAAAAATACAATTTGGTTATGTTCAAAGACTGATGAAAGACGACGATGGATGTGATCTAAAAAAGTGACTCCTGAATCCTCAGGTATTGATTTTAATATTTTTTTTGGAAATCGTGTAGAGCCTAGTCTTGCCTGGATAAAGGCAAAACTATCATGCGTTGAATGTATACCACTCATCACAATTCAAACAAGGTGCAGGAATTTTGTCATGTTCACCATTAAAACTTAGGCGAAACGAATCCTGTCCTTTTTGCCAAACATCAAATAATGATTCAGTATAGAGGTTTCCAATGATTTTAGTTTGGTTTTGTTTACAAATGGATACATCACCTGATACAGATACATATAGATCGCGTGTTAAATGCCAACAAAAGTCTCGATGGATTGGTGTAAGGTCACTGACTCTTCGTTCCGGTAACTGATTCGCAAAACGATTGTATTTTTGTAAAATGATATTGATTCCTTTTTTTTCAAATGAAGTAAAGTAAGGATCAATTTCGTCTTCCACTTCTTTCATTTTAATCATTTGAACATATAAGGAATTTTTGGGTAATATTTTTGAAAGTGTATCAATAGCTTCTAATACAGATTGTAATCCTTTTTTTCCATACAAGGACTGATAGGTTTCTTCTTTTAGCGTAGTTACATTTGCTATGATACAAAGTTTTTCTTTTTGAGTGGAATCAAGAGTTTGGATGAGAGAAACCAAAAGATCTAAATTTTTGTACAATGCAGTTTCAATCACAAGTTCTTTGAGTTGGGTAAGAGTGAGGATTTCTTTTACGACTGATATAAATTCAGGGTGTAAAAGAGGTTCCCCATTTCCTGATAAACTGATCGTGATAGGTGATGTTAATTCATTTTGGAATTTAGAAACAATTGATTTTACTGATGTTAGTGATGCGAAACTTCCATCATTTGATTTGTCAATGAACTCACGTGGGCAAAATACACAGGATAATTCACATCCTTTGTAAATTTCCCATTCCAAATAGGAAGGGGAACTGCGAAATAATCCTGGATTTTGTTTTAAAGTAGAATGTAAGTCTTCGTAAGGAATTTCGTCCGCTAATGCCAGTAATCCTTTTACGAGGATACTTGATCGAACAGAATGATATCGAAAATCCAAACGTAATTGTCGTAAATCAGGAGATTGGAAAAAAATATCTACATCGTATTGATTGATATTCTTTAGAAAAAAGGAATGTATGTCAGTTGAAATTTGGTCTGGCAAAGAACTTAAAAATTCTCTAGTGATCACAGTAGGGATCAGTCCAGGTGGAATGTTTTCCGAATAAGAATACTGAGAAAAAAAGTTTTTATGTCGGTTCCAAACTTTTTCAGTTAGTTGTGTATTGAGTAGGGGTGAAATTCCTGTAAAATATAAAAAACAAACTTCATCCCATTCTGGATCATTGAAAATAGAGGATGGTAACAAAGTTCCAATTTCTTTAAAAAAATCAATTTCAGAAAGCTTAGATTCATGAAATACAAATGATTTAAGATATTTTGTGCCAGCAAACATTGATTTGATGGTGTTTGAAATATTTATATGAATGAGAATATCTGGAAAAACTTTATGAAGTTTGGTTACAAATGTATCAATAAGTGTGATGTCAAAGTTAGATTCTAAGAAAGTAATTGTTTGGTTGTCCAAATAAACAACCGCAAAACTTGGATTATATTCTTTGCGATTCACCATTAATCTGAATTGTACTTTTCTTCTGGATTGCTGATGTTGTGTTCTTTGATATATATAGGATCAAAAATAGTGATTGGTGTATTTTTTCTAGTGGAGACCACCCATTCTTCAAATGATGTTTGTTCTTTCTCACGAAATAAAAATCCTTGGATTCCTTTTCTCACTGCATCAAGTGGTGTTGGTCGCATCCCTTCAATATAAACTAAACAATACCTTTTCCTATCATCTCGAAATACTTCAGAAAATTTTCCCTGACCACCCACTTGGGCTAAAACAGAAGCTGTCGTAGGATGGGTTTTGTATAATTCAAATGTAGGAACCCAATTCACTAGTCCACCATTCAGGCGGTAACGGGATTCATTTCTTGGACCAGACGCAACAAGTTTAAAGAATGATGGATCTTGAGCGGATTTGTTTCTAATTTCAGTTAGTTCGTTGAACAAACGGGATTCTTCTTCAATGGAACCATTGGCTGGTGAAAAAACAAGTTCGCGGAATTTAAATTCGTTTCCTACTTTCGCCTTGTTTTTGTTATACCATGACTGCACTTCTTGTTCGGATGGAAGTGGTGGACTCACTTTGATTTGTAAAAGTTGTCCTTTTTTAATTTGGTAAGGAAGGTCGTCTAACCAAACATCATAAGGTAAATTGAATTGGTTTTGGACAGATTTTTTAAATTGTTCTATATCGCTAATGCCTTGCGCTTCCATCCTTTTTTGAATTTCTGCTTCAATTCGTTTTTCATTGACTTGGATGGATTCTTCATCTGCGACAATATCAACCACAGCCCGGTCAATGAGGAAGTCGATGACTTGGGAATGTAAGGATCCCTTTTTGCGATAGTTCGGGAAAAATCGAGAGAGGTTTTTGTATCGTTCCACACCTTCTTCATAATCCAAAGTGGAGATGGATTTTGGACCAACAATGGCAAGGACGGCATTGAGAGATTCATACGACCGAAGTTGGTTGGTTGGAACTAAGAGAAAAAAACAAACAACCGATGCAAAAAGGAAAATTAAAGTTTGAGTGAATCGAAATCTTTTTTGCATACGGTCAAAAATCTACCCAATAAAGGTAGTGTGTAAAGCTTTTACTGCATCTTCCGCTTGGTTTTGTTTGATGACACAAGAAATTTTAATCTCAGATGTCGAAATCATTTCAATATTGATATTTTTTTCAGCGAGGGATTGGAACATTTTTGCTGCCACTCCCACATGAGATTTCATACCAACTCCCACAGCCGAAACAATCGAAATATTTTCGTCAATTTCCGCCTTTCCATTTCCGTGTTCTTTGGCATAAGCTTCGATGATTGGTTTTGTGGCCCCAATATCTTTTTTAGCAATTGTGAAGGAAATGGTATTGATTCCATCTCTTGGAGAGGATTGGACAATAACATCTACGATGACATCTTTGTTGGATAGTTGAGTGAAAAGATCAGCAGCAATTCCTGGTTTGTCTTTCACATCTGCAATTGTAACACGCGCTTGGTCACTTTTTGCTGTTACTCCACTCACTTTCATTTTTTCCATAATTTTATCCTCACTCATTACTAATGTTCCCGGTTTGTCATGGAAACTAGATCGAACGTGGATGACCACGTTATAGTTCATTCCTAATTCAACACTACGTGAATGTAAAACTCCTGCACCAAGGCTAGCGAGTTCTAACATTTCTTCATAAGTGATTTGTTTGTGCATTTTGGCAGTAGGAATTTTTCTTGGGTCCGCAGTGTAAACTCCGTCCACATCTGTATAAATTTCACATTCGTCAGCTCCAAGAGCTGCCGCGAGAGCAACAGCAGAAGTATCACTTCCACCTCGCCCTAATGTGACAATGTTTTCGTCTTTATCAATCCCTTGGAAACCTGCAACAATTACCACCTTTCCTTTGTTAAAGGCTTCATCGATCCTTGATCTGTCGATCATTTCAATTTTCCCGTTGGAAAAGTTTCCATCGGTTAGAATTTTGAGTTGGGAACCAGTGAATGATTGTGCAGGAACTCCTAAGTCGTTTAAAGCAATGGCAAGTAATGCGATGGATACTTGTTCCCCTGTAGAGAGTAACATATCCATTTCCCGTTTTGGAGGGTTTTTCGAAATTTGGTCTGCAAGGTCGACCAACTCGTCTGTAGTATGTCCCATTGCAGAAACTACAACAGCTACCTTTTGGCCTTCGTCGTGGTAACGTTTGATGCGTTTGGCCACATTTTTAATTTTGGTGGTGTCACCAACTGAGGTTCCACCGTATTTTTGGACAACGATTTTCGATGACATGGGTTTATGGACAGGCTAGGAGAGGCAAATCGGGAATCAAGTAGAATGAATTTTTTTGCAACCAAACCCATTGGAAAGACTCCAATAGATATAGGTTATTGAATGAATTCTGCATCTTCTACGGTGGAACCTGTTGTCAAAGAACAGGCACCTTTACTTTTCCTCGTTTTATTTTTTCTCGTCCAAGCGACTGTCTTAACGGTATTTACCGTCCCGTTTTCGTGGACTCTAGTGTGGGTTGCGGTCGGTTCTTATTTCCTTCGTATGTTCGGAATCACAGGTGCTTACCATCGTTATTTTTCCCATGCTTCCTTTAAAACCTCAAGGGTTTTCCAATTTGTCCTTGCTTGGATTGGCTCGATGGCAATGCAAAAAGGAGCTTTGTGGTGGGCTGCACACCATAGAAACCACCATAAATTCTCGGATACGGAAAAGGACATCCACTCCCCTAGTCGAAAGGGATTTTGGTATTCCCATATGTTTTGGTTTTTACGAGATGATTATAATGACTACGAAGCAAAACTGATTCCCGATTTTTATAAATACCCAGAATTACGTTGGCTTGATCGTTACCACTGGATCGCTCCTCTTTCTTATGCAATTCTTTTGTATGCCATCGGTGGTTGGGCTTGGCTTGTCTATGGTTATGCTGTGTCTACGTTTATCTTAGGCCATGCCACTTGGACCATCAATTCCCTTTCTCATGTGTATGGATCTGTGCGATATGATTCAAGAGACACGAGTAAAAATAATCTGTGGTTAGCACTTCTCACAATGGGTGAAGGATGGCACAATAACCACCATTACTACTGTTCGTCGGTGAACCAAGGGTTTTATTGGTATGAAATTGATATTACTTATTATATCCTAAAAGTGTTAAGTTGGTTTGGAATTGTTTGGGACTTAAAAAAACCACCTAAAAAGGTCATCGATGAAGGACTGAGTAGAGACCGTGCCAAAAAAGAAGAGATATTATTAACAAAAAAACAAAAAATAGAGGTTAAGAGCAAAAAGAAAGTAGAAGTACTTTCGGCTTAGAATATGTTCATACACCCAATCGTTTGCGTATGTCTGCTGGGATACTTTGGATTGAATCGTATCGCTTTTTTTTCCCACCCGGCAGAGATACATAATAAAAACCATTGATCATTTCTAAAAAATAATCCTGTCCTTTTTCACCTAACGAACGATTATCGAGTTCTTTAACCATTTTTTGGTATTTTGAGGGCAGTAAATTCCAATTCATATAATTGGTCACAACACCTTGGTCGTTCACTGTATAGGCACCATCTTGGTGAAGAATTTTTGTACCATTATAATCAAAAATTTCCATCACCTTTAGGTTGTTATCTTTTAGAGATTTGGAATCTTTTTTGGATTTTCCATCACCGTTTTTAGTGTTGTCATCAGAGTTGGAATTCGATTTTGATTTTTGGTTAGATAATGATTCTTTTTTTCTGAGTTTTCCAAATAGAAGTAAAAAAACTCCAGCGAGTCCAAGTGCTGCAAAAAGAAACATTTCTGCAGTAGATAAATCAAATAAATATCGCCACATAGTTAACGAAAACTTGTTCCAATCGCCTTACAAGAATCGGGAGTGTACCCTTCGGTATTCCAAGCAGGGCAAGTTGTGAGTTCAATGGCTCTAAAACAAAGATTTGCATCGTCGATTTTGACTCTGCCCAAAGCAAGCGCGCCAGGTAATTTATTAGTACCGCATGCTGAATTTTTTAATGTATACTTTTCAAAAATCTTTTGGTTCCCTTCTTGCGCAGAATAAAACAAATCATCTCTTTGTTGGATACAACGAAAGAACACAAAAGTGATACTAGTGAAGAGAATCATAGAGAGAAGTTTTTGGTTCATCGTTTCAGTTTTATACGGGAAACTTCTCGAACAGGGATAGGCAATTTTCCAAACACACTATCCACTTGTACGGTACCATAAATTTCAAATTCTACTTCTTCCCCTTTTTTTGCGGCCTCTCCTAGTTGTTTTGCTAACAAAAGTAACTTAGGAAGGATAGATCCTTTTTGTTCTGGTACAAGTTTTAAAACAACAAGTGTTTCTGAATTTGGTTCTACTTCTACAGGGTTTAAGTTTTGAAGTTTTCCGATGTATTCTTTGCCTTGTGTTGTCACAAGTTCAATGTCCAAATCAAATTCGTAAATACTGACTTTTGTAGGATTAGGGTTTGTAACAGAAATTTGTGGATACAAATCAAGGAGTGGAATCAAAGGGAAACTTGGATTTGGTTTCAGTTCGACACGAACATCCACCAAATCAAACTTACACGCCTTTAGGCTTTCTAAATTTTGTTTTGTATCACTGATACAATTTGATAATCCAAATAAAAATAATATTTGGATTGTTAGAATGAAGGAATGTTTACGGACCAAATACTACCTTCCCTTCGGTCATGTGTTGTTTGTAAAATTCCAATCCTTCTTTGAATTCTTCAAATTTAAATCGTTTGTTGATTTTGGTTTGGAAAACTGTTTTTAAATGTTTCTGTGCTTCTTTTGCTTGTTTTTGAAATTCTTCCAATCCTATTTCGTAAATCCAAGAGGATAACCAAAAACCTTCAATTTTTTTGTTTTGGAAAAGGATGATCCCAGAATTTACAGGGAATGGTTTTTCAGACAAAGCTCCATAACATACAAGTTTTGAACCATAAGGCATACACTCCACGAGGGATTGGGCTGTTTCCCCAGCGACTGCATCAATGGCATACGTTGCGTTCAGTTTTTTGGAAAGTTTGAATAATTCTTTTTGGTAATTTGGTGAGGAGGAGTTTAAGATATTTTCGGCACCAATTTCTGTTAAACTATCTTCTTGTTCTTTTTTTCGCACAACATTGATTAGAGGAATTCCTTTCTCGTTACAAAGCCGAACCACCATTTTTCCAAGGGCACTGGCTGCGGCTGTTTGGATCATGGCAGCATGCCCTTCTTTTTGGCAACGGGATACCATGGCCCAAGCGGTCATAGGGTTCACAAAAAAACTAGAACCTTCGTCGAGTGTCACACCATCCACTAACGGTAAACAGTTGTCTTCCGTTGTGATCATATATTCTGCCCATGACCCATCATTTTGTGGGGCCACACAAGAGACGGACATTCCGACTTTGAGTGTTTTGATGGCGCTGCCCACAGCATCAACGGTTCCACTGGCTTCAAATCCTGCGGAGACAGGTGCCTTTTTTTTGAAACCATACAAACCACGGATGAACATCAAATCTGATGGATTGATTGGGGAAAGGTGGATTTTGATCCTAACTTCGTTTTCTTTTGGTGTTGGAATTTCTTTTTCACGAAGTTCCAATTGTGGTTCGGTTTCATCGTATTTAAGGATGGTGACTGCTTTCATCTCATCCCATTCACTCACGGAAAATCTGCTTGCCAACTCTTTCTTTTGAAAGAAACTACTTTGAGTCCCCTGTGAAATCAAAAAAAATAAACAACGAAACCATCGTCGGTATCATTTTTTTTTCCATTTTGGTATTCGCATTTTTTACAACCGTCATAGAGCCGGACAAACCAACCAAAAAATATCCATACCGACTTTCTTTGTTTTATTCACGGATAGACGGGATCAAAGAAGGAACAGAGGTAAGAATCCTTGGAATCCAAAAAGGTTATGTTGCCCATATTGATTCAAGGCCACTTATGGATGTACCTGATAGACGTTTTCTTGACCATAACATGGATCATGCGATCGAGTTACACATTGCTTTAGAAGACCCACTTACCCTTTGGGACAATTATGAAGTGGATTTTCAAACAGTGACTTTATTTTCGGGAAGGATCATCAATATCAACCCGGGTAGTTCCGATGGGAAACGCCCATTTTTTAAACCTACGTTCCGAGAAGGGGAAAAATCTCCAGATTACTTACCATCTGCACGGTATTTTGACGATTTTTTCAAAGCCACTTCCGCCACGATGGAAGAAAATCGTTCTGACCTCCGACAAATCACATTGGATTTCCGTTCCATCACCGATAAGTTAAACCATACTGAAGGTACAATTCCCAAAATCATAGGAAGTACTGAGATGTATGATGAACTTCTCGCTACGATCAAAGACGCAGAAACCATCGGAAAAGAAGGTAGAAGGTATATGGAGAGTTCTAGGAATTTAGAAAACACAATGCCGATACCATTTTTAATAACAGCTTCGTATTACGGCCGTACAACGCCTATTACGGGAAGAAGGATTGGACCACAAAATTAATGAAAGTTGCAATTATACATGACTGGCTCACGGGAATGCGTGGGGGAGAAGTTGTCCTTGATAGTATGTTAAAAGCTTATCCTGAAGCTGATTTGTTTAGTCTTTTTTATTCCAAAGGAAAACTCAATGCGAGGATTGAAGATCGAAAAATCACCACCGCATTTACAAACAACCTTCCTTTTAAAGAAAAATACTATCGGTATTATTTGCCACTTTTTCCAACAGCCATTGAAACTTTAGATCTAAAAGGATATGATGTTGTCATCAGTTCTTCACATTGTGTTGCCAAAGGTGTCATCCCTCATCCCGATACATTCCATTTGAGTTATGTACATAGTCCAATGCGTTATGTTTGGGATATGTATTATGATTATTTTCCCGCAAGGAAAGGTTTTAAATTTTTCCTTTTACAATCCATTGCCAATTATTTAAGAACTTGGGACGCTGCTTCTGCGAATCGTGTGGATTTTTTTACGTGTAACTCTCATTTTGTGGGAAGACGCATTCAAAAGTACTATAGGCGTGATTATAAAATCATTTATCCACCTTGTTTGCCTCAAGACTTTCGGGTTCATGATAATTCAAAAGATGATTATTACCTGATGGTTTCTGCCTTTGCTCCTTATAAAAAAATAGACCTAGCCATCGAAGCTTTCCGTGAAAATGGAAAACCACTCATCCTTGTGGGTGGAGGCCAAGAAGAAGGAAATCTCACAAAAAATCTACCGAAAAACATCCTATGGAAAAAGGGACTGCCTCGCACAGAAGTGATCGAACTCTACAAAAAAGCTAGAGGGTTTATATTTCCAGGGATGGAAGACTTTGGGATCACACCAGTGGAATCGCAGGCCTACGCCACTCCTGTCATCGCCTATGGAAAGGGTGGGGCCTTAGAATCGGTAAAAGATGGCAAAACAGGGGTATTTTTCGCAGAACAGACGGTAAAATCCTTAAACGACGCCATCAAACGGGCTGAAAAAATCCAATTCAAACGTTGGGATTTCCAAAATTCCATCAATCGATTCACGGAAGAAAAATTCGTAAGCGAAATTCGAAAGGTAGTCGATAGACATAAATAGAAATCTCTGAAGGGGGATCTCTTGGTCATTTTACATCGACTCAAAGGTGCGGAATTTGTTCTCAATGCAGATTTGATTGAGACCATTGAAGCAAATCCAGATACGATCATCACTCTTGTGAATGAAAAGAAATTCATTGTACAAGAGACTGTTGCGGACGTTGTGGAAAGGGTAATCGCTTACCAAACGAGAATCCACAACCTGCCTCGAGTGAGTGATAGAAGGCCTGAGGAAACATAAGAAATGGATATAGCTACAGTCATTGGTTTGGCATTAGGATTGGCCTTGATGTTACTTGGGGTTGTTTCGGGGGGTCTTTCACTCACCGACCTAATTGATATTCCATCCGTCATGATTACATTTGGTGGGGCAGCAGCAGCTACCATCATCTCCTTCCCATGGACATCCACCATTGGTGTGGGTGCTGTGACTAAAAAAGCGTTTCAAAATCCACCTTCGGATTTGCCAGGTCTTATCACAACACTAGTTAGTTTCTCAGAAAAAGCTCGTCGTGAAGGATTACTCGCTTTAGAAGATGATATCAACGAATTACCTGAAGAATTTTTAAAAAAGGGAATCCAACTCGTAGTGGATGGAACCGATCCCGAACTTGTCCGTAATATTATGGAGACCGAAATTGGGAACACCGCCGCAAGGCATGCTTATGGTCGTGGTTGGTGGGATGCTTACGCTGGTTTTGCGCCAGGCTTCGGGATGCTTGGGACCCTTGTGGGTCTTGTGGGGATGTTAAAGAACTTAGGTGGTGGGGACGCAAGTGCCATTGGACAAGGTATGGCAACAGCCCTAATTACAACATTATACGGATCCCTTGCTCAGAACTTATTTGCAGCACCTGTTGTGAGAAAACTCACACGTAGATCGGAAGACGAGCTTGTGATCAAACAAGTGATGGTGGAAGGAACTTTATCCATCCAGTCGGGTGATAACCCAAGGATTGTAAAAGAGAAACTTGCGAGTTTCTTAACACCAGCTGAACGAGTTGCCTTGAAAGATGATGGAGATTAATCCTTAGCCATGGCAAAAAAAGAAAAATGTCCTGAGTGCATCCAAAAAGTTCCCGAGTTCATGGCGACTTACGGGGACATGGTGACACTTCTCCTTTGTTTCTTTATCCTTTTGTATACCACAGGGAAAACAGATGCAAAGGAGATGCAAATCATTCTCTCGGCATTTAAATCCACCACAGGATTTTTCACAGGTGGACAAACATTATCGAAAGGATCTTTGGAAGAGATGGGTATGCAAATTGAATCTTTGCCATCTCAAGTGGTAGGTCGAAACCTTTCCAAATCCAAAAAAGATGCACAAGAAGTATTCAAACCAGAAGTAGAAGCGGGAAAAGTGCGGATCTCTGAAAACGAACGAGGCCTTGTGATCTCTCTTGTTGGAGCAGATTATTTTTATCCAGGGTCTGCTATTCTAACGCCCGCTATCCGAGAGACTTTACGAAAAGCAGCAGGTCTTATCAAAGGACTCGAACGATTTGTGCGAGTAGAAGGGCATAGCGATGACGATGCTGTGAATCCAGTGAGTCGTCCTGGTCGCGAAGAAAGAGAATATATCAATAACTGGGATTTGGCGGGAGCAAGAGCTGTAAACGCCACTGTATTTATGATCAATGCAGAAGAAATTGAGCCTAGTTGGTTCCAAGCTGTAAGTTTTGGATCCTACAGACCTCTTGTGTTGGAAAATGAAGGTACACCAGAAGCAAAGGCTTTTAACAGAAGAGTGGATATCATCATTTTAACAGAGAAGTCTACAAAACGAGCTCCAGGAGAAAGTAAATACGGACTACCTGACACTCGTTTGCCGAACACTGAAACAAATGTAGAAGGAGAATTTTAACATGGGTGACCGTGAAGTAGATGAAGAAGAAGGTGGGTTAGCTGAAGGTAGTTCCGCCTCTGCTGGGATGTCCCCCATTGTCAAATGGTTATTGTACATCGCTGCGGCCATTTTTGGAATTATCATTGTAACCGTAATATCGATGTTTGTTGCTCAAAAAACAGCAACAAGTGTGTTCAAACAACAAAAGAATATCTCACTTGTGAAAGCTCCACCTCCTTTGGAAGTTTACACATTTCAGGAAGAGTTCCGAGTGAATACTTCCGATGTTGGAGAATCACACTTTGTAAAGTTAAAGATGTCTCTTGGATTTGAATCAGGGCAACCTGCACTTTCTGCAGAACTTGCAGCACGTGTCGCACAAATGCAAAACATCATTAACTTGGTGATAGCTCGTAAAACAAAAGACGATTTAAAATCCATTACCAACCAATTGGATTTACGTGAGGAAATCAAAGCCCACTTAAACCACATTTTGACCAATGGAAAAATCAAAGAGGTTTACTTTACCGAGTTTTTGGTAAACTAGGACTATGTCCGACCAAATCCTTGGTGTGATCCCTGCTCGGTTTGCGAGCACGAGACTTCCTGGAAAACCACTGGCCCTCATTGGAACAAAACCAATGATCCAGTGGACTTATGCCAATGCCTCAAAGTCCAAGTCTTTCCACCGTTTGGTGGTAGCAACAGACGACAAACGAATCCATGATGTTGTATTAGGGTTTGGTGGTGAATCCATTCTCACGAGTCCCGACCATCCCACAGGAACCGATCGAATCATTGAAGTCGCAGAAAACTTCTCTAATTACGGAATCATTGTGAACATCCAAGGGGATGAACCAGGGATGGAAACAGATCTCATTGATGGAGTTGTGGATTTAAAAATTAAACACCGCCATTGGGAAATGACAACGGCAGCAGTTCCTTTTTCAAACCAAGAAGACCCAAAAGATCCTAACAAAGTAAAGGTGGTCTTTGATAGGAATGGTCGTGCTAATTATTTTTCTCGTTCTCCTATCCCTGCATCGTTCAAAGGCGAAGCAATTTACCACCGTCACCTTGGCATTTATGCGTATGAACGTGATTTTTTAATGTCCTATAACCATTTACCCGTTTCTGATTGGGAAACAGTAGAATCTTTAGAACAACTTCGTGCCTTACAAAATGGATCTACCATTGGTGTGTTTCTTGCCGAAAAAGCGAATTTGGGCGTGGATTCTCCCGCAGATTTAGAAGTGGTAATAAGAGATTTTAAAGAGAAGGGATTGATTTAGATCGCTATTTGCACCTGGTCTTTGGCTGGTGAAACACCAAAATACCGTTTGTATTCTCTACTAAATTGAGAAGGACTTTCGTAACCAACTTTTTGTGCTGCTGTGATGGCGTTCGTTCCTTCTGTTAACATTAAACTCCGAGCTTTTTGTAACCGTACCGCTTTTATATATTGTAAAGGAGAAGTATTTGTCACTGCCTTAAAACAATTATGAAAGTTGGATGTGCTCATCCCTGCGCTGAATGCTAATTCATTGATGTCGAACTCTTCTGCATATTCTTTATGAATTCGATTCAGTATTTGTGCAATTTGGAAAAATCTTCGATTCCGATGAGCCAATGCTTGTAAAGACTCACCATTTTCTCCAATTAACACACGATAAATGATTTCTCGAACGATGGACTTTCCTAAAACACGAATATCTGTTTTGGAAAACAATGATTGAATGAGACGCAAAGACGCATCTGAAATTTCTTTTGAAACTCTGGCTCCGTAAATTCCTCGCGGTAGGTTTTCTCCTGAATATTTTGTATCATCACTTAATAGTAGTATTTCGGCTACTTCTTGTGGGTCTACGTCAATGCCAAATCCCAAAATGGGTTTATTCTCATCGGCTACAGCATCACATTCCAGGGGAATGGGAACGGAAAGTACTAGGTATTGTGTGGGATCATATGAAAAGGTATCTTCCCCTAAAAAAACTCGTTTGGATCCTTGGGCCATCAGGATGATGCGAGGGTAGTAAGTCAAAGGCACTCGAACAAACGACTCGTTGATCCGAAACAAAGTCAAACCAGGGATCTCGGTTTCCAAGTTTCCCGGTTTGGGCAAAAGAGATTCTAAAAGTTTTACAATGTTTTTGTTATTTTCTTCTACCTGGCCCATATCTTTCCTATGAAACTCCAAATGCTCTAAATCACAAGAGATTTTTTGTATTTTGTAGAATTAGGCAAGAAAATAGACTTCTGTGTATTGTTTTAAACTTATGATAAGAGTATTATGCAATCATGAAACGATTAAATCTAATTCAAAGTTTATTCATATTCGGACTTCTTTCGGGTATTGTAACATTCTGTTTGCCAGACAAATGGGATAAAACGTTTCCCAAGTCTGAAAAAGTAGAACACAAGAAAGTAAGTTTTACCAATCGCTATGGGATAAAACTATCTGCTGATTTGTATCTTCCAAAAGAGATGGGAACAAACAAGTTACCGGCACTTGTCTTAAGTGGTCCTTTTGGAGCAGTGAAAGAACAGGTATCTGGGCTATATGCGCAAACAATGGCGGAGAGAGGATTTATCACTCTTGCCTTTGATCCTTCTTATACAGGTGAAAGTGGTGGAGAACCTCGTAATATGGCCTCCCCCGAGATCAATACGGAAGATTTCAGCGCGGCCATAGACTATCTTGGATTGTTACCAACTGTAGATCGGAATCGAATTGGAATTATTGGAATTTGTGGGTTTGCCGGTATGGGTTTAAATGCAGCAGCTGTTGACAAACGCATTAAAGCAATCGTTACAACAAGTATGTATGACATGTCACGAGTGATGGCAAAAGGTTTAAATGACAGTCTAACAAAAGAAGGACGATCATCATTATTAGAATCTTTGAGTGAACAGCGCTTTGTGGATGCTAAAAATGGAAAACCCACACCTGGTCCAAGAAACCTTCCGGAAACTTTAGAGGGTAATACAAATCCAATCACAGAAGAATTCTTTCAATATTACAGAACTTCCCGAGGTTTTCATAAAAATTCACCCAATTCCAATGGAGCTTGGACAACAACAACTCCTTTGTCCTTTATGAATATGCCACTTCTAACTTATATCAAAGAGATTTCACCAAGACCAATTTTATTCATTGCTGGTGAATCTGCTCATTCAAGATATTTCAGTGAAGATGCATTTAAACAAGCAAGTGAACCAAAAGAACTTTTGATCATACCAAATGCAAATCATGTCGATTTGTATGACAAAAAAGATAAAATTCCTTTTGATACGATCACTTCATTTTTTCAAAAACATTTAAAATAATTAAAAAAGGTAAGATAAACAAATGATACAAGCAAAAGGAATCGCTGCATTAAAATCGAAAGAAGCTCTTGTTCCCTACAGTTTTGAACGAAGAGACCCAAAAGAATACGATGTTGTTATTGATATCAAATATTGCGGTATTTGTCATTCAGATATACATATGACGCGTGATGAATGGGGATTTGGATCTTCATTCCCTATGGTACCTGGACATGAGATTGCCGGAGTTGTGAAAACCGTTGGTTCAAAAGTCACCAAATACAAGATAGGTGATCGAGTGGGAGTTGGTTGTATGGTGGATTCCTGTCGGGAGTGTGCCCATTGTAAAGAGGAAATGGAACAATATTGTATTCCAGGAAATACTCTGACTTACGGTTCATTGGAAAGAGATGGGTCTGCCATCACACAAGGTGGATATTCTGATGTCATTGTTGTGAATGAAGACTTTGTATTAAGGATTCCAGACAATCTATCACTCGACAAAGCAGCGCCATTATTATGTGCGGGGATCACCACTTATTCTCCTCTAAATCATTGGAAAATAGGGCCAGGGAAAAAGGTAGCTGTGATGGGTTTAGGTGGTCTTGGTCATATGGCTGTCAAAATTGCAAAAGCAATGGGTGCAGAAGTGACTGTCCTTAGTGGATCTGTTAATAAAAAAGGAGATGCGACAACACTGGGAGCTGACCATTTTATTTTTACAAAGGATTCGGGTGTTTTCCAAGACAATGCTCTTCAATTTGATTTAATCATCAATACAGTTTCTTCTGCTGATTTGAATATGGCCGATTATTTTGGCCTTTTGAAACTTGATGGAACCTTGGTATCGGTAGGAGCTCCCGACAAACCATTAAGCATTCATCCTTTTCCTCTGATTATGATGAGAAGGAATTTTGCAGGTTCCGTGATTGGTTCGATCAAAGAAACGCAAGAGATGTTAGACTTTTGTGGGAAACACAACATTACTCCAGAGATTGAACTCATTGAGCCAAACCAAGTGAACGATGCTTATGCGAGAGTATTAAAAAGTGACGTTCGATACCGGTTCGTGATTGATATGAGAAAAATTTAATTCTTTGGATTTATTTCTGAGAAGGGATTGATTTAGATTAAATAGGTGTCCCAGGTTTTACTTAGGCAATTATTTGCTGTTAGTCGCTTTAGTTTTGATAAAGAAGTTATTGGATTTTTTCCCCTTTTGCTAACTTTTCAATAATTTCTTTGATTCGTTTTTCTCTTGTTGCTATTTTTTTTGCTGTGTGAATTCGAAATCCAATAGAGAAAAGATTTGTCTTATTGAGACCCATAAAGAACTTCTCTGCTTTTTTGTTTTTGCTGAGTGCTAATAAAAAATCATCTGGCACAGTCATTTTACTTGGTGAATCGTATGCCTTTTCCCATCGACTATCTGCTTTAGCTTCGTCGACAGCCTTTAATCCAGCAGGTTTCATTTTTCCTTCATTGGTTAATCTTTCAACATATCCAATGTTGACTTTTGACCAAATGCTTTTGGCTTTTCGGGGAGAGAATTTTTGCAACCATGCCTGTTCGTCAAACTTTTGTTTTTGGCTATCAATCCAACCATAACAAAGTGCAACATCAAGGGCTTCTGCGTAACTGATGGTTTTGATTCCGGAATCTTTTTTGAATATTTTTAACCAAATTCCATTAGAACTTTTGTGATTCTTATCAAGCCAAGTTTCAAAAGTTTTTTGTGATTTAAATTCTATCGTTGGTATTGTATCTAGTTGAGTCATAAATATATCATTTAGCTAATGTTAAAAATATTTGGAAATCTTTGATTAATTTGATTTAGTTAATAGATCATTCTAATCACAATTTTATTTCTTACTCAATAATTTCATTAATTAGATCTGAGCAAATCCAAAATATACTTGGTGTTATCATTCCTATCAGTAAAGATTTTTTGAATAAGTTTGTTTTTGTATTTTTGGATGAAAAGAAATAAAAAATTATAAAATAGCTCAATATAAAAGGGAAAAAAGGAACAAAAAATGCAGTTACCTTCGAATCTCCAATGAATTGATTCTCGTAGATATAATCTGAGTAGAAAATATATCCAAATAATCCGATACAATCACCTAGGAAAAACTAAAATGGATGTAAAGAATTTTTGAAGAAATACTTGGAGATCCAATTTTTTAGAATGGAACAAATGATATATAGAATAATTACAAATACAGTATAAAAATAAATAACTTCTTGTGTATGTGCAATTGTTAAAGACATAAGTTCTTAAAACTTTCGCATAACAAACTAGAATCGAGCCTCTGCTTTTTTAAACACAGACAACTCGATTCTAATCTATTTGTAACGGAAAAAATTTACGATACTTCTCTTTCGTTATTCCTCATCCCACGAGAGATATAGTCATATAAAAATTCACCCGTAATCACACCTGGGATGATGACTTTTTGTGCGCCATCAGCCACCAACTTTTTTGCTTCCCCTGGTTCATCACTAGTAAGGATGATTTTTGCATTGGGTGCTAATTTACTCAGAGTCGAAAGCAAACGGTTGTTATTTGTTCCTTTGAGGAAGGAATCAGAAATAGTACAAATCACCATCGAAGCATCGTGGAGGCCAATATGGGATAAGGAATCAGGGTGAGCTAGGTCAGCATACGCCCACTGGAATCCTTTGTTTGTGAGTTCTTCTTTGAAAGCTGGATTGTAGTCAGCAATGATGATCCTTTTGATGAGAGAAGGTGATAAGTCTTCCAAGTATTCGACAAAGGCACGAGCAATTCTGAAGTATCCTAAGACGATGATGTCACGCACCATTCCATCTCCATGACCACCGTGACCAGATGGATCTGATTTTCCCGTTTCTTCGGTTTGGTCAGAAATTCCCACTCGAGCAAGTAATCGTTCGAACGTAGCAGCGATATTGTGGTTATACATAATGATGTATGTGGAGAGAACTGATGCAATGATGGTCGAAGTTAAGATCACTGCTTGTAATTTTGGAGTGATGTGTTCGAAACCGGCACCTAACGCTAAGATTACGAGTGAGAACTCAGAAATTTGGGCAAGGTTTAGGGCAGTTAAAAAACCGTTCCGAACACCTTTGTTCAGTTTGATGATGACAGGGGCAATTGTGATCATCCGAACAAATAACATAAGCGAAATAATGACAGCTGATAGTCCTATTACCTCTAAACTAGGAAGAGGGACTTTAAGACCAAGAGCTACAAAAAAGAGGGTCACAAAAAAGTCTCGGATTCCAATCAGTTTGGAGATCACATCAGCACCATAAGGGAATGCAGCGATACTCATACCGGCAACGAGGGCACCCATTTCTTTGGAAAGTCCTGCTTTTCCTGCAATCCCACAAACAAAAAAACACCACATAATCGACGTTAAAAGGATTAATTCGGGACTACTAGCGCAGGCTTTGTATAATTTTGCGAGAACATAACGGCTTACACTGAAACTAAATGCGATGAGTAAAACAATGATACCCACAGAAGTGAGGATTTTTAATATTTCAGGGTTATTGAGGTTGGGTTGGACCCCCATAAACAAAATGGCCCAAATGTCTTGGAAAACCAAAACCCCAACGGTTAGTTTACCTGAGAGAGTGTTGATCTCTACCTTATCTTGTAATAACTTAACTACGATTAATGTCGAGCTGAGAGATAAAGCAACGGCGATATAAAGAAGGTCAAATTTTTCAGAACCAATCGAAAGTCCAAAAAATGGAAACACTGAGTAAACAAAAACAACGGATAAAGTGAATTGTAAGATACCGAGAGTGAACATCGCTTTACCCATTTTGGCAAGTTCGGCGAGGTTGATTTCAAGACCAATGATGAAGAGTAAAAGGATGAGTCCAATTTCAGATATGAGTTCGATACTCGCTTCGTTTGTAACTAGTTCAAATCCCATCTCTTTCCCGAGCATGGCACCACCGATAATATAACCTAAGATTAACGGTTGTTTGAGCACGCGAGCAATGTGACTCAAAACTGTAGCAAATATAATACTGAGACCAATGTCTTGTAAGAGTGATTCTTCCCCGTGCATAGATACCTTCTTTAGGGAAAAGTTTAGGAATTCAGCGAGATGTGAAAGTCGTTTTTTTTTCTATAATAGAATTACGACTAAGGTGTGGGAGAATTTTGCAAAAAGGTCGCTGTGGATGCTTGGAAGTTGGCAATTGCGACATGATGATCGTACAAAGCCTTAATTTCTCGGACAGCCGCTTCCGCACTTGTCTGTTCTCGAATATTCACAAATAAAAGAGTAGAATCCCCTAATGCAAATCGTTCTCGTTCCATCTCTTCTAATTTTCTGGCAAGTTCGACTTCATTCTGTGTGACAGTTACTCGTTTTGCGGAGGCGATCACTTCTGAAATTGAATCTTGGACTTCGGTTTTGATTTTGTCTTTCGAGAATTGTAATTCTTGGTCGAGTTGGGCAATTCTTGCTTCTGCAGCACCAATCATCCCACGGGGCCTTCTTGTTTGGATGGGAACATTCAAAACAAGTGATGCTTCGAGTTCTGGTTTGGCCCTTGTGACAGAGCCAGGTCCAAAGTCTTGGGAACCTGCAACTACCAAATCCACTTGGGGTTTGAGTGAGTTATATCCCATATCTTGGTCCACACGAGCCTTCTCTCGTTTGAATTCATAATCCTGGATTTCTGGTCGATACTTCCAGGCTATTTTTATACTTTTGTCGAGTTCCAATCCTTTGTAATCAATGGGCTTTGGAAATCCAATGGGTAAACGATCGGTGGTAGGCAAAATCAAATTACCATCCGCAGCGCGTAAGAATAAGGACAAATCAATCGCAGCTTTTTGCATCTCGCGTTCGGCCGAAACAAATTGTGATTCCCTTTGTAAAATGGCACGATCGTTTTCGGTTCCTTCCATTTTGGGTAGATCACCTAACTTGATTCTCTGGGTAATTTGTTGTTGTCTGTTTTTTGCAATCTCTAACAGGTCTTTGTTGACTAGATATTCCTGTCCACTGGCAACCCATTTCCAATACCGTTTGGTAGCTTCTTTGATGACTTCGATTTTAAGTTTTTGGATCGATAACTCAGCTAGTTTGCGATCAATGTCTGCTTTTTTAAGATCGGCTCTGTTTTTATCAATCTCACGATTACGCATGAGTGGTACAACCGCACCCGCTCTTACTTCTCCATAATCGTTTGTTTCTCTTCGTCCATCATACGCAGGAAATTTTCCGCGTCCAATTCGATACCCAGCAAAAAAAGATGTACCACCGAGTGGGGTAGGTTTTTCGAACACAGTGTCCGCTGCATTATTTGTATAATAACCAATTGGTTTTGTTGTGCCCATGGATTTGAATTGTAAGTCAAAGGCACCTTCAGCTGCTAAATAATTGTATTCTGTTTCGGTTAATAGTTTTTCAGCAGCAAGGACGAGGGGGTAAGATTTCTCAACTGACTTTAATAGTTCTGAGAGAGTCAATACTCCTGGTTGTTGGTTGATGTAGTCTTGGGAAAAAATGTTTGGACCATGTAGAGACTCGAAGGGATCCTTTGTAGGATCCGCTTCTAATAAAAATGAAAAAAACATCCCGAATGGGCATAATAACGCAAATAAAAATCGATTTAAATGCGTTTTCATTTTTCTTTATTCCCTCCACCATTTTCATCTAACAACGATTTCATTTCTGGATCATCCATAGGTAAATTTGGTGGGAAGTCATTGAACCTTCTCCATAATTCATACCCAACACTTACACGATTGAGAAAAATCCAACCCTTTGCACGGACCCCTTGTCTTAAATAACGACTTGATGGCCACTGGCGATCGTCTCGGTCAGGGATTACAAGGACTCGGAAATTTCCTGATCCATTGTCTGTGATATCTACTAATTTGACGATCCCGCCAAAGGTTCCAACGGCAGTTTCTGGCCAACCACTGATTTGTAAAACAGGATAACCTTGGAATTGTAACCGAACCTTTCGTCCTTCTCCCACTAACGGAATGTCGTTGCCTGAGATAAAAAGTTCCACCGCTTTGTCTTCAGCATCAGGGACAAGAATGGCAACTCCATCCCCTTCCTTAACCTGTTGTGTGTCAGGATTTACCAAAATACGCATAATGGTGCCATCTCTTGGTGCAAAGACTTCTTGGTTTTCTTGTCTGGATAACCTTGCTTCTAATTTTGGAAGTTCTTCTAGAACTTTTGCCACTTCAGATTGAGCAGAGGCAAGTGATGCTTTAGCATCATTGATCGATGCTTCAGCGTCCTGTTGGACTTTACCAGTATCACTATTTAACGCACGTTCTTCTTTGATCGCTGCTTCATATCCTGCTTTGGCTCGGTCAAGTCCAGTCTCAGCATTGGTATGGTCAAGTTCTGCTAACTCCAAAGTTCTTTTGGATGTAAGTCCTTTTTCCCATAATTGTTTTTGTCGGTCTAAGTTTAAATTTGCTGTTTTGAGAGCGGCTTTTGCAGCATCAACTGCTTGTTCGCTGGCACGGACTCTATCTTTTGCCATCATCCTACGAGAATCTGCAGCACTGACGGCACTTCCTTTGGATGAACGTAAACTCAGGATCCTTGAACGAATGTTATCTTCTCTGGAACGAGCTGCTTCGAGTCGTTGTAAAAGAGCATTTCTTTCTTCTCGAATTCTGGAAATAAAATTTGGATCGTTATCAGAAATATCGATGATGGGATCTCCCTTTTTGACTCGGGTACCTTCATGGACATGCCATTTTACGACTCGTCCACTGATAGGAGATTCAATCACTTGTTGCCGATCAAGTGGGGCATAAGCAACCACTCGGCCAAAACCCATCGTAGTTTGTTGCCAAGGAACGTAGAGTAAAATGAGAACACTTAAGAAAAAAATTACAGTAAGGATGTATGCTAAACTCTGTGCTGGGAGTGCTGTTTGCACCAACCGATAAGAAGGAAGGTTTTTACGAAGTTTCCATTTTGGTGACATATTCGTGTTCATATTAGTTTATGAATTAACCTTTAAGGAATGAGAATCATCTTCCAATTTAAGTATTTGGTCCATTTGTCCTAGTATGTTTGGAGATTTGGACACAATGACCACTGTCCACTCCCGATTTTTTTGGAGTAAGAGTTTTAAACAAGAAGTTAACAAAGCAGGTGGTAATTGGTCAAGGATTCCGTCAATGAGAACGAGTTTTGGATTTCCAATGAGAGCTCTTGTCATAGCGAGGACAGCAGATTGTACATTATCGAAAGGATGACCAAAGGTTAACAGTTGTGTGTGGATTCCATGTGGCAATGATTGGATGGTTTTCCAAAGGCCAAGGGAATCTAATAAATCACGAATGGTGATAAGAGAAATTTCTTCTCTTCCGACTCGGATGTTTTCTAAAATAGTTCCTTCAAATATTTCATTCCCTCTAACAAGAACTGTATGCGATTGGATTTGTTCTTTCGACACTTCGTGGATGTTTTGATGGTTGTATTCCACAATTCCAGAGTTTGGTTCTCGTAATCCACTGAGTAAATCGAGAAGAATATGCGCATCATAAGGTGTATTCGATAAAACACCAATTGTTTTTCCAGCTTGGACTTTTAGGTTGAATTGAGTGAATATTTTATGACCATTTGAAAGGGAATAGTCCACTCCCGAAAGTTGGACTTGGATGGGACCTTTCGGAGTTTCAAAGGGAACTGTTTTTGCAGTTAAAGTTGGTAGATGGAAAACAGAATTAATTTTGTCAACAGCCGCAATCAAACTGTAAAAACTATCCAATTGTTTTCCAAATTTGGAAATATCACTTAGAACTTTTGCGATGACAAGTTCGGCTGCTACTAATTGTCCAATCGTCAATTGCCTATGTATGACTAAATATCCACCAATTCCAAGAACGATTGCACTAGCTAACGCTTGTATGCCGACAAGTCCAATGATTTGTTTAATATAAACTGAGAAGTATTTTTTTCGAGCAAATAAATAATCTCTGATGAGTGAATCAGCACGTTCTATAGCAAAATGAGATCCAAATGTTGAGTGGAATAAAGCAGAATGACGAGAAATCTCTTCTAGCCAAGCGGCTACCTTATATTTCTCTTTTGAAATCTTAATATAGTTTTCAGAGGCTGGTCTACCTAATTGGTAAATCACAAGATATCCACCCACTCCTAATATAAATAAAGAAAACACAATAAAAATAGGATGGTAAAAAGATATTAAGACAAATCCAATCACAGTGGTTAAAATCACGGCGAGTCCATCAACTAACAAAGAGTGTATGGATTTTTGGATCGTCATCGTATCAAAAAAACGATTCACCAATTCTGGGTTATGGTGTTTATCTAAAGCATCTTGTCTGATTCTTGGAAAACGGACTGCAAATTCAGTAGCGATCCGAACAAAAACGCGTCGTTGTAAAATTTCTACCACATAAATTTGAATGGTTTGCATTGCTCCTGCAAATCCTAAGAAAAATACAACTAACAAAGTCAAGATGATGACTGGCTGTAATAATACACCGAATGCAACAATATTGACTAAAGATGAGGTAGCAACAGGAACGACAAGTGAGAGTATTCCAATACCGATACCATAAATAAATACAATCCAAACATCTTTTGACTCAATACGAATGAGATGGTAAATTTGTTTGATGGCATTTTTTAATGCAGATGACGTAGAGTGAATTTCCTTTTGTGATGAAAAAGGAAACATAGGTTCTGCGACTATCCAATCAACTACATCTTTTGGTGTTTTGATCCCAAATAATTTGAGAAATTCTTTTTCTGAATACCATTCCTCTTCTGCAATGTGGTTGTGAAGTGGACGAATCAGATACGAAGAAGCGTGGTAACCAAGTATAACATAAAATTCTGGGAGTCCATGGTCTGGGCTTTTGATTTGGTACAAAAATGGTGCATCTTTCGTGATATAATTTCTTATATCTAAAATAGATTTTTGAACAAAATTGAGTTTGATTTGGTATTGGTGAGAAGCCGCGAGTAAATAGTCCAAAAATTCCAATTTTGATTGGTGTGGGAATTTACTACGAAGGGAACGAAAACCTTCCAAAATTTGACTTGGTACAGATTGGATGCTTAATGATTCAGATAAAAAATCTAAGATGGACTGAGCGAGGGATTCTCCCGTCGAAAGCCGGATGGGGAGTTCCGTCTCCTTTGATTTGAAGAGTTGGTATCGGAAATGGCGCACCAACGATTGTAATAATTTTAACATGTGAATTTCAATTCGTGCTTTAGACTCCTCTTGACAAATCTTTGTTTTTGATTTTCTATTTTCTAGCAGAGGTTTCTATGAAAATTTTTTGTTCTATTTTAGCTTTATCCATTATCGGCAGTTTTGGGTCAATGTATGCAGAAGAAAATTGTATTTATGAGTATGATCCTAATAAAACGAGTTTGGAATGGACAGCGTTCAAATTTACAGAAAAAACAGGCGTTAAAGGTAAATTTGATACAATCCGCGTGATCGGGAAAACCAAAGACAAAACAAAGTTTGGTGTCGCTGAAAAAATGAAGTTCCAAATAGACAGTTTTTCCGTGAATTCTGCAAACCCCGACCGAGATGCCAAAATCAAAAAATACTTCTTTGGATCAGTAAAAGGAAATCAAAAAATAACGGGACATTTTTCTGATATAAGCTCAGGAGAAACGGGTACTGCAAAGTTAAATCTTCAATTCGGAAAATCAAAAACCTCTGTTCCGGTGAATTTTGTTTGGAAAGAAGATACTGTAGAAGTTGTAGGAACTGTTGATGTCGCAACCTTGGGACTAACTTTAGGTTTGTCTAAATTGAATGCTGAGTGTAATGATTTACATAAAGGTGCAGATGGAGTGAGTAAACTTTGGCCTACAGTAGATGTAAAAGTAATTTCCACTCTTAAAAAAGTATGTAAGTAAAATTGTAGATATAATTGGACAATTAACAATTGATTTGTGGGATTAATCAATTTGGATTAGGGTACTGAAGATGAGTCTAGAGATTCAAAACTATAACAAGTCTCAATCACTTACAGACCAAGAAATTTGTAATCTGTTGTATGAAGAGATCAATAAGAACTTGCCAAAAGCAGAGAAAAAAATTTGGCATGCACACCCAGTTTGGTTTTTGGATGGCAATCCTATTGTTGGTTATAGTAAGTTAAAGTCATGCATCCGACTTCTTTTTTGGAGCGGCCAAAGTTTTGAGGTAGAAGGCCTAACACCGGAAGGTAGTTTTAAGGCTGCAGAAGCACGTTATACAGATGTAAAACAGATTAAAAAAAAGGATCTAAAACTTTGGCTAAACCAAGCAAAAAAAATACAATGGGATTATAAAAATATCGTTAAACGAAAAGGTAAATTAGAGAGACTGATCTGAAACAATGTTTTCATCCAACTCTAGTGGTTTTACCATCCAAAACAAATTAATTTCTAAATTATCAAAAGAGTCTTTAGTTCATGTTAAATATTGAATTCAAAAAACTTTCAACAGATGAATTGGACAAATTTGTCGAACTCATTCGAGTATTTGAAGATGTGTTTGAAATGAAAGAGTTTCGAATGCCGAATCAAAATTACCTACAAACTCTTTTATCACGCGATGATTTTTTTGTATTCGTGGCGATATTGGAGGGAAAGGTAATTGCTGGTCTCACTGCATATCTTTTGCGCCAATACTATTCTGAACGACCATTGGTTTATATTTTTGATTTAGCCGTAGAGACAAAATGGCAACGGAAAGGAATTGGTAAAAGCTTAATCGAGCTTATCAATCGTTATTGTAAGAACGAAGGAATGGAAGAAGTGTTTGTCCAAGCAGATTTGGTCGATGATTATGCTTTGGATTTTTATCGGTCCACTGGTGGTCTCCCGGAAGATGTAGTTCATTTTACTTATCCGTTGTCATAGAAAAATACCAAAAGAAGGAAAAAAATGGAACACAGTTATACCTGCCCGAATTGCCAAACCAATGTTAGTTTTATGAGAGTGATGTCGTATCCACCTCCCTTTACAATGAAGTGTAAAGAGTGTAATAAAAGAATGCAGGTAGAAAATAGTCCTATTGTGACTTTCGCAGTTCTACTTTCTTATTTTATGGGTTTTTTTCTTTATCTAGGTTTAAATTTTTTTAAACAAATTGTTTGGATCCAAGATTTAGACGATACAACTGCGTATTTACTGATGATAACATTTATTTTCCTCGTCACAGAAGGGATCATATATATATTATATAAGTTTTACTCGATTCAGTTAGTGAAAGAAAGTTCTTGGATTTCCAAACATAATCGATGGACTCTCCTTGTTCCAATCACATTGGTTTTGTATTTGATTTATTTTTTTAACAGAAACTAACATTAATTATAGTGAAATCTAAAAAGCAAATTAGAATCTGAAGTCATTGGGAAAAATTTACGTTATGATTCTGATTATCACATTCCTTTCCAAGGTTATTCGGATCAAATTGAGTATCATTTCTTTGAATCAAAAGAATTATTTGGTTTTAAAAAGAATACATATCGATTACCGATCATATCGAAAACGTTTTATGAAATCATAATCAAAAATAAAATCAAAGGTTGTCGCTTTTTTCCCGTGTTACCAGATTAATCAATGATTTCACCTCACATGCCAACAGAATTTAAAATTTATGATGATCCAAACGAATTAGAAGGCACTGCGTATATTGAATTTTTGCCAGGGAGATACAATGGCAAATGTTGGAATGAGAATTCGATTTTTATGGACGAAACTACGTTTTCCATTTTTGAAGATGTAATCGAGTCGATTTTAGAAGGGTATGATCATTATGCATTCAAAGAACTTCCCGAAACAAAAATTCCAATTCTTCTGCATTTGTTAGAACAAAGGAAGAGAGAGATTTTCAATGAAACATTATTTAACATAACTCTTACATCCTATTCAGAAGTTCAAAAAGAATGGATCGTAAAGTTGATTTTAGCAGATAAAAAAGCAGCAATGGAAGTATTAGAAACATTGATTGCATGGATTCAAAATATGCAGAAACAAAATTTACCATTATCAATTTTAGGAATATAAATTTGAAACGAAGCCTAGATTACATAAAAAATATTTTCGTAATTGTTTGTATTTCTTTCTTCGGAAGTTTACACTCAGAAACAAATACAATCGTGTATGTGAAAAAATCTGAAAAAACATTAACAGTCACGAAAGCTGGTAAAACCATTTTGAAGATTCCTATTTCCCTTGGATTTGAACCAGAAGGACCCAAAAAGGAAGAAGGAGACGGAAAAACTCCTGAAGGGACTTATACGATTGATTACCAAATCCCCGAATGGGATTATTACAAAGCATTACACATTTCCTATCCCAACAAAACACAGTTAGAGGAAGCTAAAAAGAGAAACGTTAAAGCAGGTAGTGGGATTCTCATTCACGGGATGAAACGCCATTGGAATTGGTTTGGACACTTACATACCTATTTGAATTGGACACATGGTTGTATGGCCGTGACAAATGAAGAAATGGATCTCTTGTTTGAAATGGTACCCGTTGGTTCCAAAATTAGAATCGAACCATAAAACAATTCAAAATTAAAAAATGAAATTTTCCCTTGCGCCAGCGATAGAAGCGGAAATCCTTTCCATCTTCGATTGAATTTGTTGATTTTATAGGATTGGAAAGATTGGAGCGGATAGCGCGGTCGGTTTTGAAACTAATGATAGCCAACTAACCAAATCGAGGCGCCCAAAAGAGTTAACCAGGATACTTTAAAGCAGGCATTACCACTTGGTCGATCAATGCGATAAATATGTTTTTATCAGGTGGTTTTCTTTCGATGAGAGCGCGGTAAGTTGCCATTGAATTCATAACCTTACAAACAAGTTCAACGTTTGCCTTTTTCGAAATTTCCCCTCGGTCCATTGCTCGTTGCATTAAGGTTCGGTTCACTTCCATCCAAGGCCCAAAAATTTCAGTGATTCCTTTTTTTTCAATTTCTTCATCTAACCAAAACGTACCGAGGCCACCAAGTATTCTCAGTTTTGCATTTGCTTCTTCCATGGAATGAGGTTTGAGTAAGGCTAAAAAATCATTTCGGAGAGAACCTGTGTCGGGGATTTTTTCGAGTTCCAATTGGTTGCGATTCATCCATATCAAAGCATCTTTGACGAGTTTGACTTTAGATGGCCAACGTCGGTAACATGCCGCTTTGCCTGTTCCCACTTTGGTAGCAATTTGATCCATTGTCATCCCATCAAAACCTTCTTCTGCTAACATCTCGAGGGTTGCCTTTAAAATCGAAATATCAAGTGAGGGGTCTCTTTTCCTTCCAAGGGCGGGAGGTTGTGTGGTTGTTTTTGGATTTGAAACTTTTTTCTTTTGAACCATTGGAAATCAATTATAACATAAAAAATCTGAGAATTTGAATTTACTTACGTTTTTCCATCTCATGTAAAACGAATCGAAATTAACTTCGTTTGGCAATTGATTTCTGAAAATAAAATTTTTCTTTTTTTCTTGACTAGGAAATACGAAATTTCCAATGTCCAAATACGGAACTAGTTAGTTCCGATACTGAATGGTTCCGTATTTAGGATTCGATTCCAGCGGACAAAAAGTAAATTTCTGAGTAGAGGATCAAAATTATGGAAAAAAAGGATAAACGAATCGCTCTCGTAACAGGAGCAAACCAAGGGATAGGATTTCAGGTTGCAAAGGATTTGGCTAAAAATGGGATGATGGTCCTCATCGGATCACGGGATTTAAAAAGAGGGGAAAAAGCAGCAGAAGAAATCGGTTTTGGTAGTATCGCAATCCAATTGGATGTCACTGACCGTAAATCAATTTCCGATGCAGCGGAGAAGATACATAAACAATTTGGTCGCCTTGACTTACTTGTGAATAATGCAGGGATTTCCAATACCAGAATGCAAAGGTTGGGATTATCTATGGTAGAGTACATGGAATCAGCAAAAGCAAGTTTAGCATCTATCGATGAGATGCGAACAGTTTGGGATACGAATGTATTCGGAGTTATGGCCGTGTACCAAACAATGTTACCTCTACTTCGAAATTCCGATGATGCACGTATTGTCAATGTATCGAGCACACTTGGGTCTCTCACGTTAAACTCTGATCCTAACTCCGGTTATAGTTCTTTTTATAATCCAGTTTATGCTGTATCAAAAACAGCTTTAAATGGTATTACTCTTTCAATGATGTTAGAGTTAAAAGATACACCAATTAAAGTAAATTTAGTATCTCCTGGTTTTACTAAAACGGCTATGACTAATTTTGAAGGTTATGAGAGTTTAGAGGATGGTGCACGTGAAGTTGTGAGAGTTGCAATGTATGGACCAGAAGGACCTACGGGAACGTTTACTACTTGGGATAATGTGTCTGTTCCTTGGTAAGAATCAAAAATTGGAGCAAACGAGTCACATTAACGCCTTTTTCCTTTGGCGTTAGTGTGTCATTTGTTAGTTGTTATGAAGAAGGCATGCTTTCAAATTTTGGAAGATTTGGATTGAGAAAGTCCCAAGGAAAACCTCTTTTTGTGTAAGTAATAGCTTGTGGTTTGTAAAGGTTCGGATCATCAAGGCTTGCCACATGGATTGTGAATAGATCCGGCATAGCACTAAAACTCATATACACAGGGGAACCACAGTTGGGACAAAAACTACTAGTTTTGGTATTCCCACTGTCTCCCACCATTTCAAAGTTAGATGCTTTGCCTTCAATGACAACACCTTTCCTCGATCCAAAACTGATATAGGATCCATGACCAGACCCACTCATCTTCTGGCAGTCACGGCATTGGCAATCATTCATGAAAATTGGATTTTCCTTAATTGAATAACGAATTTTCCCGCAGGCACAACCGCCAGTATAATTTTGATTCATGACTATATTTCTCCTTGGATTCTTTTTGCACCAAACATTAGTTATTTGCTATAATCGTTTTTTAATGAGAAATATGCCCGGCCATAGGTCTTCCTGTTTCCAAAAAGGTTTTCAAATTAGATAAGACACTAGGCCATCCGGAAGAAATCCCTTTCCACATTTGTGCATCTAATTCTTCGTGAGTCACAGCCAAACGGACAAGACCTTCCGAATAAGCTTCAATATCAAATGTAACACGAGAGTGTTTGGATTCATCGTTGATTTCATTTGGTCTTGACCAAGACAGGATTAACTTATGTGGAGGATTGACTTCCAAAACTTTACCAACGAGGTCAACAGTTCTATCGTCATCCATTTTTACATGTTCCCAGTTTGAACCAACTTTCCATTCTGATACGTTGACATGAGCAGGATTTTTTGACAAAGGATCCGACCAATATTTACAAGTAATATCTGGATCAGTGATCGCATTCCAAACCTTCTCGGGTGTACTAAGAATAAATGTCACATAAACAAAGTTATGTTGTTCCATGATTGTCTCCTTCAATTTGTGTTTTTAAATCGTGTAAAAAACCTAAGCGGTTTTGTTCAAATTTTCTAACCCAACGTGCATAAACTTCGTAAATTGGTACTGGGTTGATGAAGTGAAGTTTTTCTCGACCCCTCCAAACAACTGTTACCAGGTTTGCTTTGATTAGAATTTCTATGTGTTGGGTTGCCGATTGCCTTTGCATGTCAAGTTGTTCACAGAGTTGGGTCAATGTTTGGCCATTTTTCGTAAAAAGTAGGTCAAGAACCTTACGCCGGTTTTGGTCGGCCATAGCCTTAAATACCAGATCTGTCCCTTTTCCTTCTTTTGGCATTGGAAATATTATGCAGGTAAAAACCTGCATGTCAACACTAAAAATGAATAAGGAACGAGGATATTTGCAAATTTAAATGAAATGGTATAAATGGGAGGAGGGTAGGGAATCGAACTCTATCTGCTTGCTAAATTTTCCTATACTAAATCGCAAAACAAATGTGATTCTAGTATCAATATTGTTTATCTGAATTTCATCGATCATATCGATTGTGTAAAAATAGTTTGGTATCGATACAATATTAGATCGTAGAAAGAAAAAAGTTTAGAAAAACAGCTAGTTCTGTTCTAGAAACTGTTGGATTTCGTTTAAAATGGTTTGGTGTTAGAGGGATGCGGGAAAAAAAGATTTCCATTGAGTAAAAATTTTAGTCAATGAATGATCTCGATGTTTGAAAATTGAAATTTCGGGTGTAATGAAAATGTTATAAATCAATAAGATTTTCATTAGTCTGTTACTATCGGTTATGCAATGAAACAAAAATTCATAAAATTTAACATTATCCCTATTGGTAACTTAATTATCTTACTCTTTGTGTTCTTTTTCATGGATTGTATGAAAGATGAGAGGGAACTGGAAACCTCAAATTTAAAACAATATTTTGATGAAGGAAATTATTCAAAAGCGATACAATATTCTGAGTTTTTAATGAAAAAGTATCCGTCTTCAAAAAGTGGTTATTTAACGATGATATCCGTTGCTTACTCTGAAATGGGTGATTTAGAAAAAACCAAAATGTATTTAAAGAAGGCGATAGAGGCTGATACAACTTTAGGTGAAAATTATGCGAATCTAGGAGTGATATATTTTAATGAAAACCAATTTAAAGAAGCATTACCATTTATGTTGGAGGGAATCGAAAAAGGTGGATATAAAGATCCTTGTGCTTTAGTATATGCAATCGGAATTTGTTATTCAAAGTTAGGGGAAGTAGAAAATGCAGCGGGTTCATTTTTAGCTTTCCTTTCGAGATGTGATACTGATCCCAAATTTATAGAACAAAAGGAATTTGCTGAATCTTATTTAGAAGCAAACAAACAATTTATATACGAATCTAAACCAAATTGAATTTTTACGAATTAGGATACTATGCCTCTAAATATTCAGAATCAATTTTTCTGCGCCAGCGATAGTAGCGGAAATCCTTTCCTGTTTATAAAAGAATTAGAAATCAGCTAGGATTTGGAAAGATTGTAGCGTATAGCGCGGTCGTTTTCAGAATGAATAGTGATCAACTAACGGATTCGAGGCGCAAAAATGATTGATATAAGAATTTGGTATAGTTTGTTTTCATTCAGAAATTGTGAAAGCGCTGGGCAAAGTTACGTAAACTTCATTCAATGTAAATATCAATCTGTATTTAAACTATTGCCCAACATTGTATTGGCTAACCAATTTGAAAAAATTATTTCCAAGTCACTTCGTATTCATCGAACTCATCGTTATTTGCAATAGATTTCAATAAAACAACCTTTGGCATTCCACCACCTGCTTTTTCAACTAGTCCGGCTAATAATCCTTCTTGTAATATGCTATTGAATGTTTGAGTACGTCGCATAACAACTCTTTTGTTTTCATTGACCAGTATCTCCCAACCTCTTTTTTTGGGATCTTGAATCGATTGGTCAGCAACAATTTTTAAAGCTTCTAGGCATTTATTAGGAGTTGCAGAATCATCAATCATTCCATAATGTTTTATGATACCATAAACTCGTTCGCCAATGGTTCTACCTGCTCTTTTCAAATTCGCTGCACCGAGTTTCTTTTCGATCCAATCGCACATCTCATTGTATTTCTGTATTGGAATGAGAGATGTGGGATCCGAAGGTAATTCTTTTCCTAAGGTAAAAAGATCTTTTGCAAGACCTGATTCATATTCTTTGTAAGCAGAAAGTAAATCATGAGCAAAACCTGCCAGTAAGGTTACATTTTCTGTTGAATTATCCATTATTTTAACACCGTCACTTTAAGTAGTGCGGTTGAGATTGGATTTAACTCAATAAATTACAATGAATATTTTAGTGAATAGGTTAAAATCAAATGATTGGAGTAAATATTTTCTCAATGTATGATACTTTTTTATTAATAAATTTCAATGGTTGTGACATCTCCTGATTTGCAGTTAGAGTATAATGTTTAGGACTGCATCTTCCAAAAAAGTACAATTAGTACAAACCCCATTTATTTCAGGTATTTGGTATTACCAAAATGATCTTTTAGTTTACTCATGGTTGAATGGGATCCTTTCTTTTTTCAATAGATCCAAAAACTCTGATTCGGTAACAAGTTTCACTCCAAGTTCTGTTGCTTTGTCAAGTTTGGAACCTGCACCAGGGCCATAGAGTAAGTGAGTGGTTTTGGATGAGACACCCGTTACTTTTTTACCACCATGTTTTGTGATGAGGTCCATTGCCAAGTCACGTGGTTGGAAGTTTTGAAAACTCCCCGTAACACACCAACTTTGACCAACAAATGGTTGTAAGTCGCTTTTTTCAGTTTGGTCTGCTTGGAATTTAAGCCCAAGTTTGATGAGAGAATTTACCAGTTTTAGTGTTTCTTTGTCTTTGAGGTGGGAAAGTAATGCATCGATGGTACGAGGTCCAATGCCATGGATGGATGTAAGTTCTTCGTTTGCTGTTTTAGATTTTGATAATGTGAGAAGTTTGTCCCAGGAATCATAACCATTTTCGATGAGAATTTCTGTGACTTTTGGGCCAACTTCATTTAATCCAATCGACGGAAGGGTGAATCGAAAATCTTTTTCTTTGGATTTTTCTATTGCATCAAAGATGATTTTAACTGATTTGTCACCAAATCCATCTAACTCTAGTATGTTGGATTTGAATTTCTCTAATGTGTATATATCGGGTATGTCTTTTACCCAACCTTTTTCAAAAAAAATCTGAATTTGCCTTTCACCAAGACCTTCGATGTTCATTTGTTTTTTGCTACAGAAAAAAATGAGTTGGTTTAGTTTTCGTTCTGGGCAATGACGATTGGTACAAAACAAATCAACGGATTCATCAACTTTCGTTAATTTAGTGTTACACGAAGGACATTTTGCAGGAAGGACAAAAACTGTTTTGGGTGGAAATGTTACTTTTTCCACTGCAGGGATAATTTCTCCACGTTTGGAGATGAGTACTTTTGCTCCAATTCCTGCACCAAGTTGGTCAATGTAGTCTTGGTTGTGTAAGGTGGCATAAGTGACTGTGGTACCCGCAAGGGAGATTGGTGTTACCCTTGCACGAGGTGTGACTTTACCAGTACGACCAATGGCAAAATCAATTTCTTCGATTGTGGTTTCTTTGAGAAGAGCATCAAATTTAAAGGCTCTTGCCCAACGTGGGGAATGGCTTGTTTCCCCGAGATTTTCACGTAAATCTAAGGAATCTAATTTGATGACCAGTCCATCCACGGGGAACGGCATTTTGTCTTTTTTTTTGCGAAAGGAATCGATTTCTTTGATTAACTTGGTTCCAACGATCACAGTGGTATCGGGTGCAAGAGGGAATTTTTCTTTTTTTAAAAGTGTTAAGATATCTTTATGTGTATTGGTTCCCTTTCTGGAACTAAAAAAATAAACATCGTATACAAAGATGCGTAACGGTCGTTTTGCGACCTCGAGAGGGTCTTTTTGTTTGATAGAACCTGCTGCTAAATTTCTAGGATTAGCAAATTTTCCACCATACTCTTCATTAAACTCTTCAAAATCAGCGAAGGTCATAAATATTTCGCCGCGAACAGTCAAGTTCAAAGGTTCCGAAAGGGTTTGAGGAATAGTGGAAATTGTTTTTACATTTTCAGTGACAATGTCACCGATTCCACCAGAACCTCTTGTTACACATTGGGTGAGTTTACCATTTTCATAGTATAACAAGATTGAGGCGCCATCGATTTTCCATTCTAAAGAATACGATTCTTCTACACCAGTTTTTTCCAACCATTCGGAAAGTTCGGATTCGTTGTAGGTATTTTCTAAAGATAAAACGGGAACTTTGTGTTTGAATTTGCTAAATTGAGGGCTTAGGTCTGATCCAACTTGTGTTGTCGGTGAAGAGGAATCAGCTAGTAGTGGATTTTCTTTTTCTAATTTTTGGAGTTCTTTGACTAATAAATCAAATTCTTTGTCAGTTATGATGGGAGCATTGTTTTTATAGTATAAATCATTGTGACGATTGATTTCTTTACGAAGTTCCAATACTCTTTTTTTGGGATCTTCGGTTTTTGTTTTTTTAGGCAATCAGTATACTCCCGCTTGCATGTATTGTTCGGGATCGGTTTTTCCTTCCTCTGATATAAAAATTTCATAATGAAGGTGAGGTCCCGTAACGTTTCCAGTGGCTCCTACTTCTGCAATTTGTTCCCCAGCTTTCACTTCTTGTCCAGATCTTACAAAAATTCTGGAACAGTGACCGTATAACGTACTAAAGCCGAAATCGTGTTGGATGATGATATGATGTCCATAACCTACATTGGAATATGTGACTCTTACAACTCTTCCTGGTGCTGAGGCATAAATGGGTGTACCAGTTGCATTGGCCATATCCAATCCATCATGATATTCCCAATAACCAGTGGTAGGTGATTTACGCATTCCAAATGGAGAAGTTAAATTATAAGAATACATTGGATTGAATAAAGGCGAACGAGATAGAATATCAGACCTTTGGTATAAAAATTGAAAATTTGCTTCTACCAAACGTTGGTAATTGTCCATTCGGTGTTTTAATTGTCTCAGTTCATAAATTTCGCTTAGATATTTACGGCCAACATCCAATTGTTTGTCTTCTTTTTCTTCCTTTTGAAGGGATTCAATGGCTGATGTTTCGATCCAATCTTCTGCTGGAATTTTTAAAAGTTCATCATCATTACCATCGATTAGAGTGAAAAGTTCCAACATGTTTTCGTTGAGTTTGGAATACTCTTCTTTCATTTCTTCTAATTGGGTTGCATGAGTGATATAAGTATCAAAATAAGTTCCATAAATTTTGGAGAGTTGGTTGATTTGGGATTGTGTATTATTGGAACGAACAATTCCAAAAATGGCTAAACTCAATAGACCTAAAGTGAGCCCTAAAAAAAATAGGATTGTAAAGTGAGAAATCTGAAAGTGGAAGGAACTATCATAACCATGGGGAATGACAAGAATAGTCATCCGTTGGTGACCTTTTTCTTTCACCTTATCAATCTGTTTCTTGATTTTCGGATTGTCTTGTGAAAAAACAGACGTAATCTCTTTAATTTTTTTCTTCATGACAAACCGCGATTCCTACATAAATAAGACGCTCCGATTCCTTTCCAGGGTCAAGTGGAAATCCCTGTTTTGGAGATTGTTCCTCATTTTTGGAATACTGAGTTTTGTCACATTAGCTTCCAATTTAGGATTTTGGATTGTTTATGAAAACTCCGTTCACACCAATCACCCTTCGGAAATCCCTGAGGCAGATGTTGCCATTATCCCTGGTGCAGCTGTATATGGAAAAACACCTTCTCCTATCCTAATGGATCGTTTGGCCTGTGGGCTAGAATTGTATCAAGCTGGAAAAGTCAAAAAAATCCTACTTTCAGGTGATAATGGCAAATCGGATTATAATGAACTTCGTCCTATGCTTGAGTACATGTTGTCTCATGAAGTGAAACCAGATGACATTTTTGTTGACCATGCTGGTTTTCGTACTTTGGATACGCTCATCCGAGCCAAAGAAGTATTTCTTGTAACCAAAGCAATTTTTGTAAGCCAATCCTTTTTTTTACCAAGAGCAATGTATTTGGGTAAAGAGTTAGAACTAGAGTTATACGGTTATGAATGTAATTTAAGAACATATAAAAAAGAAACTTATTATTTGTTCCGAGAATTTTCTGCCCGTATGCTTGCGTGGTGGGACATCCAATGGGACACTCCACCCAAGTATTTAGGAAAACCATATCCTATTGAAGGGAGTGGAATGAGTACTTGGAAAGGATCGATTCCTGTTTCGATTCCGAAATGATGAATTTAAGGATTTTCCAAACAAATAAGATAAAACCATTTTTGATAACATTTTTATCAGTTGGAATTTTTTATTGGTTACCACCTTTTCTATTTCACTCTAAAACTGAATCCAAAGTTTTAAACTTTGGATTCTATTATTTAAGTCTAAATCCATTTACAAAAGATACACCGTGGGATCAATTTTTGACTCCTTGGTTTTTATATAACACTGGATTTGTTTCAAAACCAGAAGATCTTGTTTTTATTTTGAATGTGATCACAATCCTAGCAGGAGTCATTTTTGTTGGATTCATTTCATTTCGATTTGATTGGGTATTGGGATTAGGAATTTCTCTTATACTTGCTTCTTCCCCACTTTTTTTAATATTTCAAACTTGGATTGGATTTTCAGACCCGATCACATTTCTAATTTTAACATTGTATTTGATTTTTTTATTTTCTGAATTCAATCCTAAGTTAAAAATATTTTTGTTATCTTTCGTTTTATTTTTAGGAATGACCAATCATTTCTTTCAAATATTAATACTTGTTATATTATTAAATGTTTTTTATTTGATCCATTACGAAAATAAGTCCAAAATTTTGATTTTCTCATTTTTATTGGCAATAGTTTTGTATGGATTATTTCTGGTTTATCTTTTTAAATACTCACCCATTACCTGGAACCAAACTAGAATTACTATTTTTTCACAAATGTGGGGGAATGAATTTATTCGAATGAACCAATCGGAAATATTCCTCGGAATTGTTGGTTTATTTCATAGTTTATGGCCTTTGGTGGTTTATTTAATTTTCCGCATTCCTATATCCTTATTGGGATTCATTTTTTGTTATCTTGTAGCGATGATGACGTATGACACCTCCCGTATTTTTGCAATCCTTTCCACTCCAATATTACTATTCTTTACCATCCAAAGTAGTCGAATGGCTTCCGAAAATGAAAAAAGGATATGGCTATTATTTTCCTTTTTATCGCCATTGATTTGTAAATTGTATCCACTTTTTTATAAATGGGATGGTAGGATTATTTACTTACAATAAAGAGTTTTTCGAATCAGAAGGGCAAAGAATTTATCGTCCAATCTATGTACAATAGGAAATGATGCGACTTTACTTGGCTTTTTAGTCACCAATTGTAGAACTGGGAGCGATGTTGTTTGTTTCACTTGCAAAAAATATAAAGTAAGGGATTGGTTTTAGAATGAAAAACGTATTTGTAACAATATTTATTTTAATACTTGGGACTCAATTGTTAGCAATTGAAGTATCGAAAAAGAAAATCGAATTTTATGTTGAACACCCTGCAAAAAATGTAACAGGCGTTTGTAATGAAATTCAAATGGACCAACCAAAACTTCGGTTTTCGAATGGAAAATATAATCTACAAGCGCCATTTTATATCAAAATTCCAATTCTTAAAATTTCTTCTGGTGATTCCGATCGAGATGCCCATATCCAAGAAATTTTAGGTTATCCGAATACACCAATCATAGAAGTCAAAGTAGAATCAATTCAATCTTCAAAAGAAAATGCAGAGATTTATACCATCAAAGGAAAAATAACGATACATGGAATGAGTAAGGATTTTTCAACGGAAGCAAATGTGAATAAACTTTCTGGAGTAGATGGATTAAAAGTGGATGGAATGGTAACTCTCAAATTTTCAGAGTATGCTTTAGAAAACCCATCCTTGTTGTTTTTGAAAGCAAAAGATGATATCCAAGTGAAGTATTTGTTTGTATTGAAATGAAGTTGTTTTCTCCAAAGAGATTTAAAGATTAAGTACCAATCAATTCTACTAAACGATTGTATTTTAAAATAATACGTTTGGTCATCTCCTCCCCTTTTTTATTGATGTCAGGGTGGTATTTTTTTAAGAGTTCTTTGAATTTTTTTTTCACATCAATGATCGTGGCACCTGGTTCTAAATCAAAAAAAGCCAATAAATCCTTTAATTCTATAGATACAGACTGTACAATTTTTTTCTTCTTTTTCTTTTTTGCTTCGCGAAATCTTCCATATAACTCATAGTAGGTGCGGTCACGGAATTCACGAGTGATGTCTCGAAAGTTTAAAATTTTTGTTGGTATAAGACTTTTTAAATATTCATATAAAAATTCTTCAGCTCCAAACTCTGGATGGATATCAAATTTTTCTAAAAATTGGTGAATGGATCGTCTTACAAAAAAATCAATTTCAAATTTATCCATTAAATAAGAATCCACCGCATCATCAAAATCAATGGTCGCTGCAGTGAGCAATAGAATAAGTTCTTGGTCTAATTTATGATTGGCAATGGTTTTTTGGATGAGAGTTTTATAAGACTCTCTTAATTCATATAACGGACGTTCGCTAAAAAAGATCCCACCTTTTAGAAATTCTTCAGCTACTTCATCTAATTCTAAATTCCAAGCTAAAAAATCAACGAGTAGATCTCCATCAACTTCATGAAACCCACCTGAAAGTGTCATTTGTGGTTTTGCGGATTTAAACTGATAAACTTTACGAAGGCATTCTTCCTTTCGAATTTCGAGAAGTTCGGAGAGACGGTCGTAAGATAAGAACCACTGCATGGATTCGGAAACATTTTGCAGTTCAAATATGACATCATGCAATATCTGTTTGGCCTTTTTTGTTTCCGTTTTGTGGACCATAAATTCTCTCTTAAACCAATTTCAAATCGGGGTGACTTTTTTGCTAGTGAATCCTATTCCATTTTTTGAACTGGAGATATGAGTCACCATATTTCTGAACATCCTTCCTTACAACCGTTTGATATTTCCGAATACAAAGGCCTACGGGGTAAGAATTTTTACGATATGGATCCAGCCTTGCAACGTATGGTAAATCGTTATTCAGAGACTTACGAATCTTCCCACAAACAAGCTATGGTCGAACACATCCGAGAGTATGGCCAGCTTGTGGGTGGCATTTTGGATGAACTTACAGAAGAATGCCACAAAGAAGGAAAATACGGAGAGGTGATTAAATTCGATCGAACGGGAAAACGAATCGATTTCATCAAATATTCAGAAGAACAAAAACTGGCACGAAAAATTTCTTATGACCATGGAGTAGTCAACTTAGACTTTCATCCAGAATGGAAATTTGATTTCACACATATCCATCGTTATGCGCTTACTTATTTGATGAACCTGAACGGGGAAGGTGGCGTAGCTTGTCCATTGGCGATGACAGATGGAATGATCCTTGCTTTAAAAAAAATAGGTACGGAAGAACAAAAGAATAAATATCTCCCCCTTGTTGCTGGCAAAGGAAGTGGTTCTCATTTTATGGCTGGCCAATATGTTACCGAACGTGTAGGTGGGAGTAATGTATCTGCAAACCGAACCGTTGCCAAAAAAATAACAAACGGCAAATGGGAGTTAACTGGTGAAAAATGGTTTTGTTCCAATCCTGGTGATTTATGGGTGACCACTGCCAAAATAGAAGGGACCAATACTGTTGGAATGTTCTTAGTTCCTCGGATCAAGGAAAATGGAGAATTGAATGGCCATCATATCCTTCGCAAAAAAGACATCATTGGTTCTCGAGGAAAAATCACAGTAGAAATTATTTATGACAAAGTAGAAGCAGAAGAGTTTGGTCGACCAGGCCATGGGCTTGTCAATTTAATTCGTTACATCATTAAAACTTCTCGTCTCCATGTCGGACTTGGTTCCTGTGGGAATGCTAGAAGGTCTGTGATGGAAGCATCCGAATATGCAAAGTTTCGAACAGCGTATGGAAAAAAAATCTTAGAATTTCCTTCGTTTGTAAAAACTTTAGCAGAGATGGAAATTTTACAAACGGCAAATTGTTTTGTCAATTTTCGATCGGTGGATTTAGCAGAAAAAGGTCATGATGCCGCAGAAATCACTGTCCCACTTCTCAAATACAAATCTTCATCCCAAGCCAGTTATATAACTCAAAAAGCAATCCTCTCGTTAGGTGGGAATGGTATCATTGGTGATTTTTCACCATTGCCACGGCTTCATAATGATTCGATCATTAATGAGACTTGGGAAGGTACACATCTGATTATAGCAGACCATTGCCTTCATGCTTTACAAAAGCCTAAAGTATATGCCGCATTCCAATCTCTTTTAGAGGATTTGACATCCCAATCAAGTGAAGTTTTGGAATTACAACCAATCGTTGCTCTTTTCCAAGAAAAACGAAACGAACTAAATTATATTTTGAAAGAAGAATCAAAAGATTGGAAAGATATGAATCGTGTTTATATTGCTGATCTTACATACAATGTATTGGCTTTAGCAGAATGGATCGAACAAACTGTCCATGATTTTAAATCAAAACTTCCAACAAAATATTTGTACTTTGCGAAAGGTTATGCTGAAATGGTTCGCGATGGGATAGAAGCACCAAGACAAAAAGAAGGTGTATTTTTTGATCCAAAGGCACTTGAGACCTTCCTTTCCTTTTAATCATGGAAAATTTTTTATTACTTGGGATTTGTTTTGCACTTGGTTTACTTTTTCGGAAACTTCCACAGTTTCCAGAATCCACACCAAAAGTATTAAATGGATTCATACTTTATGTTTCATTACCTTCCCTTGTTTTGTATCACGTACATGAATTAAAAATTGGTGTTTCTGCTATTTTACCAACTTCGATGCCTTGGTTGGTATTTGGTTTTGCACTTTTGTTTTTCTTTATTTTTTACAAACTCAAACTTATGTCATTTTCAACGATGGTATGTTTGGTACTTACTGCAGGTCTTGGCAACACATCTTTTGTGGGATTTCCCCTCCTTGAGGCATATCTTGGAAAAGAATCACTTGGGTATGGGATCTTATCTGACCAACTCGGAACTTTTATGGTGCTTAGTTTTCCAGGCATTATCCTTGCTTCTATTGCTATGGATGGAAAGTGGAATTTTTTAACTTTAGTGAAAAGGGTTCTACGATTTGCTCCCGTTTATGCTTTGTTATTTGCATTAATAACAAGACAGATTGAATACCCAGAAGAATTTAAAATCGTATTACTTCGTTTAGGAGATACTTTGACACCATTGGCACTTGTATCCGTTGGATTTATGTTGGATCTACGCACCATTGCAGGACATGGAAAGTATTTGGTATTAGGACTTGGTTTTAAATTGGTATTAGCTCCTATACTTGTCTATTATGTTTATTCACCCCTTAAAGATGATGGATTATTATTCCAAACAATTCTTTTTGAGTCGGCTATGGCTCCCATGGTGACATCCACTGTCATCACTATTGAAAAAAATATTTCTCCTCATTTAGCAAGTCTTATGTTAGGAATTGGAATTCCTGTTTCCTTTCTCACAACATATATATTAAATCTTCTCATCAAAGGAAATTTCATTTGAATATTAAATTTTTATTATTACTGATCCTTGCGATGGTTTCCTGGGGTTTCTCATGGCCAATCGCTAAGATGATCGCAGGTCTTGTTCCTGTCCCTGTACTTGTGTTTTGGAGATTCCTTGCTACATTTTTATCGGTACTTCCTATCTTATTTGTTTTACGTCTGCCAATTCGATTGAAAACAGGAAAGGATTATTGGAATGTTTTGATTGGTGGGATCATCTACACGCTTTATAACCAATTTTTCTTTTTGGGTTTGAAAAACGGATTACCAGGGGCTGGTGGAGTGTTAGTCACCACACTCAATCCTATTGTTACCTTTTTCATTGTGTTTTTAGTTCAAAAGAAATCCATTTCCAAAAGACAAGTATTAGGTCTCTTTTTTGGATTTCTCGGTGGGCTTGTCATTTTACAAGTTTGGAAGATTAGTACCGACTATCTCTTGTTATCTGGAAATTTATTCTTTCTGCTTTGTTCTTTTGTATGGGCAACACTTTCTCTCAATAGTCAAAAAACGGGAAAGTCGATGTCTCCCATCACCTATAGTTTTTATGTGTATGGATTTGGATCTATCTTAGAACTACTTTTCTGTTGGAATGATCCTAGTTTTTGGAAGGTTTGGGAATTTGGTGCTTCCTTTTGGTTTGCGATTTTTTATCTTACTGTGATTTCCACTACCTTTGGAACCACCGTATATTTTTATGCGGCCACAAGACTTGGATCTGAGATTGCGAGTAGTTTTATCTTTATCGTTCCACTCTCTGCGTATTTGAGTAGTTATTTAATTTTGGATGAAGTCATCCAAATTCCAGTGATCATCGGTGGCGCCTTGGCAATGTTAGCTGTATATCTTATCAATTCAAAACATAAAAAAAAGGAACAAGTCCCAGGATGAAACCAATCTCTTGGAAAAAAAGATTCAAAATTTGGTTATATAATTTTTATCCACCATATCTGGGTGCAGGGATTCGCATCAAAACAATCGCAAAGGACTTGTCTTACTTCCAAGTAGAGATGAATCTACGTTTTTACAATAAAAACTATGTGGGTGTGCATTTTGGTGGGTCATTGTATTCTATGTGTGATCCATTTTTTATGTTAATCCTTTTGGAAACATTGGGATCTGATTATATTGTTTGGGATAAAGTTGGTTCGATGACGTTTGTAAAACCAGGCAAAGGCAAAGTGAAAGCAAAATTTCAGATCCTTCCAGACGAAATTGAAAATATTAAAAAGGAAGTGGAGTCAAAGCGTAAAGGAGAATTTCACTTCACCACCAATGTCATAGATTCTGAAAATGACATAGTGGCCACATTAGAAAAAACCATTTACATTCGCAAACGGGGAAGACTCCCCGTTCAAAATGTCTAAAAGGTTTTAACGCTTAGTATTTTTTATCTTCGTCTTCAGGAATCATACTCGCATAGTATTGGAGAAGCGCATCATTTTTTGAATGAATCATACGATTTGCTTCTTCAATCATTTTTCGTTTTTCTAAAATCCTTCTCCCTTTTTCCCAAATTTCTTCGGGGTCACGTGTGAGGTAATTTCCTTCATGACGAGAGATAAAATCTTCGACTAACATAGTGCTTTGTGAAACTTCGATCGAATAATCATTTTCTACTAAAATTTTTGCCACAATTTGGTTTGGCAAAATTTTATGGTATTGTTTCCAACCTTTGGTGATCCGATAACTGAGTTCAATGGTTGGGTCTTCCGTATGAGCATATTCAGAAATGGGGATTGGATCACAAAACTCAACGTATACATTGGAACGTTTTGCTAAAAAACCTGCCATACCCAATTCTTCCGGCATATTACAGAATTGGTTATCTTCTGGCACTGTTTCATACGAGACAGAGATGGGAACGATCACTATTTCTGTTCCAGAACTTCGGAATGCATTAACCGCCGTAGTTAGGAGTCCCGTTTTGACCGGAACAATTGCACCTGTTCGAGAACGAGTCCCTTCAGGGTATACTAACGATGGTATTCCTTGTTCGAGCATTACTTGTGAATATAAAGTCAAACATTCTAAATACAAACTATTCCTAGTTCGTTCGCGATCCACTGCATAAGCACCTAACGATTTTAACATCCACTCCCAAAATGGATTGGACATTAAATTAATACCTGCCGCATAACGAGGGACAGGTAAACCTAAATGGAAAAGAGAATAAGCTACTTCAACGGAATCTAAATGGGATCTGTGAGTAGGAGCATATAACAAATTATATTTGGAAGAGAGTGCCTTCACAACTTCTGTTTTTCCACCGATGTGAGGGATCATGGATCCTTTTAAAAATCCACCAGAAAACAAACGAATAGGAGCTACAAATCTTAAAACTGACTCACGTACTGTGGGGCTATAATTGTCTGCAATTTCGTTCACATAAAAACGAACTAATTCTTTGATGGAAGTAAGTTCTTCATCTTTTTGGCAACTTTGGAACCTTTGCCAAATTTCCATTTCCGACTCAAACTTAACTTCCTCTAGTTTTTGTTTTTTTCGTTTTGCTTTGGTAAGTCTCTTTTGAGTGGATTCAATCACTGCTGAGGATTGTTTTTTCACTCGGCTAATTGTACCAGGAACATTGCTGATTTGTTTGAGAATCCGATCTACGAGTAAATTTTGAAAATCAATACCTGAAGTAAGGTTGAGCCCAACTTTCTTTTGAACTACAAGTGGAATGTTTTTTGCTTCTGTTTTTTTACCACAGATTAAATCAATGAGTGAACCTGGTGGTTGTTTGCGTGTTAATACATCAAACAGAGTTCGATGTAAAGTAAAAGGAAGGCGAATTTCATTGGCAAGTTCGATGAGGATACTAAGTGCATAGGTTCCTTCCACATTATCATGCCACTTCGTTGATTCTCTTTCAATAAAAGAACGAGGAGCAAAAAAGATTTCGATTCTATCTTTGATGCTTAATTTTTCCCCACCTGACAATAGTTCACCGACAATTTTTTGTCCAAAACCTCGGTTTCGACTTTTGTTGCTGGTTGCAGTTGTGATAAAATCGGCGAGCCCAGACCTTCCCATCACAGTATCAGGCCTTGCACCATAACGCATGGCAAGGTCTCTCACTTCTTGGAATCCTACAGAAAGTATTTCACCAAGTAAGTTGGATCCATAACGAGGCAGTAAAGATACAATCCCGCTGGCAATTGCCATTGGATTTTTGGCAACACCTACAATTTCCATTCCAATCACATCATCAGTAACGGAAGTGTTGATGAAATGAGAAGTATAAACTTCACTCAAATATTCAGCGGTGTATTTATCAGATGAACCAATATTAAAAAAACTGAATTTTTCTTCTAAGATTTCACCTAAAAGAGAGGGGCCATTCACAACAGCCACAGATGCATTGCTAAAATTTTTTTCACTCAGGTAGTTTTGTAAATATTGAGAGTAGGTAATGAATCCCGTTTTTTTACGATTTTTAGAATCCAAAATTCCTTTTGTCAAAAAGGAAAATACATAAGTATTAAATGGTTCCAATACTTCAATGAGACTATGGACACTATCCAAAAAGGATCGGGAAGGAACAGCTATGTGGAAGGCCCAATCGTCTCTGCCAAAAGCATCCAAACTTGACACGATGTCAATGTGATCGGGAAGTTCGATTGTTTTTCCCATAATTTCTGTTTGGCGGCGTTTCTTTAGAACTTCGACAAATTCTTTGTCAGGAATCCATAAAGTGATAGAATCATACTTTTCTGCCAGTATGGAAGCGATAATGATACCCATTGGGCCACTACCCAAAACTGCTTGTTTTAAGTCGTTATAGGTTATTTGCATAAAAAATTAACATTTAGAAATTTCGGGAAAGTCTCATTGTATTTGTTTGCTTGAAACGAATTGAGTCTATCGAAAAAGTATCAGGTGAGTGTAAATCGTCAAGTCACAATGATTCGAGCAGGCCTTCTATTTTCGACTCTTGCCATTTTTCCTGCCATCTTCGGATGGTACCAAGTATGGCTTGGAATCACCCCCGCCCAAGAGATCAATTTAGCAATTGCGCTAGTAGTATCCTTCCTTTGGGTCACAGAACTTATACCCTTGTACGTGACTGGATTTTTGGTTCTCTTTTTAGAATTGGTATGGCTGATTCCAGGATGGGGACCAGGTGCCCCAAAAACGATTACTTTTTTATCCTGTTATTTTTCGGAGACCATCTTACTTTTCTTAGGTGGATTTGTGATCTCTAGCGCGATCAGTTTTTATGGACTTGATGTGTCAATTGCTAGATTTGTGATCAAAAACACGAAAGGTTCAGCATTTTTATTAGTTTTATCGTTAGGATTTGCGACTGCTTTTTTATCCTGCTTCATGAATAACACGGCCACTGCTGCTATGATGTTAGGACTTGTTTCTTCCATGATGAAGTCGTTGGATGATAAAAGTCCTTTGCGAAAATCAATTTTGTTTATGGTTCCTTTTTCAGCAAATTTAGGTGGAATTGGAACACCAGTTGGAACCCTTCCGAATGTGATTGGCATTGCGTATTTGCAAGAAAAAGGTTTTCAAATTGGATTTTTGGATTGGATGGCATTTGCGTTTCCTGTCTTCATACTTTCTGTTTTGGCCCTTGCTGGAATTTTGTACATTGTGTACTTAAAAAAAGAAAAATCCATCCAATCAATCCGTTTGCTCCAAGTGAGGGAAGAAAACACATCTATCTCTTCAGAAAAAAAATGGATCGCAATCGGAATTATTCTCATCACAATACTTGGATGGATTACTTCAGATTGGCATGGAATTTCCAATGGAACTGTCGCTTTATTTCCTGTGATTGTTTTTTTTGGATTTTCCCTTTTAGATTTAAAGGAGTTTCGAAATTTATCTTGGGATGTTTTAATTCTTATGGGTGGTGGAATTGCTCTTGGGAAAGCATTCGAAGAAACGGGTCTTGCCAAAAATTTCGTCACTACGTTTTTGTTAGGTGAATCAAGCCAGCTGGGTTTATTTTTGTTTTTTTCAATTTTGTCTTTATCGCTGTCTTGTTTTTTAAGTAACACTAGTGTAGCCAATTTAATTCTACCAATTACCATGGGACTTCCAAATGAACTCATTGTTCCAGCTGCCATAGGTGCGACAGTCGGTGCATCCCTTGCCATGCCTCTCCCAGTTTCCACACCACCCAATGCATTGGCATTTAGTTATGGTGGCATTCGTAGTTGGGAGATGGTAAAAATTGGAGGTTTCATTTCAATCGTCGCTTGGGTCTTTTTTACATTGGTGGGAGGATTCCTAATGCACCATTTACAGATCGTGGATTTTTCTAACTTTTAAAAAAAAGACTTTTCCTTGTTTTCTCATCGGTTAGCCTTCTCACGGATTATGATTCGATTTCGAAAACTTGCCGTTTTGGTCTTATGTTCCTTTTTTTTCCTTACCTCTTGTTATAATTATATGAGTGAAGATGTTCCCATCGTCACAAGACCTGATTTTAAACAACAAATCCCGCTCCTTTCCATCAAAGTTTCCTCTCCGGAAAACAATAAAAACAAGAGAGAAATCACTGCATTGTATACAAAATACCTCTCTGAGACAGGTTATTTTGGAAGGGTTTTGTCTGACGGGGTCAGAGCAAACCACCATATCGATATTTATACGAGTGAAGTAAATGAATACGAACATTTCTGGGTATCTTCCATCTCCACAATTTTTATGATTGGAACGGCAGGTTTGTTGCCTTCCATTTACTCAAAAGAACGTGTGTTACATGCTGATTTTTATTTAAATGAAAAACTCATTGGCCGAGAAAAATATAGGCAAAAACATTCTACATTGTTTGGAATTCCGTTTATGTTTATTTGGGAATCAGGAATCAAAGAAGCAAAAACCATCCAATACAATAAAGAAAAAAATCTCATCCATAATGTCGTACAGGATTATAACCGTTACTTATAGGAGTTGTTATGAAGTTACACAAAAACCCAATCCAATTACCAAAATCGAAAGTTGAAAACCGGTCCCTTTTGGGAATTTGTTTTATCGTGCTAATGGTTTTCACTTTGTGCAAAACTCCCGAAGTAAAAAAAGCTCCTGTTGTTGTTGTAGAAGAACCTAAGAAAGTAGAACAAGTTGTTGAAAAACAAGATCCTAATCTAGCATTTTTAGAAAGTATCGAAGATGGAAGGGAACTTCCCGATTCCGACAAATGGAAAGTGGAACAATATGAATCCTTTACCGAGGATACGTTTCCATCTTATAGTCCTGCAAATGCCACTATTGATTTTGCAAAAGTAGACTATCCTTTGTTAAATGCTGCTATTTTTTATGTGACTTCAAAAGAAAGAAAACAATTAGGCCTTAGACCATTTAAGTATTCTGAACGATGTGAACAAGCTGCCTTCGGACATGCACAGGACATGGTGACTTATGATTTTTATTCACACACAAGTACGGTGAATGGTAAAGAAACTCTCAAAGACCGATTGGATCTTGTTGGAATCTCTGAAACCTATTCTGCTGAAAATATCATCAATGCTTTTGGAATCCAATACCAAAGTGGAAGACCCGTTTTCACACCGGTTCAAAATGGTGGTCCATTTTTTAGTTATACAAAAGCAGGATCACCAATTCCAAACCACACCTATTTAAGTTTAGCAAAAGCAGTCGTAGAAATTTGGTTCAATTCACCGGGGCATCGTAAAAACATTCTTAACCCTGAGTTTAATTATATGGGAGCAGGGGCATACTTTTATAAGGATAAAAAATTCTTTGATGTAGACAAAGTCAAAGCGGTGCAGGTTTTCACAGGGAAACCTTAGTTTGTTACTTTGCGGTAACGCCCGCTAATTTCGTAACAATCTCAAATTCTTTTTTTGTGACAGGTTGGATCGATAACCTCGATCCTTTTTGTGTCACTACCATCTTCTCTAATCCTTTTGTTTTTTTCAAAATGTCGAGAGAAATCAGTTCATCAAATTTTGTGTGGGGTTTTAAATGTACTCCAAACCATCGAGGTTCTGTTCCTTTTAGTTTTGGATCAAAGTATTTGTGATTGGGGTCAAATTGGTAAGGGTCGGGACTTGCTTCTTTTGCAACTTCAGCGATGCCCACAACACCTGGGGGTTCTAACCTGCTATGATAAAACAAAACCAAGTCACCTAACTTCACTTCATCACGAAGGTAATTACGTGCTTGGTAATTTCTGACACCCTCCCAATACGAGAGTTTTTCTCGTATTAGGTCGTCGATCGAAAAGACATCAGGTTCTGTTTTAAAGAGCCAATACTTCATTAAGCCGAATAAGCTGGTTTTGTTGCAGAAGTTCCTTTTCCTTTTTTGGATCCAATCCCTGGTTTTGTATCAGAGTATTTATCAAAAGAAGGTTGTACGATGTCTGTTAATTCCTGTGCATCAATGGTTTCTTTTGCAAGAAGTGCTTTTGCAATTGCATCCAATTTTTTTTGGTTTTTCTTCACCAAATCACGTCCTTTGTCGAGACAAGTTTGGATGATTCGTTTCACTTCTTGGTCAATCATGGCGGCAAATTCTTCTGAGTAAGGTTTGCTAGTATGACCATAATCTCTTCCCATAAATGGTGAAGTTTCACCGGAACCATAGTGGATGGTTCCGAGTTTTTCAGACATACCCCATTCACATACCATACGACGAGCAATGTTCGTTGCTTGTTGGATGTCATTGGATGAACCGTTGGATGGGTCACCAAAAATGAGTTCTTCGGCAATGTATCCACCCATAGACATCACGATACGATCCAAACAATAGTTTTTACGATACGAATGTCTGTCTTCCACAGGGAGAGATTGGGTGAGACCAAGGGCACGTCCACGTGGGATGATGGTTACTTTATGAACTGGTTCGGTGTACGGCAGTAAGGTGCCAAGAAGGGCGTGGCCTGCTTCATGGTAAGCTGTCATTTCTTTCTCTTTGTCAGAGATGAACATCGACTTACGTTCAGGTCCCATCATCACCTTATCACGAGCTTCTTCGAGTTCTTCTTGGGTCACACGTTTTTTATTACGACGCGCAGCAAGAAGAGCAGCTTCGTTGATGAGGTTTGCAAGATCTGCTCCTGTAAATCCAGGAGTTCCGCGAGCAATGGAGTTTAAAGAAATATCAGAAACTAAAGGAACCTTTTTCGCGTGGACTGCCAAAATTTCTTCACGGCCTTTTAGGTCAGGAAGGTCAACAATCACTTGTCTATCAAAACGACCTGGTCGGAGGAGGGCTGGGTCAAGGACATCAGCACGGTTTGTAGCCGCCATGACGATGACACCTTCATTCATTTCAAATCCATCCATCTCAACTAACATCTGATTGAGGGTCTGTTCCCTTTCGTCGTGTCCACCACCGAGGCCTGCACCACGAAGGCGACCAACAGCATCAATCTCATCGATAAAGATGATACAAGGTGCATTCTTTTTCCCTTGGTCAAAAAGATCACGAACACGTGATGCACCCACACCCACAAACATCTCCACAAAGTCAGAACCGGAGATAGAGAAAAAAGGAACACCAGCTTCTCCAGCGACTGCTTTTGCAAGTAAGGTTTTACCAGTACCTGGAGGACCAACAAGGAGAACTCCTTTTGGAATCCTTGCACCGATGGCCTGGAATTTTTTTGGATCTTTTAAAAATTCAATGATTTCGAGAAGTTCAACTTTTGCTTCTTCACAACCAGCAACATCATTAAAAGTTACTTTTACTTTTGGATCCACATTCATCTTGGCACGAGACTTACCAAAGGTAAATGCTTTGTTACCAGAAGCTTGGAGTTGGCGCATCATGATAAACCAAATGATACCAAGAGCAAATAACCAAGGGATGATGCCCGAGACAACACTCCAAAGTTTATTTTCTTCAGTGGATTTTGCAGTAAAACTCAGGCGTGACTTACGAAGTTTTGTCACCAAATCATCGTTAACTTGTGCTACATTGGTTTTGAATGGTTTTGGTTTGTTGTCCTTACTATTTTCAGGAATGTACCAACCTTCAATGAGTTCTTTATCAATGATGATTTGTTGTTTGGAAGAAATATCTTTCCCATCTTTGGAAGTGATTTTCCCAATGGGTTTTTTCCCTTCAATTGGTTCTACCATATTCAAAAAATCGGAATAACTGATTTCGTCGGGTTTACCGGCAAAGTCTTGGCCCTTGTAAACCGTTGCCAAAATGACAAGGAATACGAGTAAAAATAGGAATACGGTTTTGATGTTTTTATTCATGTAAGACTTCCGATGATTAGACTAAAATCAAAGGTGATATTTCTGAATCACTTCGTCGATATCCCCCATGGAAATCGAACGAATCGCCGCTTCGGCGTCATTGATGATCTGTATCAAACTCAGGTTCTCTAATGGCTCAAAATCTTCACGTAAAAAATCTTCTCTTTTTTTCGGATTGTAGCTGGAATTAAGAACGCCGATCCGAATGCGAATGAAGTTAGGAGAGCGTAATGAGACAGAAATCGAGTTTACCCCGGGATTTGTGTCATTTTCGCCACCTTTTGTGACTACGATTTGGCCCAGTTCCAGTCCCACATCTTCGTGGATCACGACGATGTCTTTGACTTGGATTTTGAGAAAGGAGGCAATGTAGAGGACAGACTCACCAGACAGTTCACTGAAGGTTTGTGGTTTGAGTAAAACCACTTCGTCCCCTTCAAAGTCACCACGTCCGATGAGTGATTTTTTCTTTTTAGTTTTGATTTCGAGGCCAATGTTATTCGCAATGACATCAAGAATCTTAAAACCAATGTTAGATCGATTGTTGTTATACTTATCGCCAGGATTTCCTAGCCCTACAATTAACTTCATTGGTTTTTAAAAGTAAATCTTACTTCTTACCAGCTTTTTTAGCTGCAGGTTTCCCTTTGGCATCCGCTTCTGCTTTTTCAGCGCGTTCTGCTGCTAGGATCGCTTTCGTTTTGTTACATGAAGCAACAATCGGATCACCATTCACTAAAATTTCCCATGATGCTGGATGAGGGAGTTCAGAAACTTTAATCATCATTCCAATATCAAGACCACTTACATCAATAGTGATCACGTCAGTAAGATCTTCTGGTGTAGATTTCACTTTGATTTCGTGAACTAAATGTTCGAATTGACCACCAGCTTTGGATCCTTTTGCAACACCTGTTGTTTTGATCGCTACAGTTGTTTGGATTTTTCTGCCTGGAGTCACTTTGTAAAAGTCAATATGACGAATTTGTCCTGTGTGAGGAAATCTTTGGATTTCTTTTACGAATACTCTTTCCGATTTTCCGTCGAGTTCAAGGTCAATGAGAGTTGCCTTACGAATGCCTGAGTCGATGAGTCTTTGGATTTCTTTTTCGACAACACTTGCCGATTTTGCCTCACCGTTTCCGATGATGTTAGCCGGTACTAAACCTTCCACACGCATCCTTCTAGCAGGACCTTTTCCTGTTGAAGTTCTTGGTTGTGCTTTGATAGTGATTTTTTCCATGATTATGTTCCTTAAAGTTATGAAAACAGACTAGAGATTGATTCTTCGTTATGAATCCGCTCGATGGCTTTTGCAAAGAGTGGGGCGATAGAGAGCGTTTTCAAGTGATTTATTTTTTTGCTCTCGGGAATGGCGATGGAATTGGAGAGAACAATTTGTTTAAAATTGGCCTCATTGAGTTTTGATGGTGCTTCTCCGGAAAGTACTCCGTGGGATGCACAACATAATACAGATTTTGCTCCATTTTCATAGAGTGCTATTGCTGCCTTGGCAATGGTTCCACCCGTATCGATCATGTCATCGAGTAACAAACAATTTTTGTCTTTGATGTCACCAATCACGTGCATCACAACTGACTCGTTTGCTTTTGGCCTACGTTTGTCAATAATGGCAAGAGATCCGTTTACTTTTTTACCAAAATTACGAGCACGTTCTGCTCCACCTGAATCGGGAGATACAATCACAAGATCGTCCATCTTCAGTGAGTTGATGTATTCGGCGAGTACTGGTGAAAAATACAAATGGTCCACAGGGATTCTAAAAAAACCTTGGATTTGGTCTGCATGTAGGTCCATCGTGAGGACTCGGTCAGGGCCAACGGTTTCGATTAAATCGGCAACCATTCGAGCAGAAATTGGAACCCGAGGTTCTACCTTTCTGTCTTGGCGACCATAACCATAATATGGGATAACAGCAGTAATACGGCGAGCGGATGCTCTTCTTGCTGCATCAATGATGAGTAAAAGTTCCATCAAACTATCGTTTGCTGGGTAACTAATGGATTGAACCACAAAAACATCACGGCCACGTACGTTTTCTTCGATTTTGACAGAACTTTCTCCGTCGGAAAATCGTTTCACAGAAATTTGGCCATTTGGAATGCCTAAGTTTTTGCAGATTTCTTCTGCTAAAGGTCTATTTGCATTACCAGAAAATACTACAACTTCGCTAGGATTCATACTCCAACCAACCCATTATCTATATATTGTTTCGCAAGTGCCAAATCATCTGGAGAATTGATCCCATGACTTTCTAAAGCATTGGTCAAAGTTTGAGCTCCAACCTTTTTTCCTTCGTTTCGGAAAATCTTAATCACATCAGTGAGGTAATATTCTTTTTGAGCGTTATTGTTTCCAATTTGTTTGAGTGCTCCAAAAAGATCTTCAGTATTAAAACAATAAGTGCCAGTATTCACTTCGTTTACGGCTTTTTCTTCGGGACTCGCATCTTTTTCTTCTACGATGCGAAGTAAACTTCCATCATCAGCGGAACGAATGATACGACCGTAACCAGTAGGGTTTTCCATTTTAGCGGAAAGAACTGTTGCCACATAACCATTTGTTTTGTGGTGTTCGATGAGATTCGAAAAAGATGATGATGAAATGAGAGGTGCATCTCCACAAGCAACAATCGTGTAACCAGTGTATGGTGCTAGTTGTTTCTCAGCAGAAATCACTGCGTGTCCAGTTCCGAGTTGTTCTGTTTGTTCGGCAAATTCAACACCTGGGAAGGATTTTGCAATGTCTGTGACTATGTCTTTGCGGTAACCGACAACAACAACCTTTCGGTTGATACCGGCAGATTCGATATTACGAAGAACGTGGAGTAAAAGTGGAGATTCGTTCAGTACAACCGCAACCTTGGGAAGCTCACTCTTCATTCGAGTTCCTTTCCCCGCCGCCAAAATAACAGCAGTTACAGTATTATGTAGGTTCATCGTTCGTTCTATCGGATCTTTTAAAACTGGCTGGCCTGCTAGGATTCGAACCTAGGGAATGGCGATACCAAAAACCGCTGCCTTACCGCTTGGCTACAGGCCAGTTTCTAAAAAGAGAACGTTCGAAATTCCATTTCGGGGAATCGATGGGAAACATTGGGAAGGGCCTCGTTTCGTTTCCCTTCTTCCTTGTAAATGCCATAAAGACAAGAACCAGAACCTGAAAGAGAAGCAAAATCTGCTCCCGACTCAAAGAACCCTAATTTCAATTCCTTTAGTAAGGGTTGGGTCTGGAAAGCGATTTTTTCAAACTCGTTCTCTAACCTGTTTTGCAGGTAAGCCCAATCCCCGACGTGAAGACTTCGAATTAAATCCTCTGCCAGAGATTTCCATACTTCGGAACCATAGGGTTTTTGTAAACTTTTTTGAAGGCCTGCGTACATAGAACCGGTAGATAATCCAAACGGAGGGATGGCTAAAATGCCATATCCTTTGGCAACTGAGATGGGTTCTAAGACCTCGCCAATCCCACTCACAAAACAGGGAGAGGTTTGGAGGAAAAAAGGCACATCGGCCCCTATGGATTTGGCAAAAACGATTTGCTCTTCTGGGTTTAGATCCGTGAAAGGGAAGAGGTGGCGCAAAAACACACCTGCGTTGCTACTCCCTCCACCAATTCCCCCCTCTGGAGGCAGGAATTTTTGGAGATGAATGCGGACTTCCAAGGGTTCCAGGAAGTGGTTTTTGAGTTGGGTGAAGGTTATTGTGAGGATATTACGAGAAAGTTCCCCTCGTTCTGAGACCGCTTCAAAAAGAGAGTGGCGGTAACCTAACAAATGGTTTTCGGAGTGAAACACAAACTTGGATTCACTCTCCTTAGGTAAAGATTGGATTTGGATATCCATGGGGTCTCCAAAGTCAATCGGAACAAAAACACTTCGGATTTCGTGAAGTCCATCTTCCCTTTTGTAAGGAACCACCAAACCAATGTTAATCTTTGCATGGGTAATGGTCAACATAGGTGATACTTTATTTAGGGATAGATTCGTTGTGATTGGAAAGGGAAATGGACTGTAAATGGAGTTTGATAGATTCTTTGATTTCTTTTGGTTCTGTAACTAAAACAGATGGTCCATACCCGAGGATGGTTTGGATGAGCCAATTTTCATCCCGCATGGGAGTTTGGAATTGGCGATAATTCGTGTTTCCAATTTGTTTTGTGTTTCCTGTTTCTTTTAAAGGGAGTTTGAGGCCCAAATGGTAAGAAGCAGAATCTGTCACCCAAAGGGTAACATTAGTTTCCGAGTTTTCTTCTTTTTGGAACTTCTGTTGGAAACCTTGTAAAAACTCTCCAGCTGTTTCTGGGATATTTGGAAATTCCAAATCGGTGAGAGTCACATCCAAGATATAATCCAATCGGAAGGAACGAAATCCTTCTTTTTTCACATCATAAGCAAGTAAGTAAGATTCATTTTCTTCTAGGAGTATCCAAGGAGCAAGGGTTCTTGTTTCCTTTTCTTTAGTGTTTCGTTTCCAATAAACAATTGTTAGTATTTTTTGGGAACGAATGGCATCTTGGATGATTTCTTTTGTTTTTTGATGAGGAGACCATTCTCCCGACGGCAAAACAGAATCAATTTTTTGTAAGATGGATTGTTTGGTTGTGAGATCATTTCCTTCTTTAGTGGTCAGGAGTAAAGACCGAAGGGTCGCCCATTCTTTTGGCGAAAGGGGAAGTGCTGAGTCAATAGCGATGGGGAGTCTGATTTTTACCTTATCCCCATCAAAATCCAAATCCACAGCATCTGTTGGTGAGTAAGGATACATCTCAATCATATACAACTCTCCCAAATCTTTTTTGAGAGAAGCGATGGATTTGTGTCCTGTCACTCCTTGGATTTCCTCTAAAGACAAACCTTCTGGGTGGGAAGCCAGAAGGCGGATTAGATTTAATTTAGAAGCTGCCCGAGCTGTGGAAGGGTTCATTAAACTTCGAGAATCACCTTTAGTTCTTTTGCGTTAGAAGCGCATAAAGATTGTTTTTCGATGTTTTTTGCTTTTAGGTGTCCACCTGTGAGTCTTTGGCTTACAACACTTGGTCCAAAGTCAATGATCGTTGTAATGGCACTATCATTGAGTACAGGTGCGATCGCCAAATCCCAGTAAAGTGGTTCAATGAGTACCATTTTGAAAAGGATGTCACGAAGGTTTCCATCTTTTTGTAAGTTGTGACCATCAAAGATGCTATACACAGGAACTTTTAAATCAGCACCAGTGTATGGAAATGGAACAACCGTTGCATCTTCTGCATTGAACTTATCAAGAGAAGTTTCCATAAATGGGCAGTGGAAAGGAGCTGTTGTTTTTAAATACACGAACTTAAATTTCTTTTCGTCCATTTCTGCTTTCCATTGTTTACGGAAGGCAAGAAGTGAAGAAGGAAGAGCGGAAAGAATCATAGAATCAGGAGTGTTGTAAAGAGAGATAAACACTGTGTCTTGTCCTTTGAGTCCAAGAGATTCGTTTGTTTTTTTCACTCGGTCTTCGAGTTCGTCTTTTGTGTAACCAATCACAGCGACCATTGGTGCTGGGTTTTTGTCACCGTTTGCCTCGTTTTCTTTGACGATGTCTTCAGAAACTTGGAAGTTAGGGTATACCTTTTGACCATTGAATCCAAGATAAAAAACAAATTTTAAAAAGTCAGAGTAAGCTTTTAAAAAATCTGCTCCCTCTTTTCCAAGACCAACAAGTGCAGAAGCAATCACCCCTTGGCTATGGCCACTCAAGGCACCAGTTGCTTTCATGAGGTCTGCTGTAGGGTAACCACGTTTAGAAACCAAAACATAGTTTGCAATTTGGGTCATAAAAATCCCAGGAACAGAAATTGGCGCACGTGCCAAATAATCTTCGTTTGGTGCTCCATCTGGATTTTCAATCCAAGACTTAAAATCAAGTCCTTCATTAAGGAGAGGGTTTTTTCCATCACGAGCTGCGATTTCACCAAGAGTTTTGAAACTTGTTTCGAAAAATTCTTTTAGATCTGGTTCTGCATACAATTTTACGAGTTCTTTGAGGTAAGGGGAACCCTGTCCTCCGAATTGAAGGAAAAATTTTTGCGAATTTTGGAGGGTACCGGTAAGGAGTTTTGCCGAAGTCATTGGATTTTCCTGAGAAATGATTTTTCTGTTACCGTACAGAGAGGACTTCCCAGAACAAGGAGAAAATTCCTGGAAGGACTCGTTGTTACACCCCCAGGATTTGGATGTGAGGCTTAGATTTAGGCGGCTTTGCTTTGTTCTAAGTTAGATTTGATGCGTTCGTGGTCGAGGGCAAGGAGGACCGTATTCTCAAAATAGGTCGCAAAATCAATTCTCCCAGAAGCATAATCTTCATGGAGAAGGGCTAAGAGAAGGTAGAACATAGATCCTCCAGGTGGTTCCGAATCTATCAATGCGACATAATTCGGAAAGTCTTTTTCGAAGAAAGTGTTACTTGGTTTGTCGGCGACTTTGGAAAATTTTTTAGGAAAATATCGGAGGAGACCACCACTTTGGGATTTCCACTTTACAAAGTCTTTATCTCGGTTTCCCTTTCAAACCTATGTTTGTTGCCTTAAAGCCCATTGATTACGCGATCATCCTTGTATTTGTAGGTTTTATGGTGGTGATTGGGATGCTTTTGAAACGATCCATGAACCATTCCACGGATTTTTTACTCGCAGGGCGGAAAATCCCGAGTTGGATCACAGGGATTGCGTTCATTTCGGCCAATATTTCCGCCTTAGAATTGTTAGGAATGAGTGCGAGTGGGGCAGAATACGGGTTTTTGACCTTTCATTTTTATTACCTCGGGGCCATTCCAGGGATGATCTTTCTTGGGATCTTTATGATGCCGTTTTATTATTCCACAAAGATACGAAGTGTTCCCGAATACTTACGATACCGTTTTAACAGACCCGCCCATCTTGTGAATTCACTCATCACATTGTTATCACTTGCTCTCGGCTCAGGAATTTATCTTTATTCCTTATCTCTTGTGTTTGAAACCTTATTCGGTTGGAACCCGCACCTTTCCATTTTATTTAGCGCTTTTATCGTATTGGTTTATACTTACTTTGGGGGGCTTAGCTCCTCAATTTATACAGAAGTGATGCAGTTTTTTCTGACAGTGCTTGGACTTTTTCCATTGGTCATTGTCGGTTTAACGAGGTTAGGTGGTTGGGATGGACTCATGCAAAAAATCCCAGAGTCTCATAAACATATGTGGGTAGGCCTACCTGGTGGTCAAAATGAACTCGGTTGGGATGTGTTAAGTGTCACAGTAGGACTTGGATTTGTTTTGTCTTTTTCCTATTGGACTTGTGGGTTTGCTGAAGTGCAAAGAGCCATGGCAGCCAAAGATTTCCGTGCCGCAAGAAGGACACCACTCATCGGTGCCATGTTTAAATTGTTTTTACCATTTCTCACGGTCATCCCAGGTCTCATTGCCCTTGCTGAATATTCTACAGAAATGAACGGAGAGTATAATAAAAGTTTCCTGATCCTATTAAAAAACTTTTATCCATCTGGCATGCTTGGACTTGGTACGACAGCTCTACTCGCTGCCTTTATGGCTGGGATGTCGAGTTCAGTCACAGCGATGAATACAATTTTTACGTATGATATTTACCAAACTTATATCAACAAAGAAGAAGATGACAAAACCTATTTAAAAATTGGAAAACAAAGTACGATGGTTGCTGTGGTGTTTGCTATTTTTACTTCTTACATTGCGATGCAATTTGAAAACATCATGAATTACATCCAATTACTCTTTTCCTTTTTTAATGCACCTTTGATTTCCATATTTTTACTAGGAATGTTTTGGAAACGGGCATCAAAATGGAGTGCCTTTTACGGGATGTTAGTCGGGACGGCAAGTGGGTTACTCCATTATTTTTTATATGCAAATGAATTTTTGTATTACAAATCGGATATGGTCTCCAATTTTTATGGTGCCATCTATTCGGGTGTGTTTTGTTTTATGACGATGGTTGTTGTCAGTCTAATTGAAAAAGAAGATCAAACCAGAGACTTACATGGGTTAGTATATGAAGACAGGGACAAATCCAATGAGTTTTGGGATCCTAGGATTTTGGTTTGGGGTGTGATTTTAATTGTTTTCCTTGCCGGATTCAATGTCGTTTTTGTTTAAAGATTTATACAACCGTAACAAAATAGTAATTGAATACGAGTATTCTTGTTTCTATGTTTGTTGCAGTATATACCAAGACCATGAAACCAAATCATTATACAGAGATCCCTCCTACGTTTGAAGTTCAATTGGAAGTTTTAAAGGATTATGATTCGAAAAAACATATAAGTGCCAGAGGAATTCAGTTTTTCCATCCTTATGACATTGAAGTGCCTTCCATCTTAAAAATTTCTTTAAAGATGATTTCAATGACTGGTTCGATCGACTTCCTTGTCAAAACCTTAAAGTCAGAAAAGGTAGATAAAGAAGACCTCTACGTCGTTCATTGTAATTTTTATGACACAAATGCTGAAAAAGAAGACGAAGTATTGGAGTTTCTTAGAAGTTTTTAAACGTAAAAAAAGGATTCTTTTTCGAAACGTAAACTCTATCGATTCCTTTAAAGTGTTCCGTTTTTTTCTCCCATCCATTGGAAAGTCTCTTCGCTAAATGACTTTTCTTTAGGACCATATTGCATAAGCCACCGTGTCGGTGGCAAAAATCCATCTGTATTCAATCCATATCCCCCACCTAACGGAGCACCCACTTTTGATCGTAATTCAAAGTGGAGGTGAGCGGGGTAACTTCCTCCTGCATCTCCAATGGTGCCAATCCATTCTGTTTTTTTAACGAGTTGCCCTGGTTCCACATCAATGGTATGGAGATGGGCATACACCGTTTCTAAATGATAAAAGTTTCCATTCGGCAAATTCTGATGATGGACAATGCGGATCACTTTCCCCCAACCTCCGCCATAATCAGCAATCTCCGAAACCACTCCATTGCCGAAGGCATACACGGGAGCCGCAAAATCGGAATCACCACCGGTAAGCGCATTCCAATCTTCGCCTAAATGTTTTCTGCCACCAAACTTTGCATTTTCGGATCCAAATTTTTGAGCCAAGTAATACCCATCCGCATACTTTCCACCCACAGGGAATTCAAAATCAATAGCATGGAACATTGGATAACGTTTGAGGATGGGGAAGGGGTCAGTGGTTCGCACTTCACCGGAAGATTCCATCCATCCAAAGAGCGGATTGCCTTGGTAGGAATACCCTTTGGACACACAACCTGTACCAAGTATTAAAATGGAAAGGATACAGATTGTATGGTTTAATATAAGAATCGTTTTATTTGGATACCAATTGTTTTTGTTTGCGGGAAGAAGGAACATGGCTCTTCTCTGAATGGTACATGGCACGTGCTTCGATTGGCAAATGGTTTCCTTCCTTTGCTGCTCTTTTTTTGCCTTGTTCCATTTCCTTTTTCATATCGTACAAAAAACTATCATAATCCACTTGGATGGTATGCCTTGTGCTACTCACATATCGTTTTTTCATAGCCTTTTCGTCTTTTAGAATACTTTCTTCCATTTCTTCTTTGGAAGGCAAAACGTAATTACCAGTCAGATATTGGGCAATCCATTTCCCTTGGCATTCGGCCAGAGGCATAATGGCACCTAACGGTTGCATAAGGCCTACTAAAAATAAATTGTTAATCCCAGGTTTCATCATTTTATAATAAAGTGGGATGTAATTGTTTGGTGCAGATAAAAAATCATCTTCAAAAAAAGGAAATTTTATATTATACCCTGTGCAGTAAATCAATACATCTGCTTCTTCTTCTGTTCCATCGGCAAAGGCAATTTTTTTGCCACGGAGTTCAGTGATGACTGGTTTTGGTTTGATATCACCACGGCCAAGTCTCACAAGTAAGTCTTGGGAAATGGTTGGGTGAGCAGATCCAAATTTATGATCTGGTTTTGGTAAACCAAAGTCTTCCATTTTTCCCACTCCAAACCGAATGAGAAGGTGAGCGAGTGTTTGTTGGATGAAAAAAGGAACCCAATGCGGAGTGTATTCGGTTAATTTGTCTAATGGTTTTCCAAAAAGATAATTGGGGATGACATAAGCTCCTCGTCTTGCTGATAAAAATACTTTTTTGGCAACACCAGGTCTTGATAATTCCACTGAGATATCCATAGCACTGTTCCCCATACCAAGTACCACAACGTTTTTACCTTCGCAGTTAACAGGTGTTTTTGGGTCTACATAGGAATGAGAATGGATGGTTTTACCAAAAAATTTTCCAGGGAAAGCCGGGTCTGGCCAACGTTCGCTCCAGTGGTGGCCATTGGCAACAACTAACACATCGTAGATTTGAGTAGGACCTTTTTCTGGTGTGATCCTCCAAAGTCCATCTTCGGTGCGTTCTGCTTTTTTCACTCCATTTTTAAATTGGATGTGTTTGCGAAGTCCAAAGTGATCTACATAAGATAAAAAGTATTGTTGGATGGGTTCGTGATTGGGATAGTCAGGGTAGTTAGGTGGCATTGGAAAATCACGGTATTCCATTCTATCCCTATGTGTGTTGATGTGTAAGGATTTATAAATATTACTGAGACCATTATCATTTTTGTAACGCCAGTTTCCACCAACATCACTTCCTTTTTCATAACAATCAAACGGGATGCCGTGTTCTTTTAAAGATTTGATGACGGTGATTCCAGAAGAACCAGCTCCGATTACACAGACTTTGGGAAGTGCCATAAGGGATCTCTCTCACTCAAGATTAGATTAACGTTTGGGAAAGATGTATAACTTAGTGAACATCGTTTTCAAGAAGATTTTGGGGAGATTTCGAAAAAAAGTATGATATCTAACCTTTTTTTTGGAAGAAGAAAGGTGAGTTGGTTTGGATAGAAATAATTTTGGTGGTTTGGAACTCATCCAATGAAATGGGGTTTTCCATCCTTCGATCCAGAAGACTATTGATTCAATTGTGCTTCCGTATAATCTTTGTTACAAACATTAAGGATGGATTCTACAAATAGTTCTTGAAATTGGAACAGATCATGTTCCTTTCCCTTACGATACTGAAGTTTTTCCATTCAAATTTATTGTTTTATTTGATTCTCTTCTAAAAATTCCTTCACTTCTTTTTCCACATTGGATATTTGAATTTTTGAAATTTTACCAGCCTTTAAATGGATGAGTGTCACCGAACCTTTGGTTCTTGGGAATGGATCAGCGATTTTTTCTTCTCTCACCAAACGAAGTGTATATGGATAAGATTTCATTTTAGGAAGGGCTACAAATTTTGTGATGAGGCCTGGCATTCTATGGATGTCGGATATAAGAACCGTTTGTTTGGATTCCAAATAACCTTTGTTTTCTTTTTCCAAAATGGGATGGATGATTTTGCTTGCGTCCATATCCGAAATGAATATAACTTTTGTGGTTTCTTTAGGGATGGGACTTGGTTCTTCCCATTGGTTGGTATAATTGATTTCAGGGAGTGAATCACCGACTTTTAATATTTGTGTCGTGGGCTCTTCGGCATATAGAGAAAAAACAAAAAGAATACTAAAAAACAAAAAGATTTTTGATACAATAGAACGTGAGTGGATCATAAGTGTTAGGGAATTTGGTTTCATACGAGTATCCTTATTATAGTTTGTATAGATAAGCTAATACTTGTTCTTTTGTCATCTTACTTGCGTTAGAGAATTCTCCACCTTTAGTGGAAGTGATGATTTCTCCTTTTGGTGAAAAAACAACAAGCGATGGGATTCCATTTTGGATGGGATTCCCCAATTTTTCATTTAGACTTAGGTTTTTATCAAATCGACCTACATCCACCTTCATTACTACAAAATCTGCATCCAATATTGTTTTGGTTTCGGGCTCGTTTAAAATCCCATCTAATGCCCTACAGTCGGGGCACCAATCAGCTCCAAACAATACGATGAGTTTGCGGTTTTCTGTCTTTGCTGTTTGTAAGGACTCTTCGAATTGGGCAAGAATTATGTCTCTTTGTTTGGAGCAGTAAGGAGTAAGGAAGAGTGAGATACTCAAAAAGAGTAGAGAGAGGATCGATTGGAATCGGTGTTCCATAAACAAATGCGGAAGAAACCTTCCGCTCCGATTATTTTTTCGCGATTTCTTTTAGGATTTCTTGTCTTTTTTTGTCTTTCTCAATGTGCGAAAGAGACAACCAATCGCGTTTCAATTGTTTCTCTGAAACACCTTTGAAGGTTGCATATTTGCCGAGGATTTTTGCTGTTTTTGCGTTCATGCCGACCAGATTCTTTTAGTCCAGCTTTCTGTCAATGCGAACCTAAGGAGCTTTGTTTCATCCTTGACCCCAATACTCTCTCGGAAACATAGTAAAGTCCAAGAAATCGATCGACCCTATGAAATCACATCTACCCGACCGTTACGATCCCGAATCTGTAGAACCTAAGTGGAACCAAATCTGGGAAGAAAAAAAAACCTTTGCTCCAGACACTTCACGCAAAGAAACTTTTTCCATTGTCATCCCACCACCGAATGTCACCGGGAATTTACACATTGGGCATGCACTTAATCATACCATCCAAGACATTATCATACGTATTGAACGTAAAAAAGGGAAAAACGTGGTATGGGTTCCAGGAATGGATCATGCTGGAATTGCAACGCAAGTTGTCGTTGAACGTGAGCTTGCAAAAGAAGGTAAGTCTAGGACTGATTTTACTCGGGAAGAATTCATAGAAAAAGTTTGGGAATGGAAAGCACATTCAGGTGGAATGATCGCCAAACAACAACGGTTACTCGGTGAGTCTGTTGATTGGTCCAAAGAACGATTTACCTTTGATGAAGGACTTTCCAAAGCAGTCATCAAAGTATTTCGCACATTATTTGATGAAGGTTTGATTTACCGTGGGGAACGAATCATCAATTGGTGCCCTGTTACCAAAACCGCCATTTCCGATATTGAAGTGGAGTACAAAGAAAAACAAGGTAAACTTTATCATATCAAATATCCAAAAGCTGAGTTCAAATCCAAAGACCCAAAAACATTAAATGCTGGCGAATACATTGTTGTGGCAACAACAAGGCCTGAAACAATGTTTGGTGACGTTGCGGTTTGTGCTCACCCAGATGACAAACGTTACACGGAATTAAAAGATAAATTTGTATTTTTGCCGATCGCTGAAAAAGAAATTCCTGTTTTGTTTGATTCTTTTGTAGAAAAAGAATTTGGATCAGGCCTTGTGAAAATCACTCCAGCCCATGACCCGAATGACTATGAAGCAGGCCAAAGATTAAAACTCACACCGATCAACATTATGAATCTGGATGGAACTCTCAATGACCATGCAGGTAAGTATAATGGTTTGGATCGTTTTGAAGCACGAAAACGTGTTGTAGAAGAACTAGAATCCAAAGGTTATATTGAAAAAATTGAAACTCACGTTCATAGTGTGGGTCATAACCAAAGGGGAGGGGCTGTCATCGAACCATTGTTATCCACACAATGGTTTGTGAAAATTGAATCCCTTGCCAAACCAGCGATTGCAGTTGTAAAATCAGGAAAGGTGCAGTTCCAACCAAAGATGTGGGAAAAAACCTACTTTGAATGGATGGAAAATATCCGTGATTGGTGTATCTCTCGTCAATTATGGTGGGGTCATCGAATCCCGGCATACTATGCACCAAACGGTGATATGGTGGTTGCTGAGTCTTTGGAAGAAGCGATTGCTTTGTTTCAGAAAAAAGGAATCTCTCTTACCGCTGACACCATCAAACAAGACGAAGATGTTTTAGATACATGGTTTTCTTCTGGGCTTTGGCCGTTTTCTGTTTTTGGTTGGCCAGAAAAAACAGAAGAACTCAAACAATACTATCCCACTTCTGTTCTCGTCACTGGTTTTGATATCATCTTCTTTTGGGTCGCTCGAATGATTATGAACGGACTCAAATTTATGGGAGATGTTCCGTTCCATAAGGTTCTCATCCACGGACTCGTTCGTGACAAAGATGGAAAGAAGTTTAGTAAATCACTCGGCAACGTAGTGGATCCTTTGGACATGATGTCCAAATACGGAACGGATTCCTTCCGATTCTTTTTGGCGGCAGTGTTACCGGAAGGAAAAGATATTCTTTTCGACGAATCCAGGTTAGATGGTTATCGTTCCTTCTGTAATAAAATTTGGAATTCCAGCCGATTCATTTTTATGAATTTGCCAGAAGATTTTTCTCCTAAAGAACCTGACTTAAATACATTAGAAGATACAGACTTTTGGATCTTACATGAGTTTGATTTGATGCTTGGTCGTTATGAAAAAGCTTACTCTGGTTATCTCTTTTTTGAAATGGCCAATGCGATTTATGATTTTGTATGGGGTTCGTTTTGTGATTGGTATTTGGAACTAACCAAGGCTCGTGTGTATGGGAATGTCACACCTGAGTCTGCGGAGAAAGCACGCCAAGTGCTTGTGAGTGTATTAAAAAAATCACTCGGACTCCTACATCCCTTTATGCCTTTCATCACAGAGGAAATCCATTCACTTCTGGAACCAAAGGAACTCGCAAAAACAGAATTTCCGAAAGCCTATGGAGTTTCAGAAACTTCACCTGCTGTGGTTCGGATGGAACTTGTTCGTGAAATCATTACCAAAATTCGAAACATGCGAGCAGAACTTGGTGTGAAACCTGAAAAAAAATGTAAGGTCATTCTCAAGTGTGCAAACAAAGAGTTAAAAGAAATGATGGAACGAGAAAGTAAATCCATCCTGCAACTTTCCAAAGCAGAGAGTATCGAGTTCTTAGATTCTTATGAATTAAAAAACACGGACTCAGTTGGTGCATTCTCCATTGGAGAAATTATCCTTCCACTCGAAGGGATTTTTGATTTTGAAAAGGAAAAACAAAGATTGGAAAAAGAGAAAAAACAAATCCAATCAGAAATGGAAAAGTTAGAAAACAAAATCAACAATCCATCCTTTTTAGAAAAAGCAAAACCTGATGTGGTAGAAAAGGAAAGAGAAAAGTATAATACTTGGAAAGAGAAATTAGAAAGTACGATTAGGGCGTTAGAAAAAATTGGAACATAAATATAAAGTTTTACTTCTTGGAAGTGGCGGAAGAGAACACGCGTTAGCGGACGTGATCTCGAAATCAAAATCTTTGGAATCTTTGAAAGTATATCCAGGGAATGGGGGTTTTGCAACGGAGCTCCTTTTAGGAGCCAATGAAATTTCGATTACCGATAAAACCAAATTTTTAGAATATTTAAAGGTTTCCAAAACCAATCTTGTTGTGGTGGGACCAGAAGACCCACTTGTGAATGGAATTGCAGATTGGTGTGCAGAAGTTGGGATTCCTTGTTTTGGACCATCTGCGTATTGTGCCCAAGTGGAAGGCAGTAAACATTTTGCAAAAGAAATGATGAAACGTGCAAAAGTACCAACTGCTTCTTTTGCTGTATTTACTGATCATGAATCCGCTTGGAGTTATGCACAAAAAGAAATGTTGCCACTTGTTGTCAAAGCAGATGGTTTGGCAGCAGGAAAAGGTGTTACTGTTGCGTTTGACTTAAAGGAAGTCAAACGAGCATTAGATGAAATCTTTTTAGAATCAAAGTTTGGCCATAGTGGAAACAAAGTAGTGATCGAATCCTTTTTGGAAGGAGAAGAAGCTTCTTTATTTGTCATTACGGATGGACAAAGGTATATGTGTTTACCTGCGGCTCAAGACCACAAACGTGCTTACGATGGAGACATTGGACCAAACACAGGTGGGATGGGAGCTTATGCACCAGCACCAATTGTTACGGATGTTGTTCTTTCAAAAGTGAAATCGAGTATCATCGAACCAATGTTAGAAGACTTTCGGATCTCCGGTCATCCTTACAAAGGACTTTTGTATGTGGGACTTATGATCACAAAAGAAGGTGAATCCAATGTGGTTGAATTCAATTGTCGGTTTGGTGATCCAGAAACTCAATGTGTGTTACGATTACTCGATGAAGACATTTTACCAATTTTTTATGCATCGGCGACAGGCAATTTACCAGAACGCAATTTAAAATTAAAATCTGGATCATCTGCCATTGTTGTACTTGCGGCAAAAGGTTATCCTGATGCTCCCGAAAAAGGTATGGTGTTAGAAATTCCACCAAACGAAGGAAATGTGGTAGTCTACCATGCCGGGACAAAAAAAGAAAACCAAACCATCCTCGCAAGTGGTGGGCGTATCCTCGGGATCACATCTTTTGGATCTAGTTTAAAAGATGCGATCAATGATTGTTATCAATTTCTCACAAAAATAAAAGCACCAAATACCTTTTATCGCAAAGACATTGGTAGGAGAGCTCTGTAAGTGCCATTTAGTCTCTCAGGAAATTTTAAATCTTGCGAACGATCTAAACTTCGCAATTTTGAAAAACACCTAGGGATAATTTTATCTGAAAACCAAACCCAACTCCAACAACATTTGATGATTCGTAGAGCCCTTCAAAATTTAAGTGGCTCTGTGAGTGTTTTGTCAAGCCTCAGTCGCCAAGAGTTACTCTCCTTTATCTTCATCTTAACACAGTTTGGTGATATCACTCGCACGGAAACTCCTCCAGAGTATTTATTATTAGAATCCATTCCTTATGTGATTGAATGGTCAAAGGGTCATTATATGATCCCACTTGAGATATTAGAACATTTGGCACATGAAAGGATCTTTAAAGACCAAGGTTATTTGTTTGCTCTCATCCCTGCACTTTCCATCAAAGAAAAAAAATCTTGGATTCGTTGGATCGGTGTGGATTTTGAAAAAGGCGGCGATAGGGATTTGAATTTTGAAATTTATTTCCAATGCCGAGTGTTACAAAAACCATTTTTAGGTAAGTCACTTGTACAAGAGTCAGAAATACGATTGGAACAAATATGGCCACGTGGGAAAAACGAATACATAGATTGGTTTTATAAAGGATTATCTACTTTTTATTATGCAATGGAAGAGATGAGCCGCAAAGAAAAGGATCCATTTTTACTTCATCTGATTGAGCTCATCAAATCAGGAAAATTCATCTTGAAACGGTTGCCTGATCATTATGGAAAAGAATCTAGTTATTCTCTTGTAGGCACAGTCGAAGGAAATACGCCACAACTGAGAGAAACAACGTTCCAATGGGAAGTGGAACGTTTACGTAAAGATTCTTTATTTTAATCTACACTTCGGATTTACACATTATGGATAGATCATTAAAAGAACTAAAAAAACAAACAAGTGAAATGATAGAATCATTTCAAACCTATTGGACAGCACAAAATTTCCAAGAAGATTATGACCGTTTGATGTCTTTAATCGAAAAATCAAATGATCCAAAATTATGGGATTCTCCAGACCAAGCAAAAAACGTAACTCAAAAACGAAATGAATTACAATTGAAGTTGGATCCTTGGCTTGATTTAAAAAAAGAACTTTTAGATTTTCCTGACTTGATTGAACTCACTTCTGAAGAAATGGGAGAAGGTGGATTAAAATCATTAAACGATGATTTTGATCGTATGTTTGAAGCATTTGAAAACTTGCAAATGTTAGATGCACTTTCTGGTAAAGATGATGGAAAAGCAGCTTTTATCAACATCCACCCAGGTGCTGGTGGAACAGAGTCACAAGACTGGGCCGATATGTTACTTCGAATGTATTCCAGGTTTTGTGAACAAAAAGGTTACCGAGCAGAGATCGTTGATTACCAACCAGGTGAAACTGCAGGGATTAAAAACGCGACGCTTTACATCCAAGGGGATCATCCATTTGGGTATTTAAAATGTGAATCAGGAGTCCACCGTCTCGTTCGTATTTCTCCATTTGATTCCAACAAACGTAGACATACATCTTTTGCATCCGTGTATGTCACACCTGAAGTCGATGATGATATCCAAGTAAACATTGAAGAAAAAGACTTACGTGTGGATGTTTATCGTTCTTCGGGAGCAGGTGGACAGCACGTCAACACAACAGACTCCGCTGTTCGGATCACACACATTCCGACAGGGATTGTTGTTTCTTGTCAGATGGAAAGATCTCAAATCAAAAACCGTGATACCGCGATGAAGATGTTAAAAGCACGTCTCTATGAGATGGAAAAACAAAAAGCGGAAGAAGAAAACGCCAAAAAAGCTGGTGAAAAACGTGATATCGCTTGGGGATCACAAATTCGAAGTTATGTGTTTCATCCTTATAATTTAGTAAAAGACCACAGAACTGATTTTGAAACAGGAAATGTCCATGCAGTGATGGATGGTGACTTGGAAGATTTTATCATAGCTTATTTAAAATACCTGACAAACCAGAAGGCAAACGCTAAAGTATAATCCCATGTCTGTGAAACAGGATATTTCCGGTGCTTTGCGGAAAATCCAAAAGGAAATCCAACAACTTCCGAATATTACGGATCGATTGAATTTCATTTTGGATATGACCCTCACACTTTTTGGTGCTACTACAGGGAGTATTTCCATAATGGACCAAGAAGAAAAGGTCCTCACAATTGTTGCCGCAAAAGGGATGGACTGGGAGAAAAAAATTGCGGCAAAACTTCCTTTTAATTTAGGTGTTACCGGCCGTGCTGCATCCACTAGAGAAATTACCTATGTTCCTGATGTTACCTTAGACAAAGATTATGTAAAACTCATTGAAACAGTTCGATCAGAACTTGCCATACCACTTCTCACGAGAGATTCGGTTGTGGGAGTTCTCAATTTAGAATCAGACAAAGTAAACTTTTTTTCTCCTGATATCATCAACCAAGCAACTCTCTTTGCATCCCAGTTAACTATTGTTATTCTAGAGGAAAGGATTGCAAAGGAAGCTTTCGAAAAATCCAAACGGGAAGAAGACCCTGTTGAAGAAATTTTAGGATATGATCCAAGCATTTTGTTTTTGAAACATAGGATTCGGCAAGTCGGCCCTTCTGATATTTCAGTAATGATCATTGGAGAGGAAGGAGCTGGTAAAAAATTAGTCGCAAAGGCCCTCCATTATATTTCTCAACGGAAAAATGCTCCTTTTTATACGGTGGATTGTTCGGGGCTCAGTTATGAATTATTAGAAGCCGAACTTTTTGGAAGCATGAGTGGAAAAATTTTTAATCCAGGAAAATTGGAACAATCGAATGGAGGTTCATTGTACATTGAATCCATCGGTGACCTTCCACCAAATTTACAAAACAAACTTTTCCATACCTTACGAGATAAAACAATTCCCAATCCTACTTCTAAGAAAAAAGAAGAAGTTCTCAATATCAGAATTTTTACAGGGAGCAAACGTGATCTATTAGAAGAAATTCAAAAGGAAACTTTTTCGATGGATTTATATTATCGACTAGCGGAAGTTCCACTTAGAATGCCGCCATTAAGGGATAGACGAGGTGACATTCCGCTACTTGCACACCATTTTTTATACCAATACAACAAACAATATGGTCGAAACAAATCATTCTCTACTGAGGCACTGAAAGCATTAACCGGTATGCCTTGGAGTGGGAATGTGAGACAATTACAAAGTGTGATCCAATATGCAGTCCTTGTCCCTCAAGAAACTGTACTCGAACCATTTTCCTTCCAACAAGATGGCAAACGGGAAGAAGAGTCCCGAACCAAAATCTCTGGATTTGGTTTCGGAAACGAATTTCTCACTCCGACTGAGAACCTATCGTTAAATTTAGCGATAGAGAAACTCGAGGCGATATGGATCAAAGAAGCCTTCGGGCGTGCCTCAACCCAAGAAGAAGTTGCAAAACTATTAGGAATCAGCCGAGGTTCTTTGCAATATAAGATCAAAAATAACCAATTTCTGGACGGATTCAGCACCTAATCACAAGAAAAGAATGGATCGATACGACTCTTTGGTCGATATTACTAGAAAGGAGCTTCGAAGTGGCAGAAAGTTATTACCGTACCATCAATGGTAAACAATATGATAATGAATTGTTAGAAATCGTTGAGAAGGCCACCAAACGTAGCAAAGCTCCTATTGGCAAAAACATCGCAAAAACATTATTTGATGCCATCAAGGATGGTGGTGATTACACTGATGTTGAAAAACGTACGGTCAAACACATTCGTGATAATTTTAAGTTTTCACCAGATGCTGACGAATACCTAAGGTCTGAAATTCGAAAGTGGGCAGCGAAGATCTCTGTACCCGCAGCCAAGAAAAAAACCCAATCAAAATCTTCGAACTCAAAAGAGTCTTCCTCTAAATCAAAAACCACACGTACTAAAAAAACATCCATATCTGTAAATGAATCTGAATCATCTTATATGGAAATTTATGATTCAAGGGAAGAATCCAGTTACGAAGTGGCTCCTACTCCTGAATACAACGAACTAGTTGCTCTAAATAAATTCCAAATCACACCGAAACAAAATCAATTTGGAAAATACATTCTCATTGGACTCATCGTTTTATTTTTTCTAGTCCTTATCTTTTTTGGTGTGAGAAGTTGTAATCGAAATACACAAACAAATGTGTCGAAGAATGGTTCTGAAACCACTCAAGGGCAAGAGTCTAACACTCGATCCTTAGAACGTGTCACATTACAATCAGGGACTGTTTCGAATCGGTTTGATACCCAAGGAAAAGCCATTCGTTATATCAATGATTTACAAATTCGATTTATCAAACAAAGTATGGCAACAGAAGAATCTGCTTCTGATAAAATTGCCACTCTTGCTGAAGCTCTTAAATCCTATCCAGGGATTAAAATCCGAGTAAAGGGTCATACTTGTTTCATTGGAGAACTGGACGAAAATAAAATTTTGTCCGATGAACGAGCAAAATTCATTTATGATGAACTCATCAAAAATGGAGTGAACCAAAACCAACTCGACTACCGAGGGTTTGGCGAAACTGCTGAAATTGATACCAACCAAACCGAAGTTGGTCGAATTAAAAATAGAAGAGTAGACTTTACTGTTCTATCCGTAATTCCTAAAGATTAGATTCTAATCGATACAAGGATTTGGTGAGCATCCGTTTGGTGGAACGAACGGACTCATACAATCCTTCGTATAAAAGTAACGACTTTTTTGCTACTGCAAGTTGGGCATTTTCTTTTTCTTCCAGGCTCAATTGGTCATCATAACCTTCTGTGATGGTTAAAATCACTCTTTGGATTCCCAAACTCAAAATTTCATTCAAACCTTTTTTCTGAGAAACTTGTTCATCGATCCCATCCATTTGTTTGATATCTTCTGTGAAGGTTTTGGGATTGATTTGGTTTTTTTGGATTTGTTGGTAAATCCTTTGTGAGACCGTTAGACCTTGTTTGACAAGGATCATAAATTCTTTTAATGCAGTTATTGTATTTTGAATGTCTTTTATCAGCAATGTTCGATCAAAAAAAGATGTGTTATCTTTGAGTTTGGATTGGATCAAATTTTTTATCGTTAAAACAGCTTCGATCTGTTTCTTTTTTGTAATGCCATCACTTGGAAATTCTCTTTCAAAATGGGAATGTTCCATTCCTTCGAGTTTTGCACCAAACATAGTTAAGTTGGTCCATGGGTTTTCTTTTGTATGATCTTCAAACCATTTTTTGAAAATTAACATCTTTTCGTTGGTGATATATGTTTCATTTTGAATTCCCAAAACTTGTTTTTGGGGTAGGGCAAATAGTTGTTTGTAATTGTGTTTTTCTCTACGAAACTTTCTAGATTCTATGTAGTTCAGTCTTTCTTCAAGGACTGCACCTTTTGAATGTGCAAGACCATTCGTGAAACTTAAGTCTTGACCTACTAAATACACTTTTTCTGCACCCATAAGTGTTCCAAGGCTTGCCGCATTTGTGGAAACAGAACCACCAAAAGGAACGGAGCCAATTTCACTTGTAGAAGTTTTTTCCAATAATTGGAGTAAAGGAAAAGGAGAAGATGTAACAAAACCTTTGTTAGGCCCTTTGTCCAATCTTAAACTGAGATAAGTAGAAGTAGGATCAAATACCAAAATCCCGTTTCCTTTGTAGTCCTCTAAATACTGACTATTCAAAGCTTGAGGGTCGACAGAATAAACCAAATCAGGATCCACTCCAAAGGAAGTGAGAATCGGAACCGCAGTGTCAACAGCAAGTAATAAGAATTGGTTTCGGTATTTGAGAATTTCGGGAATAGACTCAGACAAACTGGGTCCTGCACAAGCAATGACAATATTTGCCCCATTAGCAATTCCAAATAAATCAGAGACTGGCCGAAAATAAGACAATTCAGGTAAGTTATAACAAATATTTTTTGCCCAAATTTTTTCAAATCGAGTTAGTGTAGCTAAGTTTACATCCTTCTTATGAAACATTTGTTCGGCTATGAGTTTGAGTCGATTGTAATCTGTTTCTTTCCATTGCCATGAACCACGGTGGGGGACAAAACTAATCGGATGGGTTCCCTTTCCTTTCACAGCTTCTGTGAGTTGGTCTTCTAAGTGCTCACCCGTAACAAGGACAAGTTTTCCCGATAAGAATGCTTCCGAAAAATCAAACTTTTTCAAAGCCTCTCGAATCAAAAAAGGAAACGGTTCCATCCATAAGATCGTTACCTTTGGTCTTTCTAATAAAAATGGAATGATGTATCCGATACCAGCACCAAACAAGAGATAAATGCGTTCGGTTCCATCATGGGGAAGTTCAGAGACAAAACGAAGAGCTTCTTTTTTCGGATCAAATTGGCTATGGATCCAAACACCATCAATAACTAAGGTATCCTCACCTGTTTTAGATAAAACTCGTTTGTAATGAATTCCTTCCTCCATAGAGTTTTCTGTTTGGATCAAATCCGAAACGGAAGAAGGCAAACTTGCTAAATTTTTGGAAAAAAAAGATTCGTTCACTTACGGTTCCAAAACAATCTTTACGTTGGTTCCTGGATTGATGGGTGAGTTGGGTTTAGGTTCTTGTGACTTAACAAAGCCGGAACCTTCAAGGTTATACTTGACTTTCAATTGTTTTAATACTTGGATCACTTCAGAAGCAGTAAGGCCTGTTACGTCTGGCATTTGTTTGGGATCCACTTTAAAGATTTTATTCTTTTGATTATTTAAGCGGTAAACCAAAGCTTTTTCACTTCTTTCGACAATTGGTATGATACTTTCCACAACTTCACGAAAAACAGGAGCTGCAATCCCTCCACCAGTATGTGAATCTCCACCAGGTTCATCAAAGACAATAAGACCAACATACTTTGGTTTGTCGGCAGGGAAAAAACCAAGGAAACTAGCTGTAAACAAACCTGCTTGGTAACCTTCTCCCGCTTTTGCTTTTTGAGAAGTTCCAGTTTTCCCTGCGATAAAGTAGTTTTCTAAATAGGCTTTTTTACCCGTACCTTGTGATACTGCCTTTCCCATGGCACCAAGAGTTTTTCCAGCTGCACCTGGTTTAATGCCAATTAACTCTGATTTTGTGGAAAATTCATGCACCAATTCACCATACGAATTTGTGATTTGTGAAACAACAGAAGGCTCAAACAATATTCCCCCATTCACAACTGCTGCCGCTGCAGTAATCAGTTGTATTGGTGTCACAGAAACTCCTTGTCCAATGGACATAAAGTACGGAGTACTTTTATTCCATTTGTTAAGTGGTGGGAGGTATCCTTTGGCTTCATGAATAGAAAAATTGGTTCGTTTTCCAAACTTAAAATGATCCAAATAACGATAGTAAGTAGCTTCATCAATTTTTTGAGCTGCTTTGATGATTCCAACATTACAAGAATATTGTAAAATTTCGTCTAAGTTCACATGGCCATGTTTATCTGTACAACGAATGATGGTTTTTCCAATTTCAATGTATCCAGGGCAGTGGAAACGTTCTCCCGGAAGGATTTTCCCTTCGTTTAAGAGCATCAAAGCAATGAAAATTTTCATAGTGGATCCGGGTTCATAAACATGCCGGATGGACCAATTACTATGAGATTCCACTGGGAAATCTTGGAAATGGTTTGGATCAAAACTGGGAAAAGAAGCCATGGCTAAAATTTTTCCTGTTTCTGTATCCATGATCATACCAATCCCACGTTTTGAAGCTGTTTGTTGGAAAGCTTTTTGTAAAGATTTTTCTAAACGGTATTGGATAATGCTATCAATTGTTAGGTGAACATTATTTCCTTTTGAAGATTCTGCATCTGGTGTTGATAAAAGTTCCAGGTTGTATAACATCTCAAGACCCGAGAGGGCTTTATCATCATCATAACCTGTAAATCCAAGTAAACTTGCTGCTAAACTTCCTTGTGGGTAAATCCGTTTATATTCTTTTTCAACTCGAACGCCTGGCAAAGAAAGAGTTTTGATTTTTTCAGCTTTGGTTAATTCAATTTCTCTTTTTAATAAAAAATAATTTTGTTTATCCCGAATGGTTTCCATTAGTTTGTTTGTTGGAATACCAAGTACAGGACCTAACTCTTGTGCTGTGAGTTCGGGGTCATAGATATTAGATGGGTCAATTCCAACAGTTGCCGATTCTCTAGAGATGGCAAGTTCAATGCCTCTCCGATCGTAAATGGTTCCTCTTTGGACAAACTTACTTGCTTTTAAATTAATGATGTTTTCATTGAAGTAGGTAAGATACACCACTCGGAAAACCAAAACGACAAATAACGAAAGAATAAAATAAAAAATATACTTAAATCGAAGTTTGTATTCTGTCATTGTTAAAAATAAAAGACTACCTTTCCTTTGATTTTTTCCACAGGTACTAGTCCAAAGGATCTAGAGTCAGTAGAATACTGCCGATTGTCACCAAGAAGTAAATAATATCCAGGAGGGATCCTTCCTTGTCTGTCCATAGCAAGGAAAGGGGAATGGTGACGGTTTAAAAATACTGAGGTCGAAGGTTCACTCGTATATGTTCCTTTTGGAAGGTAATTTTCTAAGAGTTCCATCGAGTCAATGAGGACTCTCCCAGCTTCAATGGAATAAAATTCTCCTGGCAAACCTATCACTCGTTTGACGACAAGTTCATCCTCTTGGCTCACAAATAACACTAAATCCAATTTATGGATGTTAGGATCTGTGTACAATAATTCTGTTCCAAAAAATTTGGCAGAGATTGCAAATCCACCTTTCCAAACAAATACGATGGACCCATGTTCCAAAGTAGGATACATGGAATTCCCTTGGACAGAATAAATTTGGAATAAAAAGATTCGGACAAAAAGTAAAAAACAGAGAAATAAGAAGACGAAGAGGCCTCTTCTCATGTATCGTTTGAATTTAAACCACCATTTTGGGGCCTTAGTTTCTGTTTCCATATCCATCAAAAAACGATAAAAATCATTCGTGCATTTTTCCCCTTTCCAAAGAATGGAAAAGGAAGTTTCCGTAAATCTGAAGCCTAGAGAAGTCTATGTCACTTACAAAATATCAATTCCGAGCACAGTTTCGCTGCACTAACGACTCCTGTCGCAAAACGTATCCACTCCACCAAGTGATTTATTCCTGTTCCAGTTGTGGAGAACTTCTCAGCGTCGAACATGATTTAGACAGCCTGAAAAAAATCCCAGCCGAAGAATGGAAATCCACCTTCGAATCCCGCTTTCGGTCCAGCCAATTCCCTAATGCTTCTGGGGTATGGGGCAAAAAAGAGTGGGTTCTTCCCGAAATCAAAGAGGAAAACATCATCACTTCCGGGGAAGGGACAACACATTTGTACGACGCTTCTCGTTTTGCCAAGGACCTTGGACTCAAAAGCCTTCATGTCAAACAATGCGGAGTTTCTCATACAGGTTCCTTCAAAGATTTAGGTATGACAGTTCTTGTGAGCCAAGTGAACCAAATGATTTCCGATGGAGTTCCCATCAAAGCAGTCGCTTGTGCTTCCACGGGAGATACTTCAGCGGCACTTGCTTCCTATGCTGCCAAAGCAGGAATCCCAGCAATCATTTTACTTCCAGCTAACAAAGTGTCAACGGCACAGCTCATCCAACCTGTCTCCAATGGGGCAATTGTCCTTGCTTTGGAAACAGACTTTGATGGTTGTATGGCTGTTGTAAAAGAACTCACCCAAGAAAAGTCCATTTACTTAGCAAATTCAATGAATTCTCTCCGAATTGAAGGACAAAAATCCATATCCATTGAAATCATCCAACAATTAGGTTGGAATGTACCTGACTGGATAGTCATCCCTGGTGGGAATTTAGGGAACGTCTCTGCACTTGGAATGGGTTTTGAAATGATGTTAGAGCTTGGTCTCATCAATAAACTACCACGGATCATCCTTGCTCAGGCAAAAAATGCAAGTCCTTTGTACGATTCGTATAAGAAGGGTTTTGCGGAGTTCTCTCCCGTGACTGCGGAAAAAACCTTAGCATCCGCAATCCAAATCGGTGATCCTGTTTCTGTGAAAAAAGCGATCCGCGTTCTGAAAAAATTCAAAGGGATCGTGGAAGTTGCGACGGAAGAAGAATTGGCAAATGCGGCTGCCAAAGGGGATTTGTATGGTTTGTACAATGACCCTCATACTGGTGTGGCCCTTGCAGCACTTTTAAAATCCATCCAATCTGGCGAAGTGAAACAAGATGAGTCCGTAGTTGTGATTTCTACTGCCAATGGGCTCAAATTCACTGAGTTCAAACTCGCTTTCCACGAGGGAAAAATACCAAAAGTGGATGAAGCCTTGAAGAATGTGATTTTACCTTGTAAGCCGACTTTATCAGGTGTGATGGAAATCCTCGCCAAACATTTGAAGAAACCATAAATCGCTAGACAAATCTAGGAAACACTGGCAAATTTTTTAAGTTTATCTGTATGTCCCAAGAGTTTTCTCTCAGTCCAAATTTTTGTCGAACTGTGGATCAGGCAGTCGAGGCTGGGAAAAAAATTTCCATGATCACCTATGTGATGGGAGACATAGGTGAGGCAAAACTCAAATACATTCTATTACGGATTTTAAGTCGCCTCGGTCGTGATGATCTAATGGAACTTTTTTATACTGCTGCAAAGGAATTGATTGTGAATTCTACTAAAGCAGCCATCAAACGTATCATATTTGAGGAACTCAAACTCAATATCCAAAACCTACAAGACTATGAAGAAGGGATGAAACTTTTTAAATCCAGTTTGAATGAGAGAAAGTTTCCCACCTACAAACAAAAAATGCAGGAATCCGGCTTATTTGTTAAAATCACTTGTATTTACAAAAAAAATAAAATTGATTTAGAGATCAGAAATAATTTTCCATTACTGCCAATTGAGGCCGAAAGAGTAAAAGAAAAGTTTATTAATGCTAAAAAGTATGATAATCTATTCGAGTTCTTTATGGAACATGGCGACAGTACGGAAGGTGCGGGTATGGGAATCACAATGGTAGAAATACTTTTGTCTCAATCAGGCTTTGACCGTCGTTTATTTTCAATATATTCATCAGAAAGGAAAAAGGAAACAGTAGCGCGTGTAGAAGTTCCATTGGATGATATTCCTAAAGCAAATGGAACTCCTGAACAACTGTTCGTAGAATAATGTCAGAACTAAGCTCAAAAGCAGACCAACTAAAAAGACAAGCAGACCTTCTCGGTTTGACGAGAGAGGCAGTGTTTACTGATGAACAAGCCAAAGAAGTATTACAAGGGAAAATCACTGATGGTTACCTTGTAAAAGTAAAAATTGACTTGGACAGTTTGAACGGAATGGTACTCATTTTGGTATCATCCATACGAAAACATATCATGGAATTATATGCAGTTGTGGGAACATCTCCTACCTTTCGCCGGATTCGCACTTTTGCTGACCATGTTCAAATTTCAACCGACTTAGGTGATATTGGAAAAACAGGAGGGTATGATCCTGCAATCTCCGAAAATATTGGTCGTGCTGTACATCGTGCCTTCACCAAAGAGAAGTTAGAGGAACTGCTTCCGCTTTGGCAAAAAAAAGATCCATCTCATATTACTGAAATTTTAGAAAACCCTCTTCTTTTGGCAACAAAAGGTAGGAATATAAAACTCCAAGCAGAAGTTGATAAAATTTCGACAGCTAAGTTTCGGTATGAAAATCCTATGAAAGGTGTCATCTTACCCATTCCAAAACCAGAAGATGAAGCGTCAACGGCCCAAGATGCATCGGTTCCTTCAATCTCCACCGAACCAGTGAAAGGCGAAGCCTCTGCTTTAGAACGTCAGATTTCACAATTTCGAACTGCATTCCCAAAAGAACTCAATATGAAAACAGTCATTTCTCCTATCAATGGAGTTGAGTTTGATAACCTGATGGAAGGAATGGAAATTTTATTTCGTGTTCCAACAGAAACACCGGAAGGTTTGACGAATGCTCAAATTCTTGGACTCATTGATGAGGAAGGGAAAATCAAAAAGGAACCAGTTGTGGGTAAATTCCTTGGGATTGCGAGTAACAAAACCGAATACCATATTTTTGCTGAAGGTCCCAACCAATATTTATTCCATTCCATCGAAGAACACCCTGTCAAAGTGGCGATTCCAAAACCTGCTTCCATTGCTGGTACTGGAAACAAAACGGGAGCAGCCCAAACACAAAAGAAAAAAGGTGGAAATGCCCAACAACAAGATACAAAGTCTTCAGGTGCCAACTTATTCATGTTAATGGGTGCGTTTATCACAATTGTACTGATTGGTGTCCTAATTTTTGTCATGGTAATTTTGTAAGAATACCATAAGACAATTTAAGTTTTCCACTGGGTCTCGAGAACCGGGACCTTCTTCTCAGTAGTCTCATTTCTTTTTATGTTTAGATAATTAAATATTAGAAACGAAAAGTTTGTTAAACCTCGATGACTTCAGAGGCCGAATCTAAATAGCGATGCTGCGGGAAAGGTTTAGAAAGATTCTCTTAATCAAACCTAATCTTTTCAGAGATTTTTTTATACCAGAAAATATTCCATGTAATTCGAATGATTCCTAATGTGGCAGCAAAACCAAACACGAATACAATTTCCAATAACGATAGTTGTGTTGTAATTTGGTTTAAATATTCTGCAGTTTCTTCCGTATTCATGAGATTGTGATTGTTCCCAATCGATTGCTGAAAGTCCTGAGTCTCCTGATTGAAATAGGGAAGATACACAATTTGGTAAAAGTTATAAATCAAATTCAAACACGTAAGGAGTATTGGAATCAATGCAAAGACAAAGATAAAATTTTTGCTTAATTTTTTTCCATTCAACACATAAAGATTCAAAAATGTTGCAAAAACAAAGTTTAACGTCGATAAGATCGTTAAAAATTTGATCATAACAATTTCATAAGATTGGTCTGAGGAAAACTGTTGGTTGTTTTGTATTGTCGTACTAAGAATTACAAAACCTGCTAAAATATCTAGAATACAAATTGTTTTTAAATGTTTCAAAATCTAACCCGCACCAACGATGTTGATGAGTTTACCTTTCACATAGATTTAGAAATTAATTCTTTTTCCAGCTAGCATATTGTACGCGATTAGTACCTGTCCCATCGATTGATACAAGAACCCAAGTATCTTTTCCAAATGCAACTCCTTTCCAGGAGTTATTGGCAGCACTGGCTCGAGCCGTCCAAGTAATCCCATCAGTGGATGTCATGATTCGATTGGTTCCTGTAAATGATGCTGCGAGAAACATTCCATTTCCATAATATACTTCGTACCATTCGTTTTGTTCCGAAGCGGATCCAGCTGTCCAAGTGATTCCGTCAGTTGACGTCATCACACGGTTGGTCCCTGTTATTGCAACAGCAACAAATTTTCCTTTTCCATAAGTAACTGACCGCCAATCATTTGCTTCTGCTGCAAATCGAAGCGTCCAATTAATACCGTCTGTTGATGTAGCAACACGGTTGGTCCCAGATCCAGCCACAGCAACAAATAGATTGTTTCCAAAAGTTACGCTGCGCCATGAAGAAGCACCAGGGTTTGCTCGAGTTGTCCAATTGATTCCGTCTGTAGACGTTGCCCAGCTTCCAGTACTGGCTACAGCAACAAAGATTCCATTTCCATAAGTTACCCAATCAAAAGTGCTTGCGGGACCTGTACGCGAAGTCCAATTGATTCCGTCAGAAGAACTCATGATTCGATTTGCACTACCACCACTGGAAAGCGCGACGTACGTATTGTTTCCGTAAGCAACACTTAACCATTGGCCTGCTTCAGATGCTGCTCTAGCAGTCCAGGACATTCCATCTGAAGAAGTCATAACGCGATTGGTTCCATCTTGTGATACTGCCACAAACTGATTGGAGGCAAACAAAATACCTGCCCATACATTTGCCTCAGGTGCTTGTGCCAAAGTAAAATTACTAAGTGTGCAGAGCTCAGGGTTTGTTTCGCATGTCTTTGCTGCGTTTAATAAAAGTAAGGCTTCCATAATGGTACGTGAATTGTTTTTGTTGTTAGGATTACATGAGTAAAATTGAAAAAGGATCATTATTATGATACAAGCGAAGCGAATAAACATGGATGGCTCCAAATTAATTATTGATTAAGAGTTTTTTTTATATTTGGGCTTTGTGCTAATGCAAGGATAAATTTATTTATCTTAACTAGGTAGAGTAGAAGGTGAATAAAAAATAAGTCTCCATATGACAAAATTTCTAATGTCATATGAAAATGACTTGTAAAATGGAATGGTCTATTGATTAGAATCCAGCTGCATCTAAATCTTACCCAGCAACAACAATGTTGACGAGTTTACCTTTCACATAAATTTCTTTTTTGATCTCTTTTCCGACCCAGAACGCTTTTGCTTTTTCCACTCCTTTGGCAAGGGTCAAAGCTTCTTTTTCTTCAATTTCTCTCGGTGCTAAAAATTCCCCGCGCATTTTGCCATTCACTTGGACAACGATTGTGATGTTGGCATCTACTAAATACTTCTCCTCCCATTTCGGATAGGGATGGAAGGCAAGGGAATCTTTGTAACCAAGTTTTGCCCACAGTTCCTCTGCTAGGTGAGGTGCAAAAGGAGACAGTGCTAATACAAAAGGTTCTAATACTTTTTTAGGTTTTCTCGGATTACTTGTGAACTCATTGATGAAAATCATCATTTGAGAAACAGCAGTATTAAACGAAAAACTATCAATATCGTCTTTTACTTTTTTAATCGTACGATGGAGGGTTTTTAGTTCAGCTTCGTTTGGTTCAATATCTTCTACAAAAAAAGATTCGTTTTCCCCTGAGTGAAAGAGTCTCCAAACTCGATTTAAAAATCGGAAAACACCATCCACACCATTTTTACTCCATGGTTTGGACATCTCAAAAGGTCCCATAAACATTTCAAAAAGTCGTAGTGTGTCAGCACCATATTCTGAGACCACATCATCTGGATTGACAACATTCCCTCGCGACTTAGACATTTTGCCTTTGTCTTCGCCAAGTATGAGACCTTGGTGGACTAATTTTTTAAATGGTTCTGGTGTGGAGACGTGACCCAAATCAAAAAGGATTTTATGCCAAAATCTAGAGTATAACAAGTGTAAGACAGCATGTTCTGCCCCACCCACATACACTTCCACTGGCATCCATTCTTTTTCAAGTTTTGGATCAATGAGTTTGACATTGTTTCTTGGATCAATGTAACGAAGGTAATAATAACAAGAACCAGCCCATTGTGGCATCGTATTGGTTTCTCGTTTGCCGATCTCACCAGTCACGGGGTCTTTATACACAAGCCAATCTTTTGCAAGGGCAAGAGGAGATTCTCCTGTGCCAGAAGGTTTAAACTCTTCTAGGTCAGGTAATACTAATGGTAATTCTGAATCCGATAATGCCTTTGGTGTTCCATCAGAAAAATGGACAAGAGGGATGGGTTCTCCCCAATACCTTTGTCTTGCAAAAAGCCAATCTCTTAGTTTGAATTGGATTTTTTTGCGACCAACAGACTTTTTCTCTGCCCAAACAACCATGGTTTGGAAAGCATCTTTGTAAGATTTTCCATCTAACTGCACTTCTGCGGAAGAGGAGTTGATACAAACAGATTCTTTGGAATCAAAGGCAAGGTTTGGTTCCATTTTACCATCTATCACTTGTTTGATGGGGAGTTGGAACTTCACGGCAAAGTCGTAGTCTCTTTGGTCATGAGCAGGAACCGCCATAATGGCACCGGTTCCATAAGAGATTAAAACATAATCAGAGATATAAATTGGAACTTTGACTGACGTGTCTGTTGGTAAATTAGCAAAAGCACCAGTGAATACACCCGTTTTGTCTTTATTGAGCTCTGTTCTTTCTAAATCACTTTTTAAAGAACAATCTTTTTGGTAGGTTTCTACTGCTTTTTTTTGTTCTGCCGTAGTGAGTTCTGCAACCAGTGGGTGTTCCGGGGCAAGAACGAGATAAGTCGCACCAAAAATCGTATCAGGGCGTGTGGTATAAACTGTGATGTCTTTGTTTAAGGAAGGAACGTGGAAGTTGAGTTCCAACCCTTCCGACTTTCCAATCCAGTTCCTTTGCATTTCGAGAGTGGAAGGCGGCCATTCACAGAGAGAAAGATCGTTTAATAATCGTTCGGCGTAGGAAGTGATGCGCATCATGTATTGGCGCATGGGTTTTCGTTCTACGGAATACCCTTTGGAAGTCCATTCTTCGACTTCTTCGTTTGCAAGAACAGTTCCCAGTGCCTCACACCAATTCACGGGGATATTGGCTTCGTAGACCAAACGAAAATGGGACAAAATGTCCTCTTTTTCTTTCCGCGATTTGGATTTCCATTCAGAACCTGTAAATTGGATTCCTTTGGGAAGTTCTATCCCCTCAAAAAACTGAGAACCTTCGGTTTCAAAGGTTTTGATGAGAGTATCAATCGGAACTGCTTTGTTTTGTTTCCTGTCAAAGTAGGAATTGTAGATTTGTAAGAATATCCATTGGGTCCAACGGTAATAATCGGGGTGAGTGGTGGAGATTTCCCTTTCCCAATCATAAGAAAGCCCTAGGCTTTTGATCTGGCGGCGGAAGGTATCAATATTGTTTTTTGTAGTGGTACGAGGGTGAATCCCCGTTGTCATCGCATATCGTTCTGCAGGGAGCCCGAAAGCGTCCCAACCCATTGGGTGCAAAACCTCGTATCCTTCCATACGTTTGAGTCTTGAGATGATATCTGTGGCTGTGTATCCTTCTGGGTGCCCAACGTGAAGGCCAGCACCACTTGGGTAAGGAAACATGTCTAAACAATAGTATTTAGGTTTGGATGAGTGTGTGTTTGTGCGAAAGGTCTGGTGGTCGTCCCAGTATTTTTGCCATTTTTGTTCAATATCTTGGAATGGATAATTCATCGACTAACGTAGAGAAAGTGTAGTTAATTCTACTTTCTCACGGAGTCGATGATTTTTACAAGCTTTTTGAAACTCTTGGACAAACAAACTTTGCAGAGATTGTACTGATAAAGGGTAGTAACGGAACCACATTCCGCACAAGGTTTAACATTATTGATTTTCACATTCATAAAGTCTGCAGTATTTATCTTTGTATTGCATTCGAGCATTCTATATTTACCTGTATGAGTCCGCTTATCGACAGTGCTGTTCATAACTCCCCAAATTTCCCTAAAAACGGGAGAGGGGAAACACTACGATGAAGTTACTTTATATGAAACCCACCCTTTGGGGTCAAAAAAAATTAGGATGTACACACAAAAAGATAAGGAAATTTTTCTAAGTTTTTTTTTGCCGAGGTGCAATAGAATTGGAACGAAAATGAAAATTGAAAAAAAGATAACTGTTATAAAAAAAATTGAAAAATCGATGTTAGGTGGCATTTTATTGAATAAATGCCCGATATTAGTCATGCGTTATGTGTTAGTTGGTAATTAGTTTGGGGGAAAAACCTAGTGTTAGAATTTAAAAATGTGTTCAAATCTTTTCACAATGAAGAAGAAACGATTGATGTGTTGAAAAACATTTCATTTCGCATGGAAACTGGTGAATTTGTAGCGATTATTGGCCCTTCAGGGTCAGGTAAATCCACTTTTCTTGGTGTTGCAGCAGGTCTTGATAAACCAGATACAGGGATTGTCTCATTAGATGGAATTGATTTAACGAAACAAAATGAATCAAAACTTGCAGATATACGTGCAGATCAAATAGGATTTATCTTTCAAAACTTCCAATTATTGCCAGGACTCAATGCAATTGAAAACGTTGGCATCCCTTTATACTTAAAATCATCTCTTTCTGAAAAAGAAATTTTGTCCAAAGCTGAAAAAATATTAGAATCGGTATCAATGTCACACCGTGCAACTCACTTCCCAAAACAACTGTCAGGTGGGGAAGAGCAAAGGATTGCCATCGCTCGCAGTTTTGTGAATGATCCAAAGATTATTTTCGCGGATGAACCAACAGCTAACTTAGATTATAAAAATAGCAAAACCATCTTAGACCTATTATTGTATAGGAACAAAAAACAAGGCACAACGCTTGTTGTGGTCACCCATGACCCTGACGTAGCAAAACTAGCCGATCGGGTCTTGGAGATGAAAGATGGTGAAATCATTTCTGATTCTAAGAACAAAAAATCGTCAGTCAGAGGAAAAAATACTTCCAAAACCAATTCTGCTTCATTAAAAAATGCCACCAAACAAAAGCAGGCGGTGAAACCAACAAAGAAGGTGAGTCGATGAAGGCATCCCTCTTTCGTTTTTACTTAAAACGTGAGCTTTTTTCACGGTTTCGGTATTCCTTACTGATTGTTGTTTCTATCACTCTTGGTGTGGGTTCCGTCATTGGCATCCATTCCTATAAGGACAACACGGCAAATGCCATCAAAAAAGAGGCAAAATCTATCATGGGAGCCGATCTTGCCTTACAATCCCCCCAGGAAATCACAAATTCTGCTAGAGAATTGCTTAAAAACTGCCTACCAAAAGGTGCCAAAACCAGTGCTTCCATCCAATTTTTATCTATGATTTCCAATGAATCTGGTTCGGAAAATTCTCTCAGTTTCGTAAAAGGAATCGAAACAAGTTACCCCTTTTATGGGGAAATGAAGACTGAGCCAGAGGGTGCCTATCGAAACTTGAAACCAAACCAAGTCCTCTTAGATCCTTCTCTTGTTGAAAACTTAAAACTGAAACTGGGTGACCGAGTTCGATTGGGGGATAGCCTTCTTGTACTTGCTGGAGTTGTGATGAAAGAACCTGGTGCTGTTGGTTCCTTCGTTGGTTCGGCACCTGGATCGATCATTCAAAAAGACACAGCCATCCAAACAGGACTTGTGCAACGAGGCAGTCGCATTCGTTATACGATCTATTTACAATTCCCAGATTCCATCAGTAGTTTGGATTGGAAAGACAAAGAGTTTGAGTCTTTTATCAAAGAAGACTTAACGATTTATCACAATACAGAAGTCAATTCTGGATCCCAACAGTTTATTAAAAACACATTTGATTATATGGCTCTACTTGCGCTGGCTGGATTTTTTCTCGGAGCCATTTCTGTTTATACAGCAGTTCGCACAAGGTTACTCGAAAAACGCAATGAAATTGCGATTCTTATGTGTCTTGGTGCCAAACCGAATGTCATTCTTTTATTAGTATTTTCAGAAATACTGATTCTATCCCTTTTAGGTACTTTGTTTGGACTTGTACTTGGAACCTTGATCCAATCCTTATTACCTGATATCAGTGGTATGAATCCTGTCGGAACGGGATTGTTTGGTCTTTCTATTTCTTCTCTATTATGGAGTTTTGTATTGGGTGTGATTTTACCACTCCTCATTTCTATTCCACTTGTTTTAGAAACAAGATCCGTAAAACCTTTAGCTGCACTCAAAGAAGTAGAATCACAAACCAGTGGGAATTTATCCTCTTCCTATTGGCAATTTGGTTCGTTTGTTTTGATCTATATTCTTTTTACAAGTCTTGCTATCTTAGAAACTGAAAGTATCTTTAAAGGAATTTTATTTACCCTTGTTTTATTAACCTTACCTCTCCTTGTGTACGGTTTGTACATTTTAATGGGTTTGTTATTACAAAAGATTACGAAACTAGGATGGTTATCGAAGGAATGGAGCCTTGTGACCAAAAAAGTCACACGAAAATCTGGTGTCCTTCGTCTTTCCATCATTGGTCTTGGATCGGCACTCTTTATCTTAACTTTGTCACTCATCTTACAGGAAAGTTTACTTGAGTTAAGTGGAGCAAGAGAGATCGAACGTAGGCCAAACATGTTCCTTCTCGACATCCGAGAAACACAAAAAGAGGGACTACTACAAGCCATCACCAAGTTCCCTGTGGAAAAACAATATGTAGCACCTGTGATTGGCGCTCGTTTGTCCAAGGTCAATGGAGATCCTGTTAAAAAAGAAGACACCATCAAAAACGCAATGGACCGCAACTGGCGAGCCACTGCAAGAACTCGTGAATACTTTTTGTCTTACCGCGATTCATTATATGATACAGAAGAAGTGACCAAGGGGAGTTGGTGGAAAGAAACAAGCCAAAATGAAATTTCCGTGGAACGAGATTTTTCCTCCTATTTGCAAGCAGGCATAGGGGATGAGCTTACTTTCAATGTACAAGGAAGAGAAGTCTCTGGGAAAATCACAAACCTTCGTTCGGTGAACTGGGCGGATATGAAACCAAACTTTGTGGTCCTATTTTCCAAAGGGATTTTAGAAAAAGCTCCTAGATTTTACATTGTTTCCTTACTCATTGACAAAGGTTCGGATCGTTACCAATTACAAAAGGTCATTGTAAACCAGTTTCCCAATATCACGGTGATTGATACGGAAAAAACCATCCAAGCTTTTATGGGAATTTTGGAGAAGGTGACTCAGATGATGGCACTGATGACAATGTTTATCCTCGCTGCTTCCTTTGTTCTTGTATTTACCACTCTTTATGCAAGCCAATCCGAAAGAAAACGAGAGTTTGCGCTCTTACGAGTGATTGGAGCAAACAGTCGTTTTATGGGAAAACATTTTATGAGAGAAGCGTTACTTGTTTCCGTGATTTCGTTTTTCTTAGGGCTTGTATATGCAGTGATATCCAATGAAGTTTTAAACCGATCCGTATTGGAGCTTCGTAGTGTGTATCCTTATGGGCAACTTTGTTTGGTTTTCTTTGGAATTTGTTTTATCACGGTGACTTTGTATACCTTAGGACTTTTTAGTTTCTTTAGGATGCCAACAAAGACGGTGCTTAAGGAAATTAAATAGTAGAAAAGCGACTCGCAATGATCTGAAAAAGGAAGGCGATCAACATGATCTCCAAACAAAAAAGCCCGGGGTTTGAAACCGGGCTTTCTCATTGAAAGAGATGTATTCGGGATTATTGTGCTACCGAAATAACCTCATCTCGGTTGATTACGTTAACGATATGTTTGTATTCAGGAGAATCCTTTCCATATTTTAACTCAGTTGCACGTAATAAGTGAACGTTCTTTTTGTAACGATACTTGAAGAGCATGTCATCTGGACCTTTTGTCTTTTTGATCATGTTTTCTTCGAAGCTATATGCACTTGCAAGATACTTGTGAGCAGGGTATTCTTTCTCGTTATCATCAATTTCGATGTAAAGTTCAAGAATTGGGATACACTGAGGAAGGTTTTGTAAGTCATACTCAGCCATAATCCATGAACGATAAACGTCTGAAAGAAGTCTTTTGAACTCTGGTCTTTCTCTTAAGTCAGGGTTTTTAATTTCATCAAGGTGATTGATCGCTTTAGAGAAGTAGTTAAGTGCATCTTGTTTCGCTTTCATTTTTTCACGGTAAACAACACGCTCTTCTCTTGCTTTACGATCAACTTTTTGCCAGTACCATTTTTCATCTAAGCGTTTCTTTTCAGCTTCTTCTTTGCGGTACTGTTCAACCCAATCTCTATTTTTCATGATGGTGTTTACACCAGATTGGTAGTTTGAAAGAGCCAAACGGAATTGGTTGTTCGCGAAAGTTTTAGAAAGTTGGTGTAACTCTTGGAAAGTTTTGTTATACCCTTTGAAATCAGGGTTCTTCCAAAGAGATTCCTGTTCCATAATTTCTTTCTTTCTTTTCTTTTGGTCTTCAGTGAGTTCCGCATCGTCATTCTCAGGAACGAGTTCGCCTTTGAGAAGTTCGTCGACTTGGTCTTTCGCCGCTTGGCTATCTTGAGCGTTCGCAGGCTGAGTTTGTGCGAATAGCACACTAAAGCCGGACACCAGTTGGAGAATAAGGAGATACTTAATAATCTTCATAGTCGTGTGACCCTTTTGTCTCTTTCAATATTTTGAACAAATAGGTTTATCTATTTCTTCAATGAAAGTATCGGTTTGGGAAGAGTCAATAATAACGAATTAAAGAGGAAAAAAACCTAAATCTGAACTTTTTCTTCGCAAACCCTTGGCTTTAAAGGGACATAAGTCGATCCAGGCCTAAAAAATCTCATTCCTTGACAGCCTAGTGATTTAAAGAAGATTGCTCATTGGAGATGAATTTATCCGAAATTACTTCGATCCGAGACGGAAATCCGCAGTGTAAAACCTGCGGAGGAGTGGGCATTACCTTAGCAGAACATGTGAGGGGATCTCGTTCCGGCGCCCTTGTTTTATGCCATTGTATTGGTAGTGACTGTAACACATGTGAGGCGAAAGGACAACCTCCTTTTATGTCTTTCGACCGAAAATTGGACAAAATGCTCCCTTGTGTCTGTCATAATGCAAGGTTTTCCCTTCGCAATTTAGAAACTTTGGTGGAAAAAGCCAATATACCGGCAAGGTACCGTTTCCAATTTTTATCCACAATTGACATTGGGGATACGGCAAACGACCCTGATATGTCGTTTATCATTGCTCACGACTGGGCAAACGAACTCGTTCATAAATTTAAAAATCCAGATTTTACTCCACAGGGCTTTTACCTTTGGGGAGGAACAGGATCTGGAAAAACATTACTCGCTTGTGTGATCTTAAACGAACTTGTGTTTCGGTATGGAATTACATGTAAGTATGCAAAGGTAAACAAAGACTTTTTGTCTGCGATTCGTGATACTTACCAATCCGATAGCGAAACACATGGGCAAGAACGTTCCATCGAACGTGAATTTGCTAATGTAGATGTACTTGTGATCGATGACTTTGGTGTCCAAAAGGAATCAGAATTCAACAATCGTAAGTTATACGACCTCATTGATAGTCGTTATGAACAAGAAAAACTCACACTTCTCACATCCAATCACTCCCTTGTGGAATGGAGAGACCGTGGCCAAGGTCGGATTTATTCACGACTGATGGAAATGACAAAAGAAATTGAATTAAAATGCCCTGATTATCGCACAAAGTTTGTGAAGAGGTAAGACCATGAAGTATTCCAATATTGCCTTTCTTTCGTTAGGATCCAACATCGGAGACAGGCACCATTTTATGGACCAGGCAATATGGGAAATTTCCACCTTACCAGAGTTACAGATTTTAAAACAATCGGAACGATTGGAAACAGCACCCCTGGAAAATACAAACCAACCTTACTTTTTAAACCAAATTGTAAAGGTAATGGTTTCTTCTGCTTTTACTCTTCCGTGTTTACTTGATTCACTTCAAGGGATTGAAGACAAACTGGGAAGAAAACGTCGGTCTTGGAAAGGACCACGTGAAATTGACATCGACATTCTCACTTACGAGGCTGTTGTGATGAAAACTGATTTTTTACATTTACCCCACCATTCACTTTATTCAAGACCATTCATCAAACAATTGTTAACAGATATGGGTGAAATTGGTGTGTATGCCCTTTTTTCGGAACTAAACCATGAAAAACATTATTCTACAGTATAAAAAGAAATACGATGCGGGGGAACCTATCTCTGTCATCACCTGTTATGATTATACCTTTGCGACTCTTTTCAATCGCACCGATGTGGATTGCCTTCTTGTGGGTGATTCTCTTGGAATGGTGATCCAAGGAAATCAGTCAACACTGCCTGTCACACTCGATGAAATCATCTACCATACAAAAGCGGTTTGTAAAGGGGCTCCTGACAAAACGATCATTGCAGATTTGCCGTTTTTATCTTACCAAACTTCCATAGAAGAAGGGATTCGTTCCGCCGGCCGAGTGTTAAAAGAAACCAATGCATCTTGTGTGAAACTGGAAGGAGACTCTGACTTTATCATCGAACTCACAAAACGAATGACTGAATCAGGAATCCCTGTGTTTGCCCATCTCGGACTCACACCTCAATCGGTACATACCCTTGGCGGACACCGTGTCCAAGGGAAAACAGATGCGGCTCGTCAAAAAATGATCCGTAAATCCAGAGAAATTGCGGAAGCTGGTGCTTTTGCTTTATTACTCGAAATGGTGCCCGAATCTCTCGGAAAAGAAATCACAGAATCCATTCGCATTCCCACCATTGGAATTGGTGCTGGAAAATACACGTCTGGCCAAGTCCTTGTCATGCAAGACCTACTGGGTCTGAATGAAGACTTTCATCCGAAGTTTTTAAAGAAATTTGGGAACTTAAGTGGGGCAGTGAAAGAGGCAGTGAATGCCTATCACAAGGAAGTGACTAAAAGAGAATATCCTTCCGAAGCCCATGTGTTTTTAGATCAATAATCATCTAAAAACATCCACAAACTTCGGAGATATGACCGTCTTACTTACGTTTGTTTGCAGCCTCTGCTAATTTTTCGAGCATAGGAACTGTAGTTTCCCAAGACACACAAGCATCGGTAATCGATTGACCATAAGCCAAAGGTTTTGCATCGATGGATTGGTTTCCTTCCTTTAGGTGACTTTCTATCATCACACCTAGGATGTATTTACTTCCTTTTGCAAATTGTTCCGAAACAGAATCCACAACACTTGGTTGTTTGCGAAAGTCTTTTTGGCTATTGCCATGGGAACAATCCACCATCACTTTTGGAGGGAGACCCGCTTTTTCAATTTGGGCACCCACTTCATTCACGGAAGCCTCATCAAAGTTAGGTCCTTTGTTCCCACCGCGTAAAATCACATGTGTATCTTTGTTTCCAGCAGTACGGAAAATTGCACTACTCCCTTGGTTCGTAACAGATAGGAAATGGTGGCTAGAACTCGCAGAACGAATTGCATCCACGGCAATTTGTACATTCCCATCAGTTCCATTTTTAAATCCAATGGGAGCAGAGAGTCCCGATGCTAATTCACGGTGCACTTGGCTTTCTGTGGTCCTTGCCCCAATCGCACCCCATGCAACGAGGTCAGCGATGTACTGAGGTGAGATCACATCCAAAAATTCAGTTCCACAAGGGATTCCCATTTTGTTCAAATCTAATAAAAGTTTACGTGCAAGTTGTAAACCTTTGTTGATATGAAAAGAGCCATCCAAATCAGGATCGTTGATAAGACCTTTCCATCCAACAGTGGTTCTTGGTTTTTCAAAATACACTCTCATCACAATGAGGAGTTCTTTTTCAAACTCTTTGATTTTTGGTTTTAATTTTTCAGCATATTCCATCACCGCACCAATGTCGTGAACAGAACATGGACCAACAACAACTAACATTCGTTTGTTATCTTTCCCATGGATGATGTCGGAAATTTCACTTCTCGTTCTGACTACAATTTCTGAAGCTTCATCAGTTAAGGGAAGTTCTTCCATCAAAACGGAAGGGGGAATTAGACTATGTTGTTCTAAAATTCTTAAATTAGCAGTTGGTTTCATAATTAATACTTTTGCATGTTTGGATCTACAAGGTCAGAATACGCTAAGGTTCCCCCTGCGACATTTTTATAGGACTTGAATCCAGCTTGGTCAAGGATTCCACACGCCATACCTGACCTTCCACCTGAACGACAATATACCAAAATCTCTTTATCTATTTGGCTTTTGATTTCTTCGATACGAGCAGCAAGTTCGCTAACTGGAATGAGTTTATCTGTACCAGGTACGAGTGCAATTTGTTGTTCGTTTGGATTTCGTACATCCAAAACAAAAAAATCATCTTTTCCTTCTGCTCTTGCATCCAGACGTTTTTTAAAACTGACTACATCGATTTCCGGTACCATTATATAACTCCGCCCATTTCCTCTAGTTCTATTGTCGCCTCTTCCCAACGTTTGGTTAGGAGTGTGATTTCTCTTTTAATATCGTTATAAGTGTCCATTTCCAACTGAAAACTTCTGTTTTTAAAGAACTCTGGGTCCTGTAAAAGTTCTTCTTTGTCTTTTTTATTTTTTTCCAGTCTCTCTATTTGGACTTCCAATTCAGATATTTCTTTTTCTAATTTTTTCCGTTTGTTTTTGCTCGCCTGTGGATTGGGCTTTTTTTCTTCATTTTTTGCTTTGGAAGGCGTTTGGTCCTTCGCATTTGTACCCAATTCATCTTCTTTGTGGAATTTGAGGTAATCGTCAAAACTACAATTTAGGTTTTTTAATTCGCCACCAGAGAGTTGGAAGGTACGGTTACAAAGTCCCTTCATAAAGTCGGGGTCGTGGCTTATGATGAGTAGGCTTCCCGGAAAATCGATGAGGGAACGTTTGATGGCTTCACGGATCACAATGTCCAGGTGGTTTGTAGGTTCGTCTAAGAATAAACAATTGGATGGGTGGTTGACAAGAAGAGCCAAACGAAGACGGCTTTGCTCTCCACCTGATAGGTGTTTTACGGACTTAAAAACACCATCTCCAGGAAAGGCAAAATGCCCAAGGAGTGTCCTTGCTTTTTCTTCATTCAATTCAGGGTATTTTTTTAAGACAGTTTCCACTAGGTTCAGTGATTCATCCAAATCTTCCCCGTGGGTTTGGGAAAAATAACCAAGTTTGGTTTTGGGGCCATAGTACAATTTTCCCGTATCAAGTTTGTGTTGTTCTAACAAACACCGCATGAGGGTTGATTTACCTGCTCCATTAGGACCCACGAGCGCCACTTTGTCGCCAGCAGAAATTTCAATCTCAGCATTTTCAAAGATGGTTTTTTTCTCACCAGTGTTTCGGTCTGGATAGGAGAAAGATGCATGTTCCAATCGAAGGATGATATTACTCGAAGGGACAAACTGGAATTGGTAATCTGGTTTTTGGTTCCAAAAACTATCTTCTGGATTGTCTACTTTGTCCCGTTTTTCCAGACGTTTGATGACAGACTGGACTTGTCTTGCTTTTGTAGCTTGGGCTCGGAAACGTTCTACCCATTCCATACGTGATTTTAAATACGTTTCTTCTTTTTCAAATTGGACTTTTAGTTTTTCTTGGATTTCATTTTTGGCTTCAAAAAATTCTTCCAAACTCCCTTGGAATTCAAACGTTCCATGGGGATTGATTTCAATGATGGTATCCACAGTTTGGTTTAAAAATTCAGGGTCATGAGTGACAAGGACAAAGGCTTGGTTTTGGGAAACTAAAAAGTCAGCTAACCAAGATTTGGTTTTATCATCCAAATGGTTTGTTGGTTCATCCAGTAATAATAAATTATGAGGATTGAGTAGGGCTATCGCAAGACCAATGCGGTGGTGGTATCCAGGGGAAAACTCTTTTGTTTTTCTTGTGAAGTCCGTTGTGGCAAATCCAAGTCCCGATAGGATTTTTTTTGCTCGAGCTTCTAAGCCGTGTAAGTCGTGTAAGTGGGCAAACTCTTCTAATTCACTTTGATCGTGGAGAAGTGTTTCAAATGCCGGATCTTCATGGTCTGTGGTTTCAAACTTGGATTCGATGGCCTTCCGTTTGGTATCATATTCCGCATACAATTTGTTTTCATCGAGAACAGTTTCGATGACTGATGTATCCGGTTTGAATTCTGGGATCTGTTGGAAGAGAGATAAAACAGTGTGTTTTGAACGAATCACTTCACCTGACTCGGGTTTGAGTTTCCCTGCAGCCATTTGGAAAAGGGTGGTTTTGCCTGAGCCGTTAGGACCTACAAGGGCAACACGGCAACCAGGTTTGATGTGCCAGCTAAAACCCTCAAAAAGGACTTTAGGACCGAAGTGTTGGTGGATTTGGATGAATTGGATCAAAGCGTTTGCGAAAACCCGCCGTTTCGGCGGGGAATTTAGGAGGGACTAACCTTATTTCTTGGCTAGAAGTTCCGCCTTTCTTTCGCGAAGGTGTTTCACATAAAGGCTTGATTCGCCGTTCATGGTTTCAACCGACTTTTTAATGGCAGAGTCAATTTCCTCGACCGTCATTTTCGCGATTTTTTTGTTCTTCTTTTCTTTTTCTTCTGACATGGAAGTTTTCCCCTTTTAGGTACGTCACTGAGATTCTTCCAGGGTTTCCTCACGAATCGAGAGGGCAAGAAAAATAAGACAAAAATACAGACAACTGACAAACTGACCGCATGAAACGGATCCGTCGATTTTTTAGTGAAGTGTATTTGTATGATGTCCATGGCCTTGCCTCGGAACTTTCGTTTACCTTTCTTTTGACCCTATTTCCCTTACTGGTTGTATTTGTGACCCTACTTGGGTTACTCCAAGATCCAAAAACCATCAATTTGATGACAGACCAAATTGGAAAATTTTTACCAGCTCCCATTTTCCAACCCATCGACAAAAGTGTAGAAAACCTAACGAAGGTAAAAAGTTATAATGTGATTGCGATAAGCATTGTGATTTCTTTTATTTCGAGTCTCACAATATTTGGAACCATTTCAAAAGCACTTCGTTTCATTTCAAGGGATGAAACACAAGTAGGGTTCATAGCATCCCAGTGGATCAATTTTCGATTACTTGTGATTTCTCTAGTGTTACTTGTTTTGTATTTTTATTTGACGTATGGAATTGTTTCCATTGAACGAATGTTATACCGTTCATTTCATTTTGCCTTTTTTCGAAATAATCCTTATTTATCTGTTTCTCTCATCATTTTGCCATATAGCATTGGTTTGTTTACTTTTTACTATGCCTATATCACAAAAGCAAAAACCACGTTAAAGGAAAATTTACCAGGAGCAATTTTTGCATCCTTACTTGTACTTGGAATGAGTTTTGGATTTCAGTTTTATTTAAAAATGAAAAATGTTGGTGTGAACTATTCTTTGGCTTATGATCTTATCTCAAAAATGGTTGTTCTGATGTTGTATACATACATCAACTCGACATTTTTTATATGGGGTTTTTTATGGAACCAAGTGCTTTTTGATGATCGCAAAAAAAAATCTCAATCTAAAAAATAATCAGGTTCCAAAATCCTTGGACAAAAAGAGATGATGATTCCAAAATAATGTCTGGCTAAAGAATGGAATAACCATTCACCGCCAGAAGATAAAATGTCATCCGAGTCAAGATCTGTGTAACCTTTTTTGTGAAACAACTGATCTAAACTCCAATTTTCTTCTCCTGGAATCACTTGGACCTTTAAGTGTGCATAAAATTTATGTTCCAGATGGTGGTAACGAAATACAATCGCTCTACCACCTAACGGATTTCGAATGGTAAACGTTAACCATGATGGAAAGTCGTTTTCTGGTTCCGAACTAAGATGGTATAATTCCCAACCAATATCTTTTGCGTTTCCAAAAAATTCTTGGAAACTCGAGGTGAAAGCAGATTGGTATTCAGCAGTAATTCCCATTCCAAATTGAATTCATTTTACAATCCCATTTTTTAGGCAAACCCTATCTCTTTTTTTTGTTTCAGTTTGGATTCCAAAGATTCATTTTTATAAAATGGGAAACAAATTCAGGTTTCCTAAACAAACGATGTCGTTATTTTGGGAACTCGAGGTTCGTTAGTTATGATCGAAACCATCAACATCAATTGGCCGAGTGGAGCCATAGACCCAACCATCCATTGCCCCGCTTGCGGGAGTATGGTCTTAAGTCCACTAGAAGAAGAAGGCCCTGGTTGTCACCATGTCCAATTTATCATCGATAGTGAGTCTGGCGAATTTAATTATATTACTGAAACCTTTGATGAAATTCTAAAGGAATTCCGCAAACCAGAAGTGGTAGAGTTTGATGAATGGGACGCCACTGAAAGTTTTTTGGAAGATGCAGAATCGAATACATTTTATGTAATGAATCTCATTTTACCAAGTAATGTTTCTATTGAGGATGATCCTGTTTGTTTAAGAATCGGATACGAATTATTTTTTACTGAAGACCAAGAAGAATTATATGAAGAATTGGAACGAAGACATGACGAAGAGGGGTTACATGACCATAGCCAAAACTAAAACTACATTAACAACATTCACCGGATTACTTTTGGCATTTTTTTTGGTGTCAAATTGTATCATCAGTTACAAAGATTATCCAAAAATTTTGCCACTCCCATCCGAAGAAAAATCCTTGGACACAAATTTTGTTTATGTTCTTCCTACTTTCCCACAATTGAATTTAGGGGGAAGAGAGGCTCTTAAGAATTACTTCGAAAACAAAACTAGATTCAAAAAAACGACTGAAGCAGTGGATGTACCTAAGGTCGGTTATTTGGTGAATGTAAAAGTAAATTACCGTTCTCCATCTCCCATTGCCACTGCGTTTTTAGGAGTTTCTACTTTGACTGCTACATTTTTACCTGCTTGGTCAACCCAAGATGGATACGATGTGCAATACTTATTGTACAAAGATGGGAAAAAAGTGGGAACGTATGATTATCATATTTTCCGAAATTATGCGCAATGGATTTTATTCATCCCTATCTCATGGTATAACTTTGAAACCGCGACCGAAAAAGAAGTATTCGAACGAATGACACACAAATTCTTTGAGGATGCAAAAGAACATTTTTAAAACCATTGGAACAAAGTTTTCAAATATTCTATGAATTTGTTTGGGGTTTTTGGCCCGGCATCTTAGTTGTATTTGGATTAGGATTTTGTGTTGGATTTTTAGCCTCCTTCCTTGGGCTTGGGGGAGGTTTTATCTACACACCTTTTTTTCATAGTTTTTTTTATTTATCGGCTGTTCAAGCAGTGGCCGTATCCCTCGCTCAGATGCCTGTTTCAGCTTTGTCAGGTCTCTATGTTTACTATCAAAACAAAAAAATCCGTTGGAAACAAGGGTTTTTATTACTCTCCACATCCATACCATCGGCACAATACACAGCTTATGCGTTTGGAAGATTTGAAGATACAACTCTCGGCAAACAATTGTATTACGGAATTCCTTTTTCGGAATTTGTTTATCTTTTTGTTTTTACAATATTTTTAGGAATCCTTGCTGTTTATAATTTGATCGCAGCGTTGAAAAAAAGAAAAAAATATTATGATTTGGTATCCAAATCTTCATTACATTTCATCCAAGAAACAAAGGAAAAACCGAATGGTTTATCGACACAAACAAATTCAGTAGAAATAAATACAACGGAGGAAAGAGCAGAGTTTCTTATTACTCAAAAATCTGTTGTGATTGTTTTACTTGTAGGTGTTTTTTTTGGAATGTTTTCCTCTTTATTTGGTATAGGTGGAGGATTTTTAGCCGTTCCATTATTTATTTATTATTTTCGAATGAGCCCTGTAGAAGCAGTTGCTACATCATTTCTAGGAATTTTCCTCACGTCGTTTGGAACTACCATGCAATTTTTTTTATTAGGCAAATTACATTGGGAACTTGCTCTTATTGGAAGTTTTGGAGGTATCTTTGGTGCAAGGATTGGTTCTTTAAAAGCAGTGAATGCAAAACCATATACAATTTTGTTTGTGACATCTTTCTTTCAGTTTTTAGTTGTTGGTTGGTATTTAGTCGCCAAACTTCCTAAATTTTGAGATCGAAAACTAAGTTGCAATCTTTCACCTATTGTCTAAACTGGGACACCTAAAAAGATGAAACCAAGTTTTCCAGAAGCACAGTTAATCGACACTCCTCAGGGAAAAGTGCCAAAGTTATACAGTTGTGCCGAATGCCGAAATGGTGCGGGTTTGGACTTTTCGTTTTCAATGGCATTCCAACCGATTATAGATTGGAACCAAAAGAGTATTTATTCTCATGAAGCTTTGGTTCGAGGGACAGAAGGCGAATCTGCCTATTCGATTCTTTCCAAAGTCAACCAAACCAATCGTTATCAATTTGACCAATCGTGTCGGATCAAGGCCATCCAACTGGCAAGCCAGATCCAAATTCCTGCTTTACTCAATATTAATTTTTTACCCAATGCAGTTTACCAACCAGAAACTTGCATTCGTACCACCTTAGAAGCAAGTCGCGAATACAAATTCCCATTGAATCGATTGGTATTCGAACTGACCGAAGGGGAAGAAGTACAAGACCATAATCATATCATCAATATCTTTAAAGCCTATCAGAAGTATGGTTTTTTGACGGCCATTGATGATTTTGGATCCGGGTATTCAGGTCTCAACTTACTTGCCAAATTCCAACCTGACATCATCAAATTGGATATGGAACTCATACGTAATATCCATCTAAATCCAGTTGCGAGAAAACTCACGAATGCCATCGCTGGAGTTTGTCGAGAGATTGGGATTTTAGTCATCGCAGAAGGTGTGGAGACGTTGGAGGAATTAAGTGTCCTCGTCGATATGGGTATCCATTTGTACCAAGGATATTTGTTTTCTAAACCAGCTTTTGAATCAGCTGGTGAAGTATTATTCCCGAGTCTTCCTAGTTAAATTGTTTTTTATAAAACAATTGGAAACAGTATCTTTCTTTTTGATTTAAATGAAAAAACTTTTCAGATCTCTTCTGTAGGAATCAAATTCATAAGAGCTTTTTCCTAACCTTGCAATCAATTGGATTTCTTCGTTTTTTTTGAGATTGAGGATTTGTTTGAGTTGTTTTGTGAACATGCGGCTTTCAGGGTAATCTTCCACTGCTTGGTTCATGGTATGAAATGCAATGTTTTTGACAGCACAAGATAAAGTATAACGCATAAAGTCGCGTCCTGTTTGGATCCAAGTGGCCTCATCATCTTTTCCTTCTGAAATAAAGAAGACTAATGCTTTTGAGGATTGGACTTGAGAGCGAAACATACCTATAGCAGCTTGTTTGGAATCTTCGTTATGCCAAGATTCTTTGGATAAATTCACAAAAAAAGTTTTGGCAAACCAAAGTTTGATTCCAGACAATCCATTTGCCTCCAAAGTCAATCCATCTCTATGTTTCAATATAGATTCTTCTGTTACACGAAACCATTTTCGATTGAGCTCATTGGAAACATAACGATTGGTTTCCATCGCAAATGCTTCATCTAAGATAGGTAAGATGGATTTGAGTTGGTTAGGATCATTTATGAAGCGAATATTTTGTTTAATTGGGCGAGCTAAGGAAAAAATGCCTTCTAACTCATCATTTGTGAGAAATTCACCAGAATACACAGAACGATTCATTCTCCGTTTGGTGATTCCAGAGAATAAAAAATCATGTACACATTTTGTTTTGGGTTGAATGGAAACTTTTGCAATTGGAGATTTCGAAAAATCGTTTCGGATTGGTTTTCCTTTGGGGAAAAGTTGGATTTGGGTATCAAACATTAACGAATCAGCCGTTAGGTGGCAAAGCTCCAAAAAACAACCTTGTGTATGGTAAAATTGGCGATTGATCGGGTCAATTTCTGGCAATTGTTTCTCGCCGTCCCCGTATAAATAGAACTCGTTTTCGGATATTTTTTTGAATTTCCACGGTTGGGAATTGTGGGAATTGGGCGCAAGGATCGCTGTGAGGAGGATTTGGTCGATGGGGTTTGTATACCCTAAGGATTCGGCGTATGCAATTGGATTTTCCCTGTGTTTTTTGTTCTCTGCACTACCAAAGGCATAAATATTTTTTTGGATCGAAGGGATCGAAATAATGCTTCCAAATGCTAAACTTTTTTTTAAAAAACTTTCTCTACTCAGTTTCATCTTTTTCCTGGATATAGAATCATTCCCATAATGAATCGGAGTCTAATCTAAAATGTCAACAAACTCTGAAGTATTTCCAATCGATATTGTTTCCGATGTAGCCTGTCCTTGGTGTTATGTTGGCAAAAAAAAATTAGAAAAAGCGCTGGCACAAGTTGGAAATTCGATCACTCCAGAAATCCGATGGCGGCCATTCCAACTTTCACCAGAAATTCCAGAAGAAGGTATTGATTATAAAATCCACCTAACACAAAAATTTGGAAGTTTGGACCGTTTGGATGGTGCTTGGACTAGACTCACAGAGATCGGAAAAGATGTGGGAATCAATTTCCAATTCCAAAACATTCCGAAAGCTACGAACACTTTGGTCTTACATGCCCTTGTAGCGGCACTTCCCACATTGGAAGCACAACAAAATTTGGTGGAACGATTCTTTGCCGCAAATTTTGAAGAAACATTGGATCTTACAGATAAGGAAGTGGTCTGGAAAGTTGTGGAACCATTTTACAATAACCGAACCCAGTTTGATACCATTTACGATGATGGCAATTTGAAACAAAATATCCAACAAGAAATTCAATATTACCATCAAAATGGAATTAGTGGGGTACCTTACTTCATTATTGGAGGAAAGTATGCAGTAAGTGGTGCACAAGACAGTTCTGTGTTTGTGGAAGTAATTGAAACTGTCATAAAAGAACGAGAATCCGAAAATAAAGGTCAATAAATTTCTTAATTAAATTGACTCACCAGTCAATATCCTAAATTTTAAAAATCCGAAGTCATAATATGAGAAAAGTCATACATTTTTTTGTTTATAAACCCCTAGTTGCAAACCTTGTGTTTATCTTTTTGTTTCTTGCGGGAATCATCTCCGTACTTTCGATGAAACGAGAAGCTTTCCCTCGGGTCAACTTTCGCCAAGTAAGGGTGCTTACAGTTTATCCTGGTGCAAGCCCAGTGGACGTTGAAAAAAAAGTCACAATCCCCATCGAAGAAAAGTTACGCGAAGTGGAAGGTCTTGATTCCGTAAGGTCCATTTCCCGAAATTCAGAATCTGATATCAGCATTAAAATCGATTTGGAACACAATAACCCCGATGGAGTTGTGAATGATATTAGGCGTGCGGTGGACCGTGTCACTAACCTTCCAACACAAGTAAAAGATAGACCTATTGTCACAGAACAAAAGAGTTCCAACTTCCCAGTATTGGAAATTGCCATCCATGGTGCGATGGATGAGATGGAATTACAAGAGATGGGTCGTTTCATTGAAGATGAAATGCGTAAAGTTTCTGGAGTCTCTCGTGTAGATGCCTTTGGAAAACGAAAAGAAGAATGGCGGATTCGTGTTGATCCTGATCTAAAAAAAAGATATACCATTGGTTTTGCAGACATTATCAATGCGATCTCCAAACGAAATATAAGTGTTCCTGCAGGTTCTTTTTTACGACCGATCACACAAGACATTCGTGTGACAGGTGAGATAAATGAAATCAACGATATTAAAAATATTCCCATTCGTTCTAATGAAACGGGAAACACCATATTACTTTCACAAGTTGCCAATGTAAAGGATACTTATGAAAGGCCTCGTGTGTTAGCGGTGGTAAATGGAGAACCTGCTTATGTTTTACAAATCATAAAAAAAGACAGTGCAGACATCATTCGAACTGTCGAAGCAGTGAAAGAACGCATTGCAGAATTGAAAAAACAAATCCCAGCTAACATTCAGTTTACGGAACTAAACAACGAAGGAGCAAGAGCACTCAAACGATTGGATGTCGTAATCACTAACTCCTTACAAGGTTTGTTTTTAGTAGTTGTAGTGTTAATTTTATTCTTTAGTTTCAAAGATTCACTTTTAACAAGTTTGTCTTTACCACTTACCTTGTTTGCGGCAACGATTGCGTTTCCAATATTTGATGTGTCCTTTAATTTGGTTTCGATGCTCGGGATCATTATCTCACTAGGGATGTTAGTTGATAATAGCATCATCATCTCTGAGAATATATATAAGTATCGTTCCAAAAATTATGATTCGAGAGAAGCTGCAGTGCTTGGAGCAAGCGAATTGTTTGTGCCTATCATTGGATCATATTTAACAACAGTAGCTGCGTTTTTACCGATGGCATTTATGTCAGGAATTATGGGAAAATTCATTTGGCAGATTCCATTTATGGTGATCGTCGCTTTGACTTTATCCCTTTTCGAATCTTTTCTTTTATTACCAGTGCGGTATGCACAGTTCACTTCCAATACACCGAAAAAAAGGTCCAAACATAGAGAACGATTTCGTTCCATTTTAGAAAATGGTTTTGAATCATTAAAATTAAAGTTCACAAAATTTATTACGAAAGTAGTGGGAAGACCATTCCTTGCCCTTGGTTTTATCCTAATCGTATTTTTGTCATCATGTGGACTTGTTGGTCTCATGAATTTCAATTTGTTTCCGAAAGAAGGGATTGATTATGTTCTTGTAAGAGCGGAATTTCCACCAGACTTTTCGGCACAAGAAACCACAAAACAACTGCAATACTTCCAACCGATCTTGGATAAAATTCCAAAATCAGAAGTGCAAAGTGTCATTTTAAAAATTGGAATCCAACAAACAGACCCAACGGATCCACTCACTCGGATTGGAGAACAATTGGGAATGGCACAAATCATTCTTGTTCCAGAAACTGAGCGCAAACGAACGGCCCAAGAAATCTTTGGGGAACTGGAGCCTGATTTAAAAAAATTACCAAATGCCATTTCGGTCATGGTGGATTTGGTTGTGAATGGTCCTCCGATTGGTGCGGCAGTTACTGTGGCTATTGAAGGTCGTGATTATAAAACTTTGAAAAAAATCTCCAATGAGATGCAGGATTTTTTACGAAAACAGGAAGGTGTCATCAATATCAATGATGATTACAAACCTGGGCGGGAAGAAATTCAGATCCGTGTGAAAGACACAGCTTCCGCAATCACTGGAATTGATACTGAAATTACCGCTTATTATGTGCGAACTGCCATGGAAGGGTTGGAAGCCTCTAACCTTCGTAAAGGAAAAGATGAAGTACGCATCATCATCCAAAATGATGATCGTTTCCGCGATGGAATTGAAGATTTAGACTCTATCCGTATATCTAATAAATTTGGCCTGCTAACACCGATTACTGCAGTTACTACTAAAACAACTGTCCAAGGGATTGAAGCCTTGTATCATAATGATTATGAAAAGGCAATCACAGTCCTCGCCGATGTGAATGAAGCTATAACAAGTTCCTCTATTGTGAATGGAAAAATCGTAGATGAATTTGGGAACATTGGAAAAAAATACCCTGGTTATAAAATTAAATTCCGAGGGGAACAAGAAGAAACAGCCAAATCCATGGTATCATTACTCGTTGCAGGTGTGTTGGCATTTTTTGGAATATTTGCCATCCTTGCAATTATCTTTAATAGTATCAAAAAACCAGTGTTAATCTTACTTTCGATTCCACTTGGATTTGTGGGTGTTGTGTTTGGATTTTTAATTTCTGGCAAAGCTCTCAGTTTTCTTGCTATGATTGGAATCATTGGTCTTGCTGGAGTGATCGTGAACGCATCGATTGTGTTAGTTGACACAATTGAAGAGTTCCAATCAAGAGGGGAAGGGCTTTTGGAATCTCTCATCACTGCATCATCGGAAAGGTTTCGCCCTATCCTTGTGACAACGATGACAACCATGGCAGGGATGATCCCGACGGCTTATGCCATTGGTGGATCAGACCCACTCCTCATTCCTATGACATTGTCTTTGGCTTGGGGACTTGGATTTGGAACCTTTGGGTCATTGATCTTTATCCCAGCGAGTTTTTCAGCGTATTACAAACTGAAAAAAAGAGCTTAGGGGAATGGAATCCGTTTTTATAGATTTGGAATCTATAAAAACGACTCCAATCGAGAGCGATGGCATATAATTGTGATCGCTCTTTCGATGTTTAGTAATGATTGAGGACGTCTTCGGCAAAACCAAGCACGTTCTCTAATTTTATTTTTTTCCCATCATCTAACACAACAGTTCCATTGAAGGTTCCGAAAACTTGGTGTTGGACAGATTTGATTAAGATAAAATTCATATAAGAATTGCGATCCACAATTGGTTTGAAATCTAATTCCAAACGTTTGTTATTCGATACAAATTTCCAAGGTGCCATATAATCTTTTGTATTGATGATGAAATTCACTTCATCTAGTTTGTGAATTTTTCCATCATAAAAAATTACGTTTTCAGAAGCGGGACTTCGATCGGAAAATCCATACCCTAAATTAAGACCAAATGGTTTGCCGTCGATCCAAGAAGAAAGAGAACTCCAATACCAACGATTTTTATAGGTCCAAACACCTCTTCCCCAATCCAACGCGCCAAAGTCCGTTTTTGGATCAAATTTGAAAGTTTGGTTTCCCATAACGACACTACCATTCGCCGGCATACAATTGATTTTTGTATTATAATAGAATGCCTTTCGGTTTTCTTTCCAAGAAGTAGCGATATTCATAGTATCCATCTTTGGTTCCGTTAGTTCTATTTTTCCTTGGATTCCTTTGGAACCATCTGGAGTTAAGAATTCATTTGATCCAAATTCTAAACTGCGTTTTCCATTTTTGGATTCAAATCGTAGATGGAGTTTTTTATCTTCGAAGGTGACAATTCCACTATTGTTTACTCTTGGAAATCCAGTTTTTCCCAAAGGTAATATCGAAAGAGTATCAATTTGTTGGAAAGTACCTTTTTTGAAATCCAAATAACAAATAGCAAAAAGACCCGCATAACCTAAGTCAGATGCTGTAATAGTGATACCAAATCCTTGAGAAGGTGAAAGGATCGAATAATAATCCCATTCTTTGATCCTTAGTTTAGATGCGGCAATATTCTCTCGGTTATATGTCCAAAGGGGTGAACGTGCCCAGCCTTCTTCAGTAATCGTACCATCAGCGTTGAGTAAAGGAATTTGTTTTTTGATTTCAGGCATGAACCGATTCAAAACCTATGTTTTGATTCGACTAGAAGTTTTTTCAGAATTCATAAGAGCGAATTGACAGAAAATGAATTCCTTCGGAGAATCGGATTCGCTGATTCTCCACAAACAAGGAAAAACGAACCATGAACCAAACCATTCCAAAAGAACAAAAATTTGATTTCGACGTAATTATCGTTGGATCAGGATTTGGTGGTTCCGTTTCTGCATATCGCCTTTCTCAAAAAGGATATAAAGTATTAGTCATTGAATCCGGCAAACGATGGAAGGCTGGCGACTTTCCAAAAACCAATTGGAGTTTACGTAAATATTTGTGGATGCCAAAACTCGGATTTTATGGAATCCAAAGGATCAATCTACTCAATGATTTTTTACTTGTGAGTGGATCAGGTGTAGGTGGTGGATCACTTGTTTATGCTTGTACTTTATATGTTCCTTCTAGTAAAGTATTAAACTCACCGTTGTATTCCAAAATGGGTGGAGAAAAAGCTTTATTACCTTATTATGATGTTGCAAAACACATGTTAGGTGTGACTGAAAATCCGCAATTATGGGAACCAGACCATTTATTATTAGAAACGGCAAAGTCTTTTGGAAAAGAAGATACCTTTCAAAGAACACCTGTTGGGATATATTTTGGAAACAAAAAAGATGCCAAGGATCCATTTTTTGATGGAGATGGCCCTGACCGAGATCCTTGTAACTATTGTGGTGGGTGTATGGTGGGTTGCCGACACAATGCTAAAAACACACTTGATAAAAACTATTTGTACTTAGCAGAGAAGTTAGGTGCTGTTATTTTGCCCGAAACTAAAGTTACTTCTCTTATCCCACTCAACGTAAAAGGTATACCTGATCCAGAAGCAAGTGGTGAATTTGGATATGAATTAGAAACAAATAGCACAACAGGTTGGTTCGGGTATCCAAAACGAAAATTTCGATCCGAACAAGTTGTTCTTTCTGCAGGTGTGATGGGAACTGTTGGTTTACTTCTCAAGATGCAACAAGAAAACAAAATGATTCGTTTGTCAGAGAAGTTAGGTGATACTGTCCGAACCAATAGTGAAACCGTTTTACCAGTGACAGTCCCATCAAGTAATAACGCAGATTATTCAAGGGGGATTGCCATCACTTCTTCTGTCCACCCAGATGAAAACACTCATATTGAACCTGTGCGTTATTCGAAAGGATCAGACTTTTTTGGCGTAATGGCGAGTGTAATGACAGATGGAGGTGGGAAATTTCCTCGACCACTTAAGTTTTTTTGGACGATGATCCGCCACCCTCTTTACTTTCTAAAGGCTCACAATCCGTTCGGATTTGCCAAAAACTCCATCATCTTACTTGTCATGCAAACCGTAGACAATAGCGTACGACTTGTTCGCAAACGTCGTTTCATTTGGCCTTTTCAAAAGACACTGACATCAGCACTTTCCACTGGCGAACCAACACCAACTTACATTCCCATTGCCAATGCCTTCACACGCAAATTGGCTGAGATTGTTGGTGGGATTCCCAGAAGTTCTCTCAACGAAACATTATTGTCTGCACCTGTCACAGGCCATATCATGGGAGGGTGTATTGTAGCAGAATCGCCAGAAAAAGGTGTGATTGATTTGGAAAACAAAGTATTTGGTTATGAGAACTTACGTGTTTGTGATGCATCTATGTTGACTGTGAATTTAGGTGTGAACCCAAGTTTAACCATTACTGCACTTTCTGAAAGAGCAATGAGTCTCATCCCTCCCAAGGAAACTTCTGTTCCGTTTTTAAAATTTGAAGTGAAACGGGGATTTGATAAAATCATAAGTTTCAAACCGACAAAACGTGTGGTTAAAAAATCGACAAGAGTTAAGTAACTATTATTGTTACTGGAATGAGTGTCATTGAAGTTGCAAAGTCAGGTACTATAGAAGATTGGGATTTACTTCTTAAAGATGGGGCTGATCCAAACGAACTGGATTCTTATGGAACCAATGCCCTCACTTGGATGTTGAAAGTTGACAATGTAGATTTGTTCCAACACGCAATCACAAAAGGTGCTGACCCTAATACCCCATACAGAACCCCAGGTAATGTTATCTTTGATGTGGTTAGCCAAAATCGTGCACAATTTTTAGATGCTCTCATCACTACGGCTCCATACTGGAAAAACTCACCTAACCTTTTCGCACGAGATAGAGAAGGGAATACCATCTATCACATAGCAGTATTGGAAGCAGCTGAGAGTTTATGGGAAACGATCCATCCGTGGATCACTGTGGAAGTGTTGTCCTTGCGGAATGAAGCCGGTCGTTCCCTATTTTTAGAAGCAGTAGTAGAAAATCGATTTGAGATTGTTCTGTATCTATTAAAAAACTTTCCACAGGTAAAAGACCATTTGGACCAAGAAGGAAAAAATGCACTACATTTAGCATCCGAACGTAATCTAGATGATGTGTGTGGCATTCTTTTGGAAGATGATAGTCTCAATTTAGAATCGAAAGATCATTTTGGAAACACAGCTTTGTTTTTATCTGCCTCTTGTGATGGTGTGGAATCTTTGAAGGAACTTCTATATGCGGGAGCAAATCCTTTTGTATGGGGTGAAAATGAGGAATCAATCACAAGGTTATTAGATAGAGAAAAATTTGGGCATTGTCTCAAAACATGGAAAGACTTTGTGATCCAAAAAGCCATCCTAGGGGACGTGTATCCCCTTAGAAAAGAAATGATCCAATACATCCAAACAGAAAAACCATTCAAACCTGAAGAACTTGCCAAAGCAAAGTTAGTTGATTTGATCTAAATTGAATCTTATCAAAAGATAAGAATTAAATCAAAATTTTCACTACTGATTATTTTTGAGGTGTGGAATCATCTCCGTAAAATTTAGGACCATAATTTCCTTCACGGTCCGTATGACTCCTTTCATACTGAGGTCGCTCAAATGTAAAATGTTGTTCGATATTGGTTTTGAATGGTGCATTCTCTGGTGATGCCCCAAATTGTTTGAGTTCCGCAATTTTTAAGACAGTCCTTGGGTGTTTGCCAAGCCTTCCTTGGAACTGAAAAAATGAAGCAACTGACTTGTCTACATTATGGTGTCCATCTGGATCTTGGAACGCTTTTTGGTTCACCCATCCAGGTTCTTCCCACATCACAAGTTTATTGATTCTTTGTTTTACCATCCTTCGTGCATCTACATAGATCGTAGGAGATCCTACCGTTTCCTCTGGACTTGATTCGTTTTGAGTTTTGATGTTTTGTATTCCTGGTCCAATTTTAACAGATGTTAAATCTTTGTCAGATATTTCATCTGGAACAATCAGAATCGATTCCTTAGGGTCAAAAGAGGGAAATACATCCCAAGGATCTGAAATATAATTGAATAAAAAATTCCCAGCATTGAGTTTTACCGTATAACCACCATAAGCTGATGTTGGGTTCCCACCATCGGCACCCATATTGCCTTTCGCAACATACAAAATGGGATGATTTTTAAGAGAATTGATGTTACGAAAGTCAGTATCAAGTAAGATATGATCATGTCCTGTGAGTAAAATTCGTTTCGGTTCTCCGTAAGGTGAAATGAGTAGTGCATACGATTCCAAATCCCCTTGGTGGACGTTTCCAAATTTTGTAGGACCTTCATTCCAATCATACCAAATATAGTAAGAAATGACAATGTCCCCACCCCTGTCATACCAATAGTTTCCATTATCTCTAAATCCAGGTAAGGCTTCTTTTGATGTCCCAGAGACAGTTGTTGTAGCATAACGAACGTGATAATACAAATGTGTTGGATTCTCAACTGGTATGAAATCTGGAAAATCTACATAGTTCCAAGTGGTTTGTCCTATTGATTTTCGGCGAAGGTCTTTTTCTGGAAGTGGGTATTCTTTTTTTGTGAAGAAACTGGAATACTTTTCAATGTTAGATGGTAGGTATTTTTTATCTTTATGGTAAACAAGGATTGGGGCAAATTTTTTAGCGATCTCTTCTTGTTTCCGATTGGGGATTAAGTTCTCTTGGCTTCTAAAATGGAAATTATAATATAAACTTGATCTTGTTTCAAAACTTTTGTGATTCATGATCCAAAATGGATTGTGACCAATTGTGTATTTTCCATACACTTTTTCTATTCCGCCAACGGTTATGGAAAGATGAGTCCATTTTTCAGGTCTTTTTTGTCCAAAATAGATTTCATCCGAAGACGATTTAATTGGACGTGCTGCTACCTGTGTATCCCTATAAACAGGAATGTAACATTTTTCCTCTTTTGTATCGGGACAGAAATAATAACTGATCGTATAGGAAATCGTTTCACCAAATAATTCTTTTGGGATCGAATCGATCTTAAAATTATATTGGAAGTATGATTGACGGAACGTCATCGTTTCATTTAAGCCAAAAGAAGAACAAGAATTTGTAAAAAGAAAAATTACGACTAACGAAAGTATGGTTGCAAGGTAGGTTTTGGATTTCATTTGGTTTTTTGAGAAATAAAAAACCCCTGTTTCCAGGGGTTTTTGGAATAAAAAAGAGAAATGATTACTCAGCGTCTTTTTTTGCTTTTTTCTCTTTTTTGGCTTTCTTAGCTTTTTTAGCCTTTTTATCGCCATTTTTGTTATTCTTTTTCTCTTTTTTCTCACCGTCTTTATTGTTCATTTTATCTTTTTTAGGTTTAACGGTTTCAGAAGCTTCTTCAGCTTGCATCGTTGGTTCTTCGTCTGCCTCTGTTTGAGCAAACAAACCAAAACTGCTGAAAGAGAAAAGAGTTAGAATCACAAGAAATTTTTTCATTTTTTACCTCGTATCGAATGTGCGACCAATTAGATACTAATTTGGTGAATATACAAGATTAAATTTTAAAACTGAAAGGAATTATTTACCGACACAAAATTTGCTAAAAATTCGACCCAGAATTTCCTCATTTTCAACGATTCCATTCACTTGCCCAATTTCTAACAGTGCCACATTGATTTCTTGGATATAAATTTCTGCAGGCGCATTGTTTTCCATCAATAGTATGGATTCAGACAAACAAGATTCAATTTTCTGAATGTGATACCTTTGGCGGTCTTCTAATAAAACCAAATCTTCTGTATTATCTTTGGAGGTAAGTTTTGATTTCAATAATTCTAATAACTCAGGGATTCCTTGTTTTGTTTTGCAGGAAATCTCCGAAATGGTTAATTGGAATTCCTTTTGTAAATCTTCAATATACTCTTTTTTCCAAGAGGGGTGTTTCGTATCAATTTTATTGGCAACAATAATAGAACCAAACAAACGTTCCTTGTGCTTAGATAAAAAGGATTGAGTTTCAAAAGGTGCGGAAGTATCAATCAAAAGTAATTTAACATTGGCGCTATCGGCTTCTCGTTTACTTCTTTCAATCCCCATTTGTTCGATGTTATCGGTGGTTTCTCTGATGCCAGCAGTGTCAACAAGTCGAATCGGGATTCCATCCAAACTCAATTCTTCGGCGATATAATCTCTCGTTGTTCCTGGAACGTCAGAAATGATAGATCTATCTTTTCCAATGAGTAAATTCATTAAACTCGATTTGCCGGTATTAGGTTCTCCATACAAAACAACTGTCGATTGTAAGATGAGTGATTCCGCTCGTTCGGCATCTTTGATTAACTTCGAACATAAATTTTTAAGTCCTACCATTCGGTTTTTTCTTTGTTCTAAACTTTCAAAGGTAAGGTCTTCAGTTGAAAAATCAATTTCGGCTTCACATTCGGCTTTCAGTGAAATCAAATCACTACGGATTTTGGAACTTAATTTTGTGATTTCACCGAATACGTTTTTTTGAGCAAGTTCCAATTCATATTTGGATCTTGCTTCAATGAGTCGGCTGATGGCTTCCGCGCCAGACAAATTGATTTTTCCATTTAAATAAGCACGTTTGGTAAATTCACCTTTCTCTGCAGGTCTTGCTCCTTGATCCAAAAGGACATGGAGTGCTCGTTTTAATAAAATAGGATTTCCGTGTAAATGAAACTCTGCTAAATCCTCACCTGTGTAGGAGTTAGGTGCTGGAAAATAAAAAAATACAATTTGGTCTAAGGGTTTTCCATTTTCGACGAAGTCACAAAAAATGGCAGAACGTTTTTGGTTTTGGATAAAAGTTTCGGTAAAGGGTTTTCCGTTTTTTTCTAAAACGGCAAGGGAGATGGGCAAAACCAAAGAACCCGAGACCCGAAGGATACCAATCGCTCCGGGACCTTGGGCAGTGGACAATGCCGCAATGGTATCAATCAAGATCTTCTTGGTCTACACCATCAGCAAAGTCTTCCACTGGCAGACCTTTTTTAGAAGGATCTTCCAAATCTTTGTATTTGTGTTTTTCTTTTGCAGAGATCACTCGAACACGTTTGAAAGTTCCGTTTCCTTCTGATCTTGTGAACACTCTTTCATCTTCTTGGATTGCCATGTGAACGATCCTTCTTTCAAAAGGATTCATTGGATCGAGTAATTTCGATCTTCCCGATTTGATTACAGAAGCAGCTACAGATTTTGCCAAACGGATAAGAGATAACTCGCGTTTGTCGCGGTAAGATTCAATATCTAATACAATTTTACGATTGTGTCGAATTTTTGGATCTACCATTAAGTTGAGTAGGAATTGGAGAGAATCTAATGTGCCTCCACGTTTTCCAATGATAAGTCCAGATTCTTTACTTGTGAGTTCGACATAAATTTTTCCGTCTACATCACCCATTCCCACTACTTCTGCGGGGATTCCCATTTTTTTCAAAATGGTGATGATCACTCCGTGTATGATTTTTTCAGAAGGGATATCGTTGTTAGCAACAAACGCGCGTACAACGGCTGGTTTTTTTTGTGTGATTCCTAAAAAGCCGGACTTTCCGGAATCTACTACTTCGAATCGTAAATCGCCTGCTTGGAGACGAAGGGTTTCGAGAGTAAAATCTTCGGCTTCCCCTTTCGTTTTTCCTTCGGCTTCGAAAATGTAATTATTCATCTGTGATCTTCCTTGTTAAACAATGATTTCATTTTTTCTTTTTGTTTTGGTTTCTAAAACCTGGTCTTGCGACCGCAGACGCGTTGTTAGCAGGCGTCGGTCCACTTGGAGTTGGTTTTTTGTCTTCTGTTTTAACAAACTTGTTTGTGTAAATTTGTTGTGCAATGGACAAAATGTTTTGCATCGTCCAATACATTGTAACACCAGCTGGCATTGACCAGAAGAAGTATAACATGATGACAGGCATCATGTACATCATCATCTTTTGGTTTGGATCCGTTGACACAGTTGTCATTTTGGATTGAACCACTTGAGTTGCTACCATGATGAGCGGAAGGATGTTGATCGCAAGTGCGCCAATGAATGCTAATTTTGGAGTTGTAAAAACTGTGTCTGGTTCACTCAAATCTTTGATCCAAAGGAAAGGGGAATTCCAAAGGTCTACTGTATCCGAGAAAGCCGTATAAAGTGCGATGAAGATTGGAATTTGAATGAGCATTGGAAGGCAACCCGCCATTGGATTGGTTCCGTTTTTCTTATAAAGCTCGATCGTTTTTTCTTGTTTGAGTTTTGGATCATCCGCATATTTCTCATTGATGAGTTTGATTTGCGGAGATAACTCTTGCATTTTTTTCATCGACTCTGCTTGTTTTTTGTTCAAAGGATAAAATGCTAACTTAAACAAAATGGCAAAGATGACAATGGCCCAACCATAATTCGGAATCACCAAATAGATCTTTTTTAAGATCCAAACAATACCGTTTCTAAGAGGTGTTGTGATCCCTTGGTTAAAGGATTTATCGAGTGATTCACTAAGGCCAACAAATACAGAGTCCTTGTTGATTTTTGGATCAAGTTTACTGTCTCGGAAGGCAGTTCCATCTAACTCACGAACACCCACATAAGCCGCATAATCTAAGTTTACTTCTTCACCAGGTCCAAGTTTCCAGTTGTCATAAACGAGAAGCACTCCTGTTTCATTTCCTTTTCGATTATCTAAAAGGACACCTGCAGGTTTATCATCCAGAGGGTCAATCACACCAATGAAATATCGACTTCCTGTTCCCACAAAGTCTACTTTGTCGTTAGAACCTTTTTTGATTTCATAACGAGTGTCTTTGCCTTCATTGGAACCCCAAAGATTGTCCAAAAATCCTTGGGTAGTTGTTCCATCAACGTGGTCTTTGAAACTTCCATCTAAATAGTAGTAACGGAAGTAATGTGCATTGTCTCTATCATTGAAGTCTTCTTTTTTCTTTAAGATAGGACCAAGGGAACTAAACGATCGGAAGTAAACATCAGACTTCGTTGGAGAAATGTGAATTGTCTCAGATGTTCTGTTTTTTAAAGTTAAGTGGAACTTAAAATAGTTTTCAGAAGGGAAAAACTGAAACTTTTTCTGAATTGTGAATTTACCATCGAGCGATGGTGCTTCGAAAGTTACAGTTTTTGTTTCAGCGTTATAATTAGAGCTAAAGTTTACAAGATTGTATGCAGAGAAAGGAATGGTATCTTTGTCTTCAATGATGTTGAAGTCAAAACCTTGGCCTCTTGTGAGTTCCACTGCTTTTTCTGTTTGGCCTTCAAATTCAATTTGGAATTTCGGATTTTTTGCGATTACAAATTCAGAACCATCTGGTTCTTTATGGTCTTTGATGTAATATTCGGTAATCCTTCCACCTAAACTAGAGAAACGAACTAAAAATGAATCAGTTTTGAGAGAGAATTTTTTTTCCTCTTCTGGTTTGACGGGTTTTAGTTTGGGTGATTCCGTTGTGGCTTTTTTGATTTCTGCTTTTGGATCAGTAGTAACTGTTTTTTCTTTTTCAGTGCCATCTGTTTTCGATGTTTCATCAACGGTTTTTGGTTTAGGAGGTTGTGGAGGGAAAAAGAAATAATTAATCCCCATCCATATTGCTAAACTTAAAAATAAAGCGAGGAATAAGCGACCTTGTCTGTTGTTGGCATCGTTTTGCATTGTTTAACTCTTGTTATAAGATTTTGGTAAAGGATCATGTCCACCTTCATGATAAGGGTGGCATTTAGAAATTCGAATGATACTTAATACAAACGCTTTGTACCATGGATAGGTCTCAAACGCTTGTTTGGCGTATTCAGAACAGCTTGGAGTGAATCGGCATGAGGGTGGTAAGAGAGGTGAGAGCAGTTTTTTGTAGAGGAAAATGAGAAACAAAAACAGCCGATTCATGGGAATTGTTTTAGAGCCGAAAGGAATAATACCTCTCGGTCTTCCTTAGATAACTTCGCAAATCCAACCTGGATGAGTAGGGCACAATCGTATCCTACTGGCAAAACAGATGTATGTTTCCGAACCAGTTCTCTAAGAATTCGTTTTGAACGGTTGCGTAGAACGGCAGTTTTGTGAGTTTTATCGGGGCAAAATAAAAAACTGGCAAAAGGAAGGCCGTTTTTCCGAACAAGCCAACGAAGTGGAGGCTTGCCCATTTTTCGATTCTGACGAAAGAGTTCTTGGATCCTGGTTTGGTCGCGAAGGGTCTCCGAAGGAAGCTCCTAAATTAGAACTTTCTCCCGATTTTTTCGTCGGAAACAGTCAATTTAGCGCGTCCTTTTCTTCTTCTGTTCGCTATCACATTTCTTCCGCCTGGGGTAGCCATTCTGGCTCGGAATCCGTGAGTTCTCACGCGTTTAATTTTACTCGGTTGGAATGTACGTTTCATGAAACACCTAATTAATCTATATATGATCGCAAAAATATGAGGTCTTTTGAAAGGTTTTTGGTACCCCCATGGAAGTCAAGGGGAATTGGTAAAAATGATTGGACATCAGTTGTCTTATGTGACATAAGACTGGATCCATCGTATGCCAACACTGAAATGTTGACTTTCTTGCAATTGGATGGGTATGGTTTCTTACAAAACACAAACAGGGAGAAACATCCCTTTGTGGAAGCGGCGGAAGTGGAGTGAATCCAATGAAACGAAATGGAATCTATTCTGGAATTTTCCTTTTTGTCCTGATTGTTTTGGGTTGGAACCTTCGCGCCAATCCAAAAAAACAAGGCTTCCTTCTCACACAAAAAAATACGGAACATTATGCCTTACAATTGGCGATTCAGGAATCCATCCAATACTTACAAAAACTACCAAGTGACTCAAAATTTTTAATCCAAGGAGAAACATACACTCCACTTGAAATTTTACACCCACTGAAACTTTTACAGAAACAAATTGAGAGTAAAAAAGAAAAAGAGATACTCACTGAAGTCCGAAGGCATTTCAAAGAAGTCGAACTCAAATCGAATTCTGAGTTTCCACTCATCACTGGGTATTATGAAGTTCAAATCCAAGGGAGGACAAAACCAAATGGCAAATACTTATACCCCGCTCTTATCCCACCAAAACAAAATTCTAACCAGATAAATTCCAAATCCTACCCAAGAGAGTTTTGGAAATTAGAATCAAATTGGAAATCTGTCTCCCATCCAATCGTATATCTTACGTTAACAGACCTTCATTTAGCACAACTCGAGGGGTCGGCACTTGTCCAAACAGAAACAAAAGAAATATTTCGTATCAATTATGCAGCTGACAATGGATTGGATTATCTGAGTCCAGCAAATCATTTAACAGGAGTTTGTCCCAGTTTAAAACCTTATCATCTTTCCAAATGTTGGGAAACAAATCCTTTGGAAGTGTCAGAGGCTATCTGGAAAAATCCACGATACATCTTTTTTCTGAAAGAAAATTTGCCAAAAAAATACCAATCAAACCTTTCATTTGGGCCACTTGGGAGTGGTGGCATTCGACTTATTGCCGAACGATCTGTTGCTATGGACAAACAGATTCCACTTGGGTTTCCAGTCCTTGTTAATTTTCAGTCCACCAAACAGAAATACGATGATCATTTGGTTTTTGTACACGATAGGGGGAATGCCATCCAAGGGGAAGGGAGACTTGATTTTTACTTAGGAAATGAAACAGGGATTGATGATGTAGCAAACCATTTATCAACTAAAGGCAAAGTGGTTTTACTTGTTCCCAAAAAACAATCTCCGACACTAAAGTAAACCATGGTTCCACTTGATACAAATCTGAAGGATTGGATTGTATCAATCAGATACCGAAAAAAAGGAGAACTTCGTTCGTTTAGACTTTGTTGTTGTTTGCTTTTCGTTCAATCCAATTGTTTCAAATTTGAAATCCCTTGGAAAAAAATTTCAAACAAGGACTCAATTTCTGTATCTACATCGATTGGAAACTTTGGTGCTAAGAGTAACTTTGTGATGATAAAACTAGCTCCTAAACTAAAAGAGGCTCTGACAATTTGATTTGGATCTAAATCCTTTCTAATTTCACCTTTGGCTTGAAAATATCGATAAGCCTCAAGAGAAGTATCATATAAATTAGTTTTCCATAATTGTCCAAAAATTTCGGCAAAGTCTTTGGAAAAAAGTATAGCTCCGACTAGAAGTTTTAATTTTTTGGGCTCTTTTGCAACTGATTCATACCTAGCTTTTAAAATTGAAATGTACCATTTTTTAAAATTCGGATTTTGAGATTGGATTCTATCTTTTAAGTCCGACATATGATTTGGAAGAATAGTCGATAATAATAATCCAGCTAATACACGTTTGTATAAGCTATTTTTAGTCGGAAAGTATTTAAATAGGGTACGTTCCGTTGTTCCTGCTTTTTTGGCAAGTTCGGCGGTTGTTGCTCCACTAAATCCTAATTCTGCAAAAATTTCTTCTGCTGCACTCACGATCTCTTTTTCTTTTTCAGATTGTGGGTTTTGGTAGGATTCAAATTCACTTTGTAGCAGTTTTAAGGTCAGTTTCATCTGATGTTTTGCTCTCGTTTCGTTCATTTTTTTGAATCGTGATTTTTTTTCGATTGATTTTTTGTATAGTGTTTACTTTACCATATAATAAATGAGTATAGTGTATACTATACTTCGGAGTATCAGATATGAAGTATGTAAAACTAGGGTTACCGCCTCATCGTGGCATTTCTTGGATTCCAAAAACTCTGGAATCTGCGGAATCGGGACGGGAGATATTAGCAGATGGAAGGGTCAAATATTGGATCAGGCATGAAATCCTTAAAGGTGTTTTTCCCAAAATGTTGGTTTGGTGGTTTCAAAATTTGGAAGGTAAAATGGAATACCAAGGTAAAATGTATGATCGGTATCATGTTTGGCATCCGGAAGACCACTTACATGTGAGTTATGAAAAATCAAATGAATTGGGTACAATTGGTCCTGGAGCGGTTTTACGGATTGTTGAATACTTAGGAAGGCAAAAAAGATATTTGGTGAATGTGATCAGTCCTATTGAAAAATTAGATGAAGCTGGATTTATCCACAATCCCAAATTGTATGGAATATTCCCACTTGCTCGTATGGAATATCGTTTCCAAGAAACTAAGGAAGGAACATTTTATGAAAACTGTTTAATCGTAGGATGGAAAGGTTATACATTTCGAATCCTAAGACCAATATTTGAATTTTTATTCTTTGATCTAAAACATGGAAATGCATGGATCAAACACAATATTGAAGAAGTTGGACAATTTCAAAATTTTTTACCAGGACTATATAGGATTCAAAATGAAAATTTACGGTGATAGCCAATCTGGCAATTGTTACAAGATACAATTAGTTACTTCTTTCTTAAAGATTCCCTATGATTGGGTTGAGTTAAATATCAAAAACGGAGAAACACAAACAGACTCTTTTTTAAAATTAAACCCAAACGGTAAAATTCCCATTCTTGTGTTAGATGATGGTAAGGTGATTGCTGAATCCAATGCAATTTTACATTTTTTAGCGGAAGGGAGTTTTTTGTTACCAAAGGATACTTATTTAAAAGCAAAAGTATTAGAATGGCAGTTTTTTGAACAATACAGTCATGAGCCATATATTGCAGTAGCAAGGTTCATCCAACATTACTTAGGAATACCTGAAGAGAGGCGAGAGGAATATAACTCCAAACAAAAAGGAGGACATAAAGCATTAAAGGTAATGGAACAACAATTAGAAAAAACTCCCTTTTTTGTTGGTGATAAAATTACTATAGCAGACATTAGCTTATTTGCTTATACTCATGTTGCAGATCAAGGTGGATTTGACCTTTCAAATTATCCACACATACTTTCATGGATCAAAAGGATTCAAAGTATGGAATTATTTTATCCAATGAAATTTGTATGATTTCAATGTGTATGTAATTTACATTCCTCTTCATCCGTTTCTAACTCAATAGTAGTGTGTATGATTTCAAATTGTGATGCGATGTTTCTTATTTTTTGTTTTATTTTTTGGAATTCACTTAACTTTACTTTTTTATCAATCAGTACATGAAGGGAAGCAACATGATGGTTCCCATCCAAACTCCAAATTTTTATGTCATGAACAGAATTCACACCTTTGATTAAATTCCAATGTGCAACCAAATCGGATCGGTCAAGGGAGACAGGGACTGCTTGTAAAAAGATTCGCATTACTTGTTTGGTATTTCCATACGCATTGTATAAAATCCAAATCGCAATGCCAAAAGACATCATCGGATCCAACCAAGGTAGATCCCAAAAGTACATGCATACACTACCAATCAGAACAGCAACCCAACCAAGGATGTCCTCTAAAAAATGTAAAAAAACTGCCTTTTCTGAAAAACTTGTTCCATGATTCAATCGGATCATAGCAATCCCATTCACTAAAACTCCAACAATTGCTAAAACAAACATTACATCAGGCTTTGATTCAGCTGGAGTTATAAAACGTTTGATGGATTCGATAATCATAAAGATCGAACCTACTGACAATAAAACAGAAATGATAAGAGCACCTAATATTGAAAAACGTTTGTAACCGTAATCGAAGTGACGATCGATTGGTCTAGTGGAAACTCGTTGTAAATACCAAACAAAGGCAAGGGAGAGTGCATCTCCAAAATCATGGAAAGCATCAGAGATGATGGCGATACTATTGGAATAAATACCTCCAATCAATTCGAAGATAGAAAAGGATAAATTAAGAAAGAATGCCCATGCAAGGTTTTTGGACGTAGACGATTGTTGGTGAGAGTGATTGTGCTGGTGGTTGGAATGATTGTGTCCGTGTCCCATACGGATAAAATACAATCTCTTCCCTTAGGAGGCAACTAGGAAAGGAATCGAATGTATGAAGATTCTATATGCTTAAGATGCAATTGAATTTCATTCAAATAAGATTTTAGGTTTTGAATACAGATACCCTTGAACGATATGGCAGGAAGTTTTTTTTAATGGAATGATTTGTTCTTCTCTTTCAATCCCTTCTGCAATTGTTTTTAAACCAAGGGAATCGGCAAGATGGCAGATTGATTCCAATAACAAAAAATTACGATCTGAAGTTGCGATTTCATCTAAGAATGATTTGTCTATTTTTAATTCATCAAATTGGATTTTCTGCATATAATGAAGTGAAGAATATCCTTTTCCAAAATCATCTAAGGAAACTGAGATGCCAATTGATCGTAAAGATGACACAATTTTTTGTATAGTTTCGATCTCATCTATAAAAACATCTTCTGTGATTTCGAAAATGAGGATTTTGGGATCTATAAAATTTTCTTTTAAATACTCTATGATGTATTCATTAAAGTTTGGAAACAAAAAGAAGATAGGTGAGATATTGATCGATATTTTTATTTGATTTCCATAAGATTCCATTAATTTCGGAATTTGGCTTACAACTTTTTGGAATATATTTTTTCCAAATGGAACTATGAGATCAGATTTTGTAATGATGGGAATAAACTCTTCAGGTGAAATTTCACCATACTCACTCACTCTCCATCGTGCGAGTGCTTCCAGTCCAACAACAGTTTGTGTTTTTATATTCACTTTTTCTTGGTAGGCAATTTTAAATTCATTATTCTCAATTGCTTTTTCAAGTTGGTTTTTTAACTTTTGTTCCCTTTCAATTTTTTTCTCCATTTCTTGTTCAAACCAAACAAGATGATTTTTTGATTCTTCTCTTGCTACATTCATAGCAATGGAAAGTTTCCTTATGACTTCATTTAAATCGTTTGCATCTTTGGGGAAATGAATTCCACTCACACGGTATTGGAGACGATGTCCGAGTCTATCGGGTGTTAATGTTTGGTTATTGTTAAAATCAAATTTTACGATAGCATCTTCAATTCTAGTTTTAGATGAATTCTCAATCCAAAAAATAAATTCATCTCCACCTAAACTGGCAACGATAGTATTTGGTCTTTCAGAAGTGTATTGTTTTAAGATACTTCCAATAAGAGCTAAAATTTGATCTCCAAATCCAATTCCATGTAACGCGTTAATTACCTTAATCCCTTTGATATTGATGAGTAAAACAAAAGCTTCATTTTGTCCCAGGGAAATTCGATTCTTGATAGATTGCTCAAATAAATACCTATTTGGTAATTGAGTTAACGAATCGTAAAATGCTAACTTGTCGATGTGTTTTTTAGAGTTTAGTATTTTTGCTCTAGATTCTTTTAAATAAACTATATTTTTTATAAGTTTCGCTCGCAACCTTTGGATCAAAAATCCAGAGAGTATGGAAAAAATAATCAAACTTACAGATTTGAAATACCATTCTCGGGGGCTTTCGTTTCTGATTCCTAATTCAAGAGGAAACAATAAAATGGAAAGGTAAACACAGATCCCAAATATCGCTGGTATGATGGAAATTAAAATTGCTGAAATTAAACTTGGAAATGGAGGTAAAAAAACAAAAAAAGAGATAATGATAAAAGCAAGAGATATTTCACCTGTTCCAAGCAAACCACTCCTTAAAAAAGAAAGAACAGAGATGAAAATAGCAGTTCCAATCAAAGTTAAGATACGAATGAGTAATGGAACTTTGTTTTTTAAAACATATTCGAGTAAAAATAATACAGAGATACCTAAATCAACAAAAAAGAAGATTACATCAATTTTACCTGTTTTCGTAAATAAAGGTGTAAGATGCAAACAAGCTGCTAGAAAAAAAAGTCCAGAAGCCGCAAACAAAAATCGTCTGAGCAAGGGACCTGTGTCCTTTCTGAATTTAAGCCAATAGACGTAATTTCGTTTGTCAGTGATCATTTGTCCTCTACTTCCAAAATTTGTCTAAGGTCGGCATGTTTAAAAAAGTCTTTTCGAAACAAAACGTCAAGACTAAGTTATCCCCATTGTGTCCTCTCCTAATGAATTATCTCCCAAGTCACCGCAAGAATCAGCCGTAGAAACTCGACATGTCGTTCTTCCGAATGATGCCAATCATTACGGAACTGCGTTTGGTGGTGCTATTATGAGTTGGATTGACTTAATTGCAGTCATGGCTGCCCAAAGGCATTCCGGAAGAGAAGCGGTGACCGTCAGTATTGATCGAATCAATTTTATTACACCCATCCAAATTGGAGACCATGTCAATTTAAAAGCGATGGTGAATTATGTAGGAACAACTTCCATGGAAGTGGGTGTGCAAGTGAATCGAGAAAATCCATACACGGGAGAGATGGTGAGAGCAACTACCGCCTATCTTTCGTTTGTTGCATTGGACGAAAACAAAAAACCAGCACAAGTTCCACCATTAAAATTGGAAACAGATTTAGAAAAACGGCGGTTTGCGGAAGGGAAAATGCGAATAGAAATGGCAAAAGAATTTTCTGCCAAAATTAAAGCGAGCCGAAGGATTCCTTAAGTCACATAACGTTCGTATTCTGCAATTTGAGTTGTACTTTCGACCGAAGGTAGAAAGTATTTCTCACGGATTTTTTTGTATTCTGGATCGGCAAAAAAACTAAGTTTTCTCTCTTTGGTTTTGAAATAGATCAGAAACACTCGATTGATCGGATGTTCTGATTCTGATTTTAAAGTTTCTGCAATTTTAAAATCATAACGAAATCCACCTTCATATTGTTCCAAAAGTCCTTTCATTGCGTTTCGGTATTCTGTATATAATCCTTCATCTTTAATTTCTAGTCCTACAATTGTTTCAAACGATAATAATTCTTTTTGCATCAGGTTTTTCTCACATATTTTAAGCTAAATTTTCTTTTTAAACCGACCAAAAACAAAATTTTGGACTGTACCAAAAGGTGTAAGGTGGTCTTCTCTTTGGAATTCAATGGGCTCAAATTCAGGGGAAAAGGTTTCGGCTAAAGTTTCTTCGGTGTATTGTTTGATTTCAAGCCCACTACATTTTTTTGGGCCTCGATCACTAAATGTTCCTAAGATAAACTGGCCATCATCACTTAAGGCATTGATCATATTTAATTTATACTTAGAAATAGTATCAGGTTCTGTTAAAAAATGAAAGACTGCTCTGTCATGCCAAATATCGTATTTGGTACTGGATTGGAATTGAGTGATGTCTATCACAATCCACTCAATACTTTTCCCAATTTCACCTAGTCTCTGTTTGCATCGATTTAATGCGTTTTGGCTAATGTCTAAAACAGATAGATTTTGGTAACCAAGCTCTAAAAGATGATCCAGTAAATTGGATTCTCCACCACCGACATCAATGATCTTTGCTGAAGTTGGTAAATTTGTATTATTGATCAATTGTAAGGAGAGCTTTGGAATCTCCTGAGTCCAACTCACTTCATTTGGTTGTTTTTCAGTGTAAATTGTTTCCCAATGTCTTTGATTATCCATGGTGTCCTGTTCGCCTTTTGGTTTGGATGTAATAAAGAGTTACGATAGAAACAAATACCAAAAAAGGTATGCTCACTAAATTTAAAGACAACCATCCTATTTTGTGTTCTAAATATCCTGCACTGTAAGTAGATAAAATGGCAAAAGAATAAACGATCGTATCATTGATTGCTTGGATTGTGTTTTTTTCTGAAGGATGGTATTGTTCTACGAGTAAGTTTGTTCCACCTACATACATAAAATTCCAACCTATACCAAGTAGGATGAGTGCTAGTGCAAATGGCAAAAATTCTGTTCCCTGTAATGCTGACACACATTCAAGTCCCATGACTACGACACCTAACATAATTAAGTAAGGTGCTGTCATTTTGCGAACTAAAAATCCTGAAAAAAAGGATGGGATGTACATTCCAAGAACATGCCATTGTAAAACAAGAGTTGATGCATGCATTTCATGTCCATGAGTTTTCATTGCAACAGGAACTGCTGTCATAAGCATTGCCATTAGTCCAAAACTAGAAGCTGTAGAAAGGATGGAGACCCATAACCCCAAGTTTTTAATATGAAAGGAAATAGGACGTACGAGTTCTCTCGGTGTAGGTTCTGTGGTTGATGTTTCATCCACTTTATATCGTTTGTTTGGTGAAGGTAAAAATGAAATCAACACAAACTGAATCGAAAGAGAACCAATTAGAATCAAATAACATCCTAAAAACAAAGAATTTGGTAGGAGTTCTTTCCCTTGTAATCCAGCAAGTGGGCCGAGGTAAGCAGCGGGGATTCCTGCGATTAAAATCCAAGATAAAGCACTTGCCCGATCATGGGTTGGAACAGATTCCATTGCCACAAAGCGAAGGTATTGGATGAAGGATTGGTGGAGACCAAATAACAAGTGTGCTATGGAAAATAATATAAAACTTTTTTCCCAAATGGAATAAGTAGCGAGTATTGCCCCAAAAATCCCAATAATAGTACCGAGTAATAAGCCATATTTACTACCCTGCCATTTCATAAATCTAGAAGCGGGGACAAGGCCAATTAAAGTTCCCAAAATCACAAATGAAACTGGAAGAGAAGCAGATTCAGGGGAAGGGGCAATGGTTTGTCCCGCAAGAGCTGAGACTGCCATGATCATCACGGTACCAATTTGGAATACAGTTTGTGTGATAGAAAAAATCCCGAGTACTTTGACTTTGTTTAAAAATGCAATCATTTGAAGATAAATTTAAAATTTGTGAACCATACTGATTGATCCAGTCAATTTCAAAATTCAGATCCCAAGTTTTGTTAAAATTTCTTTTGCTTGTTTTACAAAATGCACTTCTTCCTCTTTTTTGAAGGGAACAAAAATATTTTGTGCAAATCGTACGGATAGATGGGCGTACTCAATGCAACCTGCAACTGTTAATTCTGGTTTTGCTTTTCCTGGAAAAATCTTAATATCGGATCCATCTGGAACAACCAAAGATCTGGGTGGTATTTTTTTTCCACCGCGAACCATACACCCGGCCGCAATTTGAGAACCATCCCCAATTTCTGCATTGTCCAAAACGATAGAACCAATTCCAATAAGCACAGCCCTCCCAATTTTACATCCATGGATCATCACATTATGGCCAACTAATGTCCATTCGCCGATAGAGATTGGGTTTGTGGAATCTGTATGTAAAGTTGAATTGTCTTGGATATTCACATAATCCCCAAGTTTGATTTGGTTCATGTCAGCACGGACAACGGCACCAGGCCAAATGGAGACTGAGGTTCCATATTCAACCATCCCAAATGCTGTGGCGTTCGGATGTATGAAAGGTTTTGAAAAATGAGGAATTTCAGTGTAGGACATGGATCAAAGTCAACCGAGACTTTGAATTTCGCAACCGATAAATGTAATGTCGTCTTGTTTTGCTTGTCCATCAGTGAACAAAGATAGTTCACTTAACACTTTTGCCATTGTATGGTCTAAACTCAGTTTTAAGTTATCTTTTAAAATTTCATACAATCGATCTTCACCAAAGAGTTCTTTTTCTTCATTGAATTGTTCGAAGATTCCATCGGTGAATAAAAAGATTCGATCACCTTCTTCGATTTGGTGTTCAATCAGTCTATATTGCGTGTGGTCCATTAAGCCAATGATTTTACCAGTTCTAGGTAAAAGTTTAATGTCATAAATTCTTTGGTGGATTTGGTCCGGGTGGCCTGCTGATGCATAAAACAACTGTTTGTTTTTTAAATCAATATCACAAACAGAACAAGTGAAAATTGTTTGGATATTGCTGTATTTATTGATAAAAATTTGGTTCATATGAAACACCAAATCATCTGGATGATCGTAAATCATTTTGAGTGATTCATACTCAGCTTTGATTGCCATTGTGATGAGTGCGGCTTGGATTCCATGACCTGTGGCATCAGCTACAAAAATGCGATAATAATCGGCTTTCACTTGGGTGAGGTCGTAAAAATCGCCACCCACTTCCGACATTGATTGGTAATAAGAATGAAAATGGATTCTTGGATCACTTGTTTTAATATCTGAGAATAATGTTTTTTGGATTTTTTTGGCTACGTTCAAATCCTTTTTGATAAGATTCAATGATTCATCTAAGGTTTTGGTTCGTTCTCTCACTTTTTCTTCTAAAGTGACTAGAGCTTCTGCTTGGGTATTTGCTTTTTCTTCTTTTAGCTCATTGATTTTGTTAGCGAGTGCCAGAGATAAAATCCCTGCTTCTAATGTGGATCCGATTTGGTTTCCGTAAATGGTGAATACATTTATTGGAAGGATTCCATTTTGCATCAATGTATACATTAATATTCCGAATAATAAGGTACTCCATCCAAATAAAAACAAACGTGCTTGTTTGTTTCCACTGCTATAATTTACAAGTGCAACAACTAATACCGATACTACAAATAATTGAGCGATAAAATTACCAATACGAACGGCGATATCAATTGGCAAATAAGCATAAGGTATTAAAATATAAAACAATACAATGAATTTTAAGGATTGGATCAGTCTGTGTGACCAAGGATTAAAATCACGTAAATTCAAAGTTTGTTGGGCAAATGTCCAACCTGTGATGGCAGAACACGTCACAATGATACTACCAATACGGTTATGAATTTCTGGATGGTCCAATGTAAAAATTTGATTCAAAATTCCATTCAGATACATCTGCAGTAACAAATTGCAAAAAATGGAAATTGAATAAGTGATGTAAGCTTTTTCTTTTAAAATAAAGTATATGAATAAATTGTAAATCACCATGATAAAGATGGTGCCATAAAAAAAACCAAGTATTGTATTTTCTAAATTTTCCTTTAGATAAAATGTTTCTTTGGAATAAAATCGAATTAGATAACTGATATTTGATGATGATTTAGTTTCTAAAATAAGTGTTTTTGTTTCACCGGCAGGCCAACTGAGTTCAAAGGCAATAGATTTTGAAAATGCATCCCAATGTGAATGCGCAATGAAATCGCCACCTTCTTTGATGGGTTCTGGATTTCCTTCTTCATACACTCGAATAAAGTCTAAATGAGGATTTCCTAAATCTAAAATGAGTTTATTAACGGAAGTTTGGTTGGTTGCTTTAATTTTTAAATAAACATGATCCGTCTGGAAACCCAAACTCAAATTGTTTTTAAAAATTGGAGTCCATCTAAGTTTTTGAAGGTTAATTTCATTACCAGAATGGATTACGTAATCGATTTTCTGAGGGACAAAACTTTCATCACTGATGGACTTTTGGATCTCCCAACGGGAACAGGAAAACAGAGTTCCCGAAAGAATGATCAAAAAGATTATACGCATAAACTCGGACGATTTCCCAATAAAAATTGGGATTTGTCAAAGCAAATTTATCGCAAAGTATAACCGTTGTCTTTTGCTGTGTTGACTAAACTGTCTGAGAGTTCCTTAAATCGTTCTTGGGTAAAGGTTTTATCATAGGACATAAGCCGAAAACGGTAAGTAACCGATTTTTTCCCTTCCCCAACAGATTCCCCTTGGAATATGGTTTGGACAAAAACTGATTCCAATTCAGGAATCTTTAACGTTTGTACTAAGTTTGCAAAAGATTCAGTTGGATCAGTTTCATTCAATAATAGCGAGAGGTCCAGTTGGCCTTGTGGGAAATGAGATGGAGGATTAAAATGTGAATTCCTTCCATGTGTTTCCCAAATTTCGGCCAATACTTCCATATTAATTTTGGATAAAATGACCCTACGTTTGATATCATATAAGTCTGCAAATCGTGTATGTAGGATTCCAAGTTCGACAACTTCTTTCCCATCATAATTGAGTACTAAACTTGCGTTAGGGTGAAAATGGTTAACTGATTCTTTTTTCCATTCGAAGTTCGGTAAGTTAAGATACAGAAATAATTCAGAAATTGTTTCTCTTACAATTAGGAATTCTTGTTCGATGGAATTAAGGTCTGTTGGTTTGTGTTTGGATAAAGAAACCATTGCTAACCAACGTTTTTCATCGGCTAACTCAGGACCTTTCCCAATTTTATGATAGGTTCTACCTAATTCAAAGAGATTTACAGTTTCAAATCGATCTTGGTTTAACTTTGTTTGTTTGATAAGACCTGGGTACAAACTATTCCGAAGGAAGGAATGGTCTTCTGGCATTTCATTTGCAATTTTTAAAGAAGTGGATTCAAATTTTGATTCTAGTTTTGCATCCACAGGTGATGCAAAGGAATAATTGTACACTTCATTAAAACCAACTTCTAATGCTAAGAATTGTTTTACTTTACGCTCTAATTCACGGAGTGGGTTTCGAATCGGAGTTTCCACTGCCATGGATAGAGCTTCTGTTCGAATGGAGGCATACCCAATTGTCCTTCCAATTTCTTCTACCAAATCTTCAGGGATGGTTACATCATAGTTTTGTCTATATTTCGGTACAACAACGGAAAGTAATTCCTCTTTGATTGTGACGACAAAACCTAAACGATGTAAGATATCTGTGACTTCAGGTAATGTGATTTTTTTACCTAATTTATGACGGAGAAATTGTAAATTTGTTTCGATTGTAACTGTTTTTGATTCGGTATGGTTGAATCCTTGTGGAGTAAATACTTTTAGATTTGGATTGCCGTTTTCTATTAGCAATTGAACAGCACGTTTAATGACCGGTAAACAAGTGTAAGAATCCAATCCTTTTTCATATCGGACAGCAGACTCAGTTCGTATATTCGTTTTACGAATTGTAAATCGGACATCTTCTCTTTTGAAGACTGCTGATTCCATCACAATGTTTTTTGTTGTATCAGTGACCGCTGAGTCTTTTCCACCCATTACTCCAGCTAAAGCAACAGGAGTATTTCCATTTTGGATGAGTAGGATATTTTCCTGTAATGTCGGTGATGTATCATCAAGTAGTGCTAATGAATCACCTGATTTTGATTTGGATACTGTAAAAGACGTCGCTTGTAATTTGGAACGATCAAAAAAATGTGTTGGTTGTCCAAGTTCTAACAAAAGATAGTTGGAAACATCCACTACGTTATTGATCGAACGAATTCCACATTTTTCAAGTCGTGATTTGATTTTGGGAATTGAAGAAGTGATGTTTACATTTTGAATAGAACAAACATAATATGCATGAGCATGTTCTGATTTCTCTACTGTTAATCCTTCGTTTCCAGATTCCCATTTGGTATCTGCTTGTAGAGGAAAGGAATTTAATGGGATTTGTAATTGGCTTGCAAGCTCTCTAGCAAATCCGAAATGACTCCATAAATCAGGTCTATGTGTAATGGATTTGTTGTCAATGGTGAGAATGGTATCTTCCCATAGAAAAAATTTGCGAACAGAGATACCGAGAGATGTATCCTTTGGAAAGATGAGAACACCCGTTGATTCCAAGGCCATTCCCAATTCTTTTTCAGAGCAATACATCCCTTGGGAACGAACGCCTCTTAGTTCCGAATCTAAAATTTCTTTTCCATCCAATTTGGTTCCAGGAAGTGCCAAAGGTACGATATCCCCAACGTTTACATTCGTGGCTGCTGTGACAATTTGGTAGTCATTTGTCCCGTCAGTGGCGATAGTAGTTTGCAATTTCTCGGCATTGGGGTGTTTTTCTAATGATTTGATTTTGACAGTAATCACCGATGTTAGGTGGGATTTAAAATCTTCCACATCATCAATTTCACATATCGATGTATTAATTTTTTCCAGTACCTTTTCGAACGGAACCTGGGAGAGAGGGGTAAATTCGTTTAACCAATCAACTGAAAGTTTCAAGAGAAATCCTTATTTGATAAAAACGGCGAGAAAGCGAACGGGTCAATCCGAAATTCCAAGTTCTGTTTTCAGAAAATGAAGGCAATCTTCTGAAGTCATAGGTCTTGCAAAAAAGAATCCTTGGATTTGGTCCACTCCACTTTCGGCAAGTAATTGCACCTGTTCTGCCGTTTCGGCCCCTTCTGCCACAACACTCAAACCAAGGTTATGTGCTAAGTTGGAAACTGCGTGGATGATGGTTTTTGAGTCTTTATCAGTTGTGATTTCGGATACAAAGGAACGATCTATTTTCAAAGAGGAAATAGGAAGTTTTTTTAAGTATCCTAAACTACTATAACCCGTTCCAAAATCGTCGATGGCAATTTTGGCACCCAATTTTCGGATCTCCTGCATTGTTCGCACAGCAGCATCTGCGTTTTCCATCACGGAACTTTCTGTGAGTTCCACTTCCAAATCATGTGGGTCAACTTTGAATAATTTTAGATTTTCAGCAATAGTGGAAATGAGTCTTTCGTGTTTGAACTGTTTTGTGGAAATATTTACAGCCATTGATATTTCTTTGATCCCTGCATCTTTCCAAACACGCATGGTTTTGATCGCAGATTTGATGACCCATTCTCCAATAGCGAGGATCATTCCTGTTTCTTCTGAGATAGGAATGAATACGTTTGGTGAAATGAGTCCTCGTTCTGGGTGTCGCCAACGAATCAAAGCTTCGACACCCACTGGTTTTTTAGTGTACAAATCTATTTTTGGTTGGTACATCAACGTGAATTGATTTTCGATGATGGCAATCCGCATACGATTTTCGATTTCCAATCTTTCTGCGACTACTGTCTGTAGTTCTTCAGTGAAAAACACATAACAGTTTTTTCCTTGAGATTTCGCTAAGTTTAGAGCACTGTCTGCATTTTTAAGAAGTGTGTTTGAATCTTTTCCGTCTGTTGGGTATAAGGCGATACCAATTGAGATGTTTACAAAAATCCTTTCCCCATCAATCACAAAAGGATGGGTCATTGCATCTAAAATGGCTTCAGAAATCACTGCTGCGTCGCGTTCGTTCGATAAGTCTGGCAAAACTACATTAAACTCATCACCACCTTGTCTACTGATGAGATCATATACACGTATACTTTCGCGGATACGATAGGCGACTAGTTTGATGATTTTGTCTCCAAATTCGTGGCCTCGGGAATCATTGATGATTTTAAAATTGTCTAAATCGATTGCAAGGATTCCAACCAAATTCCCGTGTCGTCTTGCTTCTTCAAAAATTGGAAATAGTTTATCGATGAGTGAATTACGATTCGGAAGGTTTGTGAGTTGGTCAAAAAAAGCCATGTAAGCAATTTTTTCTTCCGCATGCCTTCTTTGTGTGATGTCAAGAAATGCAACCGCAAGTCCAAAGTTTTCAATCGGAACAGGTGTTGCTAAAATATCAAACCAAGTGATTTTATCTTCTTTGATCATACCAATTTCTAAATTGCGGATCACTTCTTTGTGTCGTAATGCCCTCATTAAACTCGATTTTCGTGGATAAATCTTCGTTCCATTTGGTTGGATCAGAGTGTACTTTCGTATATTGAGGGTCCGATTGAGAAGCTCACCATCTTGGATGTCAAAATAAGTCCTTGCGGTTTTATTGGTTTCGATGATTTTCCCTTTTTCATCGGTGATGGCGATACCCATTGGTAAGTTATCAAAAATCGATTTGTATTTTTGTTGTTGGAGTAAAAATTCAAAAGAGATATCTTTTTGGATCGTAACATCACGATCGAAGGCCAATATAATTTTGGATTCGCGTAATGGGATAAGTAACCAAATGATCCAAACATCTTCATTGGATTTGGTGATCAGTCGATTTTCGAAATTCACAATATTCGGATTTTCGCCCAAACTATCAAATGTATTTTGTGTGTTTTCTTTATCGTCTTCTTGTGTGAAGTTGAGGATGGACTTTCCTACAATTTCTTTTGGCTCAAATTCCAAAAATCGTGCAAACCTGTCTGTTACGGAAACAAAAGTGCCATCCCAATCCAATACTTGAAAACTATTGGGATATTCGGTCAAAAGAGATTTAACTGTGAGACCTGAGAGAATTTTGCTGCCTAAAGGCTCATTTCGCATGTATTTCTTTGCCTAAATAATAGACCGCTTCGATGGATCCTGGAAATTGGAATCCTTCAAATGGCGACCATCCGGACTTACTTTTAATCATGGATTTTTTAAATTCAACTGGTTTTTTTAAATTTAGGATAGAAAAATTCGCCGCATAACCTTCATTAATGATTCCAACACCCTTTCCAAAATGTTTTGGTAAATATGGAGCCACAAACTCACCAGGATTTTTGGAACATATTTTTGCTATTAAAGTCAACGGAATGTTTAATTTCAGTATCATATATGTGACAAAAAGTCCATAGGTATCCAATTGAGAAATGCCACTTGTGCCTTTTTGTTTTTCTTCGATCGAATGAGGTGCATGATCGGTGGCTAAATAATCAATATGCCCATCGAGAATCCCTTTCACCATCGCTTCTCTGTCCTCACGACCACGAAGTGGTGGGTTCATTTGGAACCATTTATGATTTGTTTCTGTTAACATATCTGTATCAAACATCAGATGGGTTGGTGTCACTTCACAGGTAACATTCACACCTCGTTTTTTTGCCGCGACGATTTTTGAAAGACCGTCTTTTGTCGAGTAGTGACAAAGTTTTCCTTTCAAATTGTATTTCTCAATGAGGTATAATGCAAAATCCGTTGCGATTGTCTCCGCTTCTTTGGGCCTTCTTGTTTCGTGAGTGGGTTTGTCTTGGTTTGCGATGAGGATCTCTGGGTCTTCACAATGAAAACTCACATCCTGTCCATGGTAATGTTTGATCACTTCTTCGAGAGATGGATTGTCATGGAAAAAAAGTTCACCAATGGAAGGCCCCATAAAAACCTTATAGGGAACTTTTGTGGTAAGTGGTTTTGTATGAGGTCCTATCCCTGCATACAATGTGATATGGATCGGAGCTTTTTTGGTGAGCGCTTGTTTGGTGGCGTACGATTCATCATCAATAGGTGGAACTGGATTGTTTGGCATATCTGCCACATGGATCACTGCTCCATTGATGGCAGCTGCACTTGCGGATAAAAAATCTTCCTTATAGGTATGTTTGCCACTGGCATCTTCTCTTGCATGGATGTGAATGTCACCAAAACCAGGGAAAATTACACAATCCTCGGAAAACTGGCGGACATTCGGATCGATGCCTTCTTTTACATTTGTGATGAGTCCGGTAGTTGGATCAAATTCGATTGTACCCAAAAATTCCCTTTCATGAGTTACGATTTTACCTGCAATTTTTTCCATTTTTACCCTTTCAATCAGCAGATTCTAAGAGGGAAGGAAAGTTTCAAGGGAATTTACTTGGGATCCTAGGGAAGATCAACTCCAATCGACATTTGTTGATTGGAGATTGGTTTGTGGTATTGTTTAGTCCCACTTAGATAAAATTTCTATAATATCTGTACCAAATCTTTCTACTTTCGCTGGCCCAACACCTTTTGTGGCTTCTAGTTCGGAAAGGTTTTTTGGTTTTCTTTCTGCAATTCGTTTGAGTACAGGATTTTGGAAGACCATAAACTTTTTCCATTTGAGTTGTCTTGCTTTACGATCACGGTAATTCATCAGTTCTCTCAAAATTTGAGAATGTAATGTAGGAACTTTTTTTGGTTTAGTTAGTTCCAACTTCGTATCATCAGAGTTAGATGATACTTGTTTGACTTTGGTTTTGGAAAAATTAGGAAGATACAATTTAGGATATTTGGCACCTGCGACCAAAACTTTTTTTTCTTCTACCCAAGTTTCTAATTTTGCAATCACAGCTTCTTCAGGAATTCCTTCCAATTTACCGTGGTATGGATTTCGCTCCATTCTGTACCGTAATACATCTTTTGTTCGTTTCCCTACTAAAGTTTTTGCAATGATGTTTTTTCCAAAAACTGCTGGGTGATCTTTCAAAAAGTTTTGGATGGTTTCTTCTTCCCAATCAGAGAGTGGGTGTTCTCTTTTTTCATTTTTTTTCTGAATTTTGACTTTTTCAGATTCTAAAAATTTTGATCGATTGATACTAACACCTGTTTCTGTGCAAATATCACATTTTCCACAAGGAGAAATTGTTTCTCCAAAATAGGAACAAAGTTGGACCTGCCTACATACTTCTTGATTAGCATACTCTTTGATGTATTTGAGTAAGGTATCTCCACCTTTGAAGTTTGTCTCTTTCGACAACATAAACAATTGGGTGGCTACATCACCTGCTTTATAAAACAAAACACATTCGGATGGTAAGTTGTCTCTTCCAGCACGGCCTGCTTCTTGGTAATATGCTTCAAGCGAAGCAGGCACTTGGTAATGGATCACCAAACGTACGTCAGGTTGATCCATACCCATTCCAAATGCATTGGTGGCAACAAGGATGGGAACTTTTCCAGAAGTATAGGCATTTTGAGTTCGTTCTCGGATCCCATCGGTTCGACCTGCATGGTATTTACCAACAGAGAACCCAAAGTCTTTTAACAAATCATACACTTCGTCCGTTTTTTTACGAGTTGCACAGTAGACAATCGCGCGGCCCGGGAATTTCCTTCCATCTTTCCATGGAGTGAGTAGTTCCATCAGTCGGTCTGCTTTGTCCCGTTCCTGGTTTGGGTATTCAACACTGAATTTTAAATTGGGTCGAAAAAAAGTCGACAAAACGACGTTAGGTGAATGCATGCCCAGGGATGTTTGGACATCAGTTTGCACTTTTTCTGTAGCCGTGGCAGTGAGTGCTAAGATAGGAAAATTAGGTTGGGGGTGCCTTTCTCGTAGAATATGGATTTGGCGGTATTCTGGTCGGAAATCATGCCCCCATTGGGAAACACAATGTGCTTCATCAACTACAAGGGAAAACAATTTGAATTCGCGAAAAATTCGAAAAAACCCATTGGATAGCGCTCGTTCCGGTGATACGAGTAATACTCGAAGTTCCCCTCTGACCGCTTTTGAAAGAATGGTCATTTGTTCGACTTCGTCTTGGGTGGAATTACAGAAGGCAGCTGGAATTCCTTTTGCAAGTAAACTTTCCATTTGGTCTTTCATAAGCGCTATGAGTGGAGATATAACAAGTGTAAGTTTGTCTTTTTGAATCGCAGCAGGGAGTTGGTAAATGAGGGACTTTCCTGCACCTGTCGGTAAAATGGCAAGTGTGTCCTGGCCATCTAAAACCGATTGAATGGCTTCCCTTTGGCCTGGGCGAAATTCTGAAAAACCGAATTTGGTTTTGAGTTCCGAAAATAGATCCAAAGTAACTCTTAGATTCTTGGGAAATAGGAACGGGTCAACGATAAGATTCTCCCTTTTTGCCTCATTTTTGAATTTTACAGAAACCGCTGACCTTGAAATTGTAACGAAGACCGATGCTTTTTAACACCTTTGTCTTTTTACTATTCTTTCTCATTGTGTATTCGGTTTTTTTATGTTTTGGATGGTTTGCCAAAAAACAGAAATGGGCATACCGTGCACAAAACCTTTGGTTACTCTTTGCTTCTTACTTTTTTTACGGATGGTGGGAATGGTTTTTTCTCACCCTCATTTTACTCAGCACCATCATTGATTACATTGCAGCAAGGTCCATTGAATCCTCGCAAAACCAAATGCGAAGGAGGCTCTACTTAGCAGTTTCGATTTTTGCCAATCTGGGCCTTCTTTTTACCATGAAGTACTATGATTTTTTTGCAGTGAATTTGATAGATTCTTGGAACCAAATAGCCATTTGGCTTGGGGGGAGTGCTGCTACAGATTCGAGTACTTACTTACTCAAAAACATTGTCCTTCCTGTGGGGATTAGTTTTTATACCTTCCAAACAATGTCCTATACAATCGATGTGTATAGACAACAAATCAAAGCAGAAAAAGACTTTTTTGATTTTGCATTGTTTGTGAATTTTTTCCCACAACTCGTGGCAGGTCCCATTGAAAGGGCACAGGATTTACTACCACAACTCAAAGCACCTAAGTTTCCCACAATGGATGGTGTTCAAAAAGGATTGTACGATATTTTACTTGGATACTTTATGAAAGTATATGTGGCGGACAATTTAGCCACTTATGTTGACCAAGTATTTTTTGCAGGTAAATCGTTTTACACCCAAAACCCTGAAATCATCCAGTCTATGGACGGCTCACAAGTGTTTGTCGGTGGTTTTTTGTTTTTGACTCAGATTTATTGTGACTTTGCAGGTTATTCTTTTATAGCCCTTGGAATCTCAAGGTTACTTGGTGTGACTCTCACAGTGAACTTCGAAACTCCTGAATTTTCAAAAACACCTACAGAGTTTTGGAATCGTTGGCATGTAACACTAAACAGGTGGTTTCGGGATTATATTTATATTTCTCTTGGTGGTAGTAAATACGGAAAATTTGCTCAATACAGAAATTTATGTATCATCTTCTTTTTGTCTGGGCTTTGGCATGGAGCCAATTGGACCTTCATCACATGGGGTTGTTTACAAGGTGTATACACGATGATTTACCTTGTGGCCTTTTCGAAAAAGAAAGAAGATTTAGGTGATAAAATTCCAGAAACCTCCCACTCATTTTCTACAAAACTTTCCCAAATTGTATCTGGGACCTCTAGTCGCATATTTGTGTATTTACTCGTTGCATTTAGTGGTGTTGCCTTTCGGTCTTATGATGCAAATATGATGTTTGTGTACTTTCAAAAATTCTTAAGTGTATGGACTTGGGACTTTTATCCGAATAATAATGTGAAAAACATGTTTGGACTTTGGGAGGAATACTTCAAAATTTTCCTTCCACTACTCATCTTGGATGGCATCACTTATTTCAAAAAAGAAAGGTATTGGATTTTTTTGACACACCCACTCATCCAAGCTTTTGTATTATCGTTTATGGCATTTCTCATCCTCACAAGAGGAGTATTCGGAAAAGAGGTAATTTACTTTGCGTTCTAAATTTTTAGGCATTGGTCTTACACTTTTATTCTTTTTAGTTTTGGAAATCACCGTACGTGTCACGGGAATTCATTATTTAGAACAACCAGAAATCTTTTTTGTAAATTTAAAGAAAAACTTTGTCGAATCTGGCAAAGGTGATGCCGATATCATCGTGTTAGGTGACTCAAGATCCATGGCACTTGCCGGATATGCAAAAGATGAAAACACGGAATATTCGGTATACAACCATAGTTTGCCTGCTATGGGTCCGAAATACTACCGATTCTTTTTAGACAAATACTTAGAGAAGGGAAACAAAAAACCAAAAATGGTTTTGTTTGCCGCCTCGCCAAAGTTATATGCCACAGGTTATGGGCCACCATTGTATGATCCAGATGCAAAGGTTGTCAAAGAAAACGAATCTCTCTCTCAATTTGTGAAACGTAGGTGGAACGAAGGTTTTGAAAAAAACTTTTTTAGAACCCAATCCAAACCCAATGTCATCAGTTATAGTGGGAAACAAGAAGATGCCAACCAAATCCTTTGGGAGTTTTTTGGACACAGATACCTCCACCAATTTACCTTTGGCGAATTATCCGAACAATATTCTGGCGTTGAACGATTGTTCATCTTATCAAAGGCAACTCCACTACTATACGAATCCTACAGGTTCCATGGTGCTATCCGCAATTCACTTAGCCTTTCCAATTGGAAAATAGATAAACAGTACAAAGAAAAATCGATCTTTTGTGAATCCTGTGAAAATATTGAAGCTGGTTTGTGCAAACCATCTGCTTCCCAACTCGAAGACAATTTAACCATTGAAGACCAAATCAACCGTCATTTTGGGAAATATAATATTTCCAATCGACTGAAACCAGAGTTAGTGCTCTTTTCCAAACAAATGATTCGAAAGGAACTGGATGAGGAATTAAAAAATCCAAATGAAAATTTTGATCCCAATCCAGATTTTGTCGTATTAGAAGATTTGATCCGTTATACGGAAGAAAAGGGCATCCCATTCGGTATGGTGTATTTGCCGTGGATCAAGGAACGTCAGGAAGCTCCGGAATCAAAGGCTTTACTTTCCAAGTTAATCATTTTTTTCCAAAACCACCCAAGTACAAAACTCTTTTTCTTTCCCGAATCTTCCTACCCTTCGGAGCGTTTTGTAGATAATATCCATTACGATTGCCGAGGGGAAAAACGGGTAAACGAAGAATTCCGCCAAATTGTCCTGCCACAAGTCTTTCGTTTTTTATCTTCTAAACAAAAATCCAATTGATTTCCGATTTCTAGTGTTGGAGAATGAGGCACTCCATCCGGATAAGAGGAAACCCAATCATGTTTTCGTTACGAAACATATTTGTTTGTATTCTATCTGCCTATCTCATCGGATTACCGGTGTTTGCGCAGAACCGTTATGCGTTGTTCATAGGAACGAACTACAAAGGGAACACAGCTAAAATCCCTGAGTTGAATCTCTGTGAAGCAGATGCGAATTTTTTAAAAGAGAAAATCCAAAAAAAAGGAAACTTTAAGGATATCAAAGTCCTGTTAGGTTCCATGGTGACTCGGGAAAATGTCAAAAACGCAATCACCCAATTAGGAAAAGTCGTTGGGAAAGAGGATTCAGTGTTTTTGTATTTCTCAGGTCATGGGATGTACATGAAAGATGCGAAGGCAAAAAATGGAATGCGTAACTACTTAATTTGTTACGATCGACCGCATATTTCCGATGAAGAACTCAATGAATTTTTAACAGAAATCAAATCTCCAAAAACAGTTTTAGTCATGGATTGTTGTTATTCGGGAGGGATTGCCAAAAAAGGAAAAAACACTCGCGGTGCCGCAGAAATTCCCATTGCGCAAGGCAATGACGGGGTTGTCCGCCAAAACGCAGAAGATTATTTTTTCCAAGACAAAGCAGTCATTTCCTCATCAGATGATGACCAAACATCTATTGAAGTAGGGGGAACCATCAACCATGGGATTTTCACTTACAATTTTGGAAATGCACTTGAAAAAGCAGACCTCAACAAAGACAGCGTGGTCACTGCTTTAGAAGCATTTTTTGTAGCGAAAGAAGAAACGGTGAAAATGGCTCGCCAGTTCAACCATGAACAAACCCCACAAGTTTCTGGGAATGCCGCAGGGATTTTCCTTTCAGGTGCTCCAAAACCACAAACCCCTCCACCAAAACCACCAAATGTTGTGGTGAATGTTCCCATCACTCCAGTGGAAACAACCACACCTAACAACAACCAAACCACAACGCCCGTTGCACCAGAGCCAGAGCCAACTCCCGCTAACGAAACAACTGTGGTCATTCCGCCAATCACAGAAGTAGAACCACCAGCTCCTCCTTCTGTATCTACGGGAAACATTCTCATTCGGACTTCTATCATCAAAGATAAGTCCTATGGGGGAGCGGCAACTAAGTCTCCGTATGACTTACTCAACAAACAAGGCAAACTCAAGTCATCCAAACCAGAAGAAAAAATCCGTGCGATCAAAGTCCTCGTGGATGACCAGGAATACAAAGCACAAGTCACAACGGAAAAATCAAAAATTTGGGGTTCTATCTCTAAAAACGGAACTCTCATTCCAGGTGATATCTATAATGTGAAGATAGACAACCTTCCTGCAGGAGTGCACCAAATCGAAGTCCGTGCTGACAATTACCCTATTTACAAAACCGCAACGGCAGTGATTCCGAAACAAACGGTGACAGTGGATGCAACAAGTTCCATGGATGGATTTGGTGCGATACGAGGGAGGGTCTTTTTCAAAACCTTGGACAACCCGATCGAAAAACACCCGATTTATATGCCAACGGTTGTGTCCACTAACCAAATCTTCAAGGTCACAACAGACAAAGATGGGTACTTTTGGTTTACCAACCTAAAACCTGGAAAATACGAAATCAGAGCTAGTTTCATGGAAGAAATGAAACTTGAAAACTCGGAGATTGTGGTAAAACCAGGCGAGGTGACAACGGTAGAAATCATCCTCAATAAAAAATTGAGTTATACGAAAACCAAATACTAACCACTACCTTTTTCAATCACCTAAACTCTTACCAAAGAGTTTAGGTGAAGGAATTGTCAAAAAGGCCCTCTCTGGAGGGTCTTTTCTTTGCAAACCACTCCTTGAAATCTACGAAACACCACCTTTTTTCCCCGAGAAACCAACGCACAATGCAGACATTTTGATTTCCTGGTACCTTGGTACGCCAGATTCTAATCCCATTCCCCTCATTCTTCCATTGTAGACAAGCCAAATGATTAATTTTAATCTAGATTTGATTAAAATTAATCTAGATTATGGGTTTTTTCTCCCTTTTGGTCGAAAACGAAGTTTTTTTCTACTTTTTCCGATTGAATTTAATCCCTATTTTCGGAATTCTATAGTCATAAAAGAAAAAGGGAATCGGAAAAAGAGGTTCCCAGATCTAGAGAGGATCACATGAAAACAACAAAAATAATCGCAACAGGGATCTTAGCAATGGGACTTGCAACAGCAAACCTACATGCATTAGACACAAACGAAAGATTGGAACTTTTGGAGTCTGCTATGATTGAACAAGCAACAACTCCAGCGCAAAAATCTGCCGTTTCGGAATACCTTGCAAACGTTGCGAAAGAAAAAACAGAATTGGCCCAAGCACTTCGTGAGAGAGCTGGATCAACTCGTGGTGGTAAGGCTCTTAGCCAAATGAACGAGAAGAAGGAACTCCTTCGCCGTGCAGAAGCTCTTGAAAAAGAAGCTAAGAAATACCAAACTGTCTCTATGGACCTCAACGCAAAGTCCATGCAGGTAGCACAAAACTAAGCCACTCAAATTCAATTTGAGTCTTGCGAGAAAGGTCAGGTTCGCCTGGCCTTTTTTTATGCCCTCTTGATAAATGCTTTCCAAACAATCTAACTATGTGACATAATCAATATATGGTTGACACCCCCCAAGAAATCAAAGAAAAACGATTTGGGCGTGTGATTCCGATCCTCCTTGTCCTTTCAGGGCTTATTGCTCTTGGACTGGTATTTCGTTGGGGGAGGCCTGTCCAACCTCTAGTTCGTTTGGAGTGGGAAGGTTTACAATACTTATCTCCACCTGATCTTTTGGTCTATTTGGGAACGGATTCTGAGTCACCAAACATGAGTGAGTGGAAGGATTGGGAGAAAAAACTCTCTAACCACCCTCGGATCAAAAAAGTTCGAATCACGAGAGACCCTGACGGATTTCTTTCGATTCATATAGAGGAGAAAGTCGCAGAATTTGTCATACATGTAGGTAGTTCTCTTTATGAAGTGGATGAAGGATTACAAATTTTATCCAAAGACCAAGTATTAAACACTCACTTAATTGTTGTTAGTGGAGCGTTTACAGTAGGAGAACAAAAACTAGAAGGCAGACAGATTTTTGATATCACAAAAGAAATGCGATATGCTTTATCCTTATACCCAGCACTCTTCACTCGAATCTCCGAACTTGTTGTCGAACGTGACGGAAATTATACTATGTATTTAAAATCTCCAAAACCGATGAAGGTGTATTTGGGTGATAAATTAGAACTAAATGTATTTCGTAAATTATATGCATCTTTAGCTTATATGGAAGCAGAATCCATCAAAGCAGTTTCCATTGATTTGAGAGGAGAAGACGCAGTTTACCATTAATATGATCGAAGATGATTCACCTATTATAACTGCATTGGACCTTGGTTCTTCTCTCGTGAAGGTTGTCATTGGGCGACTTATGGGAGACCATGAAATTGAAATCATTGGAACAGGAGTTTACCCTTCTACTGGGATTAAAAATGGTTCCATTGTAAATATTGAAACTACAACCAAATCGATAATAGAAGCGTTTGGTGATGCTGAACTCATGGCAGGACAAGAAATTACATCAGTGGTTGTGAATGTTTCTGGTAAATCTGTCCATGGGTTTAATGAAAAAGGGATCATTGCAGTTACCAATAGAGAACGTATCGTATCTGAGATGGATATAATGCGAGTTGTAGAAGCGGCGCAAGCGGTCCATGTTCCCAACGACCAACAAGTCATCCATGTTCTCACAAAAGAATTCAAAGTAGATGACCAAGTCAATATCAAAGATCCGATTGGAATGACAGGGGTTCGCCTTGAAGCAGAAGTACATATTGTATCTTGTGGAAATACTGCTCTTAATAATATTGATCGTTGTGTAGAACAATCTGGTTTGTTACAAATGGATAAGGTATTATCAAGCCTTGCTTCATCTGAGGCAATATTAACCGCTGGTGAAAAAGATTTAGGAACTGCAGTAGTTGATATTGGCGCAGGCATTTGTGACATCATCATTTATGTGGACGGTGGAATTGCGTTTTCGTCTGTAGTTCCGTTTGGTGGATTTCATATAACGAGTGATATTTCGATTGGTCTTAAAACCACTGTAGAAACAGCAGAAATCATCAAAAAACGTTATGGTCATACACGAATTGATTTGGTGGACCCAACAGAAAAATTTGAAATCCCTTCCATTTCCGGAAGACCAGCAAGGTCCGTATTCCGCCAAGAACTCGTTGAAATTTTAGAACCTCGCGTTCGAGAAATCTTAGAGATGATCGACCATGAACTTGTTCGTTCTGGATTTAAGTCAAATTTAGCGGGAGGAGTGATCCTAACAGGTGGCACTTCTCTATTACAAGGGATTGAAGCTACTGCTGAAGAAGTGTTTCGGTTATCAGTAGGCCGAGCAAAACCTGCAGGACTTAGTGGACTTGTGGAAAGAATTGCAAGTCCTGAATATGCCACCGCCGTTGGTCTGATAAAATATAGTTCAAAGATACAAAACTTAGAACAAAAAAACATGCATTCTGTTTCTGACGGAGAAGGATGGATGAAAAAGGTTCGTCGTTGGATGGAGAATAATCTCTAAGGAAAAATGAATGTTATACCTAGAAGAAGAAAAAACTAGCCCAGCTATTATCAAAGTCATTGGAGTAGGTGGTGGTGGAATGAACGCCGTCACAAGAATGGTAAATTCCAAAATGACAGGTGTAGACTTCATTGTCATGAACACCGACGAACAAGTATTACTTAAGTCTCCTGTAGAAGTCAAAATCCAATTGGGTAATAAAGTGACCCGAGGTATGGGAGCTGGTGGTGATCCTGAGCTTGGCGAAAAAGCGGCGATTGAAGATAAGGAACGTATTGTTTCTGCCTTAAAAGGTGCCGACATGGTATTTGTCACTGCCGGTATGGGTGGAGGAACAGGAACAGGAGCTGCTCCGATCATTGCTGCCATCGCCAAAGAATTAAAATGTTTAGTAGTTGGTGTTGTGACTGTCCCTTTTTCATTTGAAGGGAAACGAAGAGCAGAACTGGCCAAACAAGGAATTGACCAACTCCGTGCCAATGTAGATACCCTTATCACAATTCGGAATGATTCTATTTTCCAAGTGGTAGACAAAAACACACCATTTGATATGGCATTTCGAGTGATCGACGATATCCTGTTAAACGGAGTACGTGGGATCAGTGACATCATCAACCACCCAGGGATCATCAATGTGGATTTTGCCGATGTGAAAACCATTATGAAAGACACCGGGGATGCCATTTTAGGTGTGGGTGAAGGACGAGGTGAGTCTCGTGTAAGTGAAGCGGTCGAACAAGCCATCAACAACACTTTGTTAGAAGATTCCAGTATCCAAGGGGCCCATTCCCTTCTCATCAATGTGACAGGCGGGAGTGATCTCACCATCCATGAATGGAATGAAGTCTCTCAAATCATCACAGCACAAGCCGATCCCGATGCCAATATCATCATTGGACTCAATGAAGACCAAAACCTAACAGATCAAATTCGGGTAACGGTGATCGCAACTGGATTTGCCAAAAAAGGAAAACAGTACCAAAGGGAACAAAAGGTAGTGGGTGGAGAAGAATCCATCTCGCCAATGGTATACTTACGAAAGTCAGAAGAAAAAGAATCTGGATTTACGAGGGAATCAGAAGTGGCAAAAGGGATCCGTCAAACTGGCAGAAGCTTCGGTGGTGCACAAAAACAATCCTCTCCATTTCAAAAATACGGAGAGGATTACGAGATTCCTACGTTTATAAGAAAGAAATCGGACTAAGCCAAAGGTCTTAGTCCAGAGGAAGGATTAATTGGAATAAGAACGAACCGATACAAATAACGGTTTTCCTTCTTCCACTAATAATTTTTTCGGAGCACTTGTCACAACTGAACCTGGTGATTCCACTTTGAAGTCATATTCACCTGGTGCTAAAAAAACACGTTTCACTTGGAAATTGGAAGGAATGGTCCTCCAACAACGTAGGTCAGGTGCAATGGTTTGTGAAACTGCAAGTCCAGCTGCGGCACCAGCTGCAACACGTATGAGACCAGAAACCAAATCATTATTTTTCCCTTTTCCACCAGACTCAATTGCCCTTGCCATTGCTTCCGAAGCAATTACTGCTGCGACAACCTTCAGTGATAATGAAGTTAAGTTTTTTGTTATCAGGGCTTTGTAGTTTTCGTTAAAATTGTTCATCGCTGTTTCGGAGTAATTATTCATGATGTCTGATTGCCCAACATCGACCCCGTTGATATAATAGCGTTTTGGAAGTGAACCTTTCGGATCCCTTTCTTTATAAATGGGAATTGGATTTTCTGCAACCGCAAGGGCGGCTATGGCACCAGCCAGGGAAGCACCTGCTCCCTTTGCACGGAGGCCCACTTCAACTGCACCACGAAGGGCAGCCGAAAAGTATTCGTCTTCTATGAGGCGGCCTCTAGACATTTTAATCGCAGATTTCCCAGCTTCATGGATGATGATGACTTCGGAAAGTTTTTCATTTTCAGGTGAAGTTCTTTGCATCGAACGATTGTATGCTTGTAAACTCGACCTACCAGCTGCATACTTAGATTGGTCAGAAGAATCTCCCTCTCGGTAAGCTAACATATATCTGTCGGCTATTAGGTTTTGGCTTTTCCCAATGAGTTGTTCCATGTTTTTGTATTGGACTCTTGCATCGTTATAACGACCAAGTTTTTCAGATACATAAGCATCAATGAGTCGTGCAGCATTATTTTGGCGGTATTCTGCTGCGAGAAAACGCATTTCTTTTAATTCAAAATCTAATCTTCTGAAATAAATTTTTGCATTATTTGTATCACCTTGTAAAAGGTAATTGTTCGCAATGTAGAACTTAATCATTACCCTTTCAAAATCTTCCCCAGTGTAGTTGGACTCGTTATCAGATAAGATGAACGAAAGCCCAGACCGTGTCATACTGACTTTGATATTGTCTGCAATATCTTCTGCTTCTTTGAAAACTTTATTGGATGTGACGTAGTCACCTTTAGTATGAAAGATCATACCAGCTTCCATCAAAAAAAGAAGTTTGTCCTTGTTAGATGAACCTTCATACAGTTCTCTAATTTTAGGAATGGCAGAATCATAATTCTGTCCATAGTATGCTGATTCGGTTGCTTGGATGACTTTGTTGTAGTCACTTGCACAACCGAGAATGAAAAGAAAAAGAAAGAGAAATGATTTTTTCATGCAATAGTGGAAGGGATTACCAACTAACCCCTTTATTTCCTCGGACTGCTAATTTTCTATACGATACCTTTTCTGACCAAACAGCAATGGTTGTTTCCACTTCTACAAGTTCGATGTTAATCGACTGTTCTACGATTTTTTCTCCATTGGATGTGAACATATTTTCATTGATGTCACAACGTACAAAAAAGTTAGGAGATTTGAGTTTTCCAATGGACAAACGATTGGAAGTGAGTCCAGACAAACTGAACTGGATTTCGTTCAGAGATTGTTCTCTTGTTTTAGTACGTACTGTGTAAATTTTGTTTTTGATGAGTTTGGAAACAAATGCGTTGTCAAAAAGTTCCGTTTGGATTTGTTCCGAAGTATCGTTTCGTGTAGGGAAGTGTGCCACAAAAACACCTTCTTCATGTGGGTTTTCTTTGAAGTACTCCCCAATTTGTCCCGCTAATTTTTCGGCTGCTTTCACCAATTCTTGGCTAGTAAGTCCACCTGAGTCGGAGATATAATCATCAGCGTTGTCGAGCCTTTTGGGACTGGAACTGCATTGGAATAAGAATCCTACTAAGAGAAAGGAGAATAGAATTTGTTTCATAACCCCACTTATATGGGGGATGGAAACATGTCTTGTCAATTCCAAAAATCCGATTTCAATTCCTCGATTTTAGAACTACGATAAAAAGTTTTTTCCTCTTCGGACATTTCCTTTATTTCCCTTTCGTAAATCATCTCGACAACCTGTCGGTAAAAAGATGGGCTCTCCCAAGTTTGGATGTCCCATTTTTCCTTTTGGTAAAGTTCCTCTTTTTTGCGTAGGAAAATTCGTTTTCGTTCTCTCGAGTAACTATAGGGATTTCTCTGAATGTAATCCTCCAAAAAGGAGACTAGAATCACAGGTGGTGAGCTTGGGTGTTTTGGAAAAATTAAGTCTTTTAAGAAACCTGGGAATATTTCTTCCTTAAGGCGGTTTACGGCTGTTAGCTTTTCAAATTGGGAAAGGGAAGGTGATGATTCGATTTCCAAACTTTTGTCTTTCCAATTCATAAAAGCGACATAGACTGCATATAACACATGCCCTCTTTCATCTGGAAACTCTTGCAATAAAAATTGATACGTTTCGTCCCTGTCCCCTTTCCAGAGGTATGTTTCTTTTCCACGTAAGGTTTCTAAAAAATCACGGAGTTCACTTGGATATCCAGGGCCTTTTAGAACCTCTGGGCGATTTTGTAACCTCTGCCAATAGATCTCAGAACGTGAATCATAGGAAGATTCTTTGGGATTCTCTTTGTCTTTTTTCAGAAAAAGGATATAGACAAGACCACCAAGTAAGAAGGAGAGTAGAATCGAGATGAGTAGGATGGTAATGGTTTTCTTTTTATTCATTGGCATTGTGTGTTTGGACTTTGCCTGTACAAAAAAATCCAGTGAAGAATCAAATTCAGAACTTTTGAGTACGTTACTCACTCAAGGGAGCCCTGTCCAATCCGCTTGTCAAAGATTTATTCTGACAGAAGCAAATTGTGTCGCAGTGGCTGATGTGAGCGCGAGTGTTTGCCCTGGTCTTATCTCAAAATTAAAAGGCCAAATCCAACCTAGAGAATTGAGTACAGATTCCGTTGCCGTTTTGTATTTTGATTGTTTTTCGCAAATAAACTTGGCATATAATCTAGCGAAAGCTTGTAACCAAAGTTCATTTGCATCCAATTCTGATTATAGAAGAGTCCAACGTACAGGCACATCTTCTGCGGAAACCTCATGGCAAGAAGCAATGAACCAATGTGGTTCATTAGAGAATTCGGTTCCACCCGTTGATTCGGGACTTCGTGAAACAGACACCGTACTCGGTTCTGATCCTTTCCAATGATTGTTAATAGGAGTATCCAATGTCACTTGTAACCAAAGACCAGTTGGTCCAAAAATTAAATCCCATTTACCTTCCTCATGAAATTGAGGAACGGATTCTTCCTCTTGCAGAAGAGATCAATCGTCTGAAAAAAGAAAAAAATGCTGTGATCCTTGGCCATAATTATATGACTCCGGATGTATTTTGGGGTGTGTCTGATATCATTGGTGATTCATTGTACCTCTCTAAGATGGCAAAAGAAACAAAAGCCGATATGATTTTGTTCAATGGTGTTCATTTTATGGCAGAAACCGCCAAAATTTTGTCTCCAGAAAAAAAGGTGCTCATTGCCGATCCAAAAGCGGGCTGTTCCCTTGCCGAATCCATCACACGAGATGATGTAAAAGCATTAAAAGCAAAATACCCTGGTGTTCCTGTTGTAACGTATGTCAACTGTTCGGCGGAAGTGAAAGCTGAAACGGATGTTTGTTGTACTTCTGCCAATGCTGTACAAATTGTGAATGCAGTGGAAGGGGATACTGTCATTTTTTTGCCAGATGAATATTTGGCGGGTAATGTTCGGAACCAAACTTCGAAAACCATAATTTCCCATCCTGGCCGTTGTATGGTGCACGAGATGTACACTCCTGAAGATATTCGATCCGCAAAACGTTTATTCTCTGGTGGTGTGACTGTCATCACCCATCCTGAATGCCATGAAGATGTTGTGAAAGAAGCTGATTTTTCTGGATCTACTTCTCAGATGGTAGATTTTATTCGTAAGAGTAAAACCGACAAAATTATGCTTGTGACAGAATGTTCGATGGGTGACAACCTTCGCGCTGAGTTTCCAGAAAAAGAATTTGTCTCCACATGCCAAACATGCCCTCACATGAAAAAAATTACTTTGGAAAAAGTGAGAGATGCTTTATTAAAAGAACAATTTGAAATCTTTTTGGATGCAGAAGTGATTTCTCTTGCCCAAAAGTCTGTGAATCGAATGTTAGAATTGAGTTATAAAAAATAATATGTTTAGAGTTGGAAACGGAATCGATTTTCATAAATTAATCCACGAACCATTTCGTCCCCTTGTACTTGCCGGGGTTGAGATTAAGTCAGAGTTTGCTTTTTTGGGTCATAGTGATGCTGATGTGGTTTTACATGCTGTGGCAGACGCCATACTAGGGGCGTTAGCTCTTGGAGACATTGGTGTCCATTTTCCTGACACGGACCCACAATACAAAAACATGAAGTCCACCCGAATTATTGAAAAATGTTTGGAACTATTGGTGGAAAAAAAATTCAAACTTGTGAATGTAGATTGTACCTATGTGGGAGACCATCCCAAAATAAATCCAATCCGCGCCGAACTCAATGCCTCTTTGGCAAATATCATAAAACTTCCGTTAGACTGTGTATCCATCAAAGCAACAACATCCGAAGGAATGGGTGCCTTGGGGAGAAGTGAAGGTGTTATGGTGATGGCAACTGTGCTCATTGAGAGCACAAAAAAATAATTAAAAACGACTTTCTTTAGATGCAGCGATGTGGTTTAGATCTGCATCGCTAAAGAATAAAAACAAAAGTTTAGATAAAAAGTTTGGTACGGTTTGTACCTGCCAAATCCCGTGTATACGAACACCGTTCTCGGTAGGTTCCAATTGGTATGACTCTGTTAGCAATTGGTAATGTTTCAATCCTTGGGTTTCTATTTGGAAAGAAATTGTCGGTGTATTTGTGACAGCTGTAACCTTACACTTCACTGTTTCTCCTAAGGTTTTGGATTCCCATTCTTCACCAAGGATTGGGTTTCGGAAGGACTTTGGCTGGAAGGATTCGAACAATGTTTTCATTGTTTGTTCTGGTTTTAATTTTACCTCCCAAGTGCGCTCCAAACGACTCTCCTTTTGGCCAAGGACAGCGAAAAAAAACACAAAGACAAAGATTCCAAAAACTCTTAGATACCAAATCATATCTCCATTGAAAAATCTATTGCCTAGGGATCGATTGAAATTTATTTTTCTCCTACCGAAGGGGAAACTTCGGGAGGGTTTTGCCACTGCATTCTGCAAGAGAAATATCATCCAAACGAGTATCAGGCCTCATCCAAGTTTTTGAGCGCGAATACAATCTTTCCAATCACACCAATCCGTTTCCTGAGATTTTAGATGATATTACATACTCCCGAATCTTAAAAGATCCCAACTATTGGATTTCTCAGTCTTTAGAAGATAAAATCATCCAACAAATTTCGCATTCATTAGATATTTCTGGTATTTTATACCATGTTGGAACAGAAGCACTCATCACTAATGCTTACGACTTGTTACCACTTGATGATTCTAGAATTGATTTGGTAGAAATGATCCATCGATTACCGATTTTGATTGGTCGCCTAACGAGAGCAGTATATTTGAATGTAAAACCCATTTCTGATAAACATATAAAATTTGTGTTCATTTACTTACCTGAATACCAAGAAAAATGGTATGATGCTGTATTTTTCCAAGGGATGTTGAACGGGCTTGCCGTACTCTTTGAACTAAAAGAATTTAAGATCCGAATGACAAAAACCAAACTTTTTGGAATTCACGTTTCTCATAAAGAATTAGGAGATGAAATAGAATTTGGTTCAGATTCCAATGAATACGAATTGGAGTGGAATGACGATGTATTGTATTTATCTAGATCTCACCTAACAAAAGAGAACGTTTCTTCGCGACATAGAGTGATGGTGACTTCAAGGTCCGAAACTGAATTAGAAGAGATGGCGATCGTAGATGTCAGAGATGTAGTTGGTAAATCACGAGAACTTGCAATTGAAAATCGAGATTTAGAAGCAGCTGTGGAAGTGTTAAAATCTTTCAAACAAGAGTTAGAAAAAAAACAACTTTCTATGGCAAAGGACCTTCGCCTTGCAAAGAACATCCAAAAAGGTTTGATCCCAGAGATTATCCCTGATTGGAATGGAATCCAATTTTGGACAGGATTTAGTCCCATGCAAGAAGTGAGTGGGGATTATTATGATTATTTTCCATACCATTCAGATAAGTTAGGTGTTGCAGTTTGTGATGTATCGGGGCATGGAGTTCCCGCTGCCTTTATCACCGCCTTATCAAAAATGTTATTTTCGAATTTTAAAAAACCAAAACCTTCTGAAACATTCAAACTCATCAACCGCGAGTTATTAGATTTAGTCAAACAACAAGGTTATACAACTTGTGTTTACCTTCTCATTCATTCAGATTATAAAGTTGTGTATTCAATAGCAGGCCACCCAAGGCCCATCTTATTCCGACACCGAACAGGAAAGGCGGAGGTCTGCGAAGGAGATGGAACTTTCCTAGGAATGTTCCCTGATGCCGGAGATACGTATAGAGATTTACACATCCAACTCGAACCTGGAGACAAACTGTTTTTATATACGGATGGTCTTACCGAAGCTGAGAATGACCATGGTCATGCATTTGGAGAATCAAAACTCTTACAATTGATTGAAGAATGTGCTAAAAATTCGATCCAGGAAACTGTTGAGTTTATCATGAACCACCACCGTGAATTTACGATGGGTACAGATCCTATGGATGACATCACCTTACTTGGATTACAGTTATCTCCAAAACTAGAAGATTTTAATCGGATCAAGTTAGAGGGAGACCATGCTTACCAAAAAAAAGAATACCAAACGGCCGCTATATCCTATGAAAAGGCGCATCAAATTCTACCTAGAGAATTGAATACCCAACTATCCTATGGAAAAGCACTCGCATACAGTGGGAATTTTGAAAAAGCCATTACCATGTTAGAATCTTATAACAAATTTAAGACCAATCATTTTAAATCACATGCGATTTTAGGTTATTGTTATTACCAAATGGAACAATATGAAAAAGCGGAGTTAGAATGGAAAAAAGCATATTCCATTAATGATTCAAATCTATCTAACTTATATAACCTTGCGCAGTTGTACCGTAAATTGAACCAAAAACAAAAAATGAAAGATATTATTGATAAAATGAAACACATTGAGGCAAGTTATTTACACATCCTTCCACTGGAAAAAAAGTGGGAGTCTTTACCAGATGAATCGAATTAAGATTATTCTAGTATCACTTTGTTTTTTTCATTTTAGTTTTCCTAAGGACCATAGTTTTCATACTGATTATGGTTTGGAATGGTGTTATTTTGTTGGGCAACTTCAATCAGAGTCTGGGAATCTTTACGGATACGAACTTTCTTTTTTTCGTTTGAAGTTTTCTGATGGAGAGGTTTGGAACCCAGAAGTATTCCCAGTTCATTTTGCAATTTCCGATCTAACTGGTCATAGGCATAAAACTGCTCAAACCTTTAAACGTAGTTTAGGTGGTCTTGCAGGTTATGATAAGGATCATATTTATAGTGGTGAATATGAATTCCAAATTCTTTCTAAAGATACATTTGTGATCAAAGCAAAACCAAAATCTAATGAGATTTCTTTAGAATTCCGTTTGGAAGGGAATGGTAAAATATTATCCCATGGTAAAAACGGAATTTCAATAAAATCGAAACGGAATCCAAATATTTATTCATATTATTATAGTTATCCGAGGCTCAAAACAAAAGGTGAGTTAGTTTTCTTAGGGAAAAAAGAATCCATTGTTTCTGGTGATTCATGGATGGACCACGAATGGAGTGAAAAATCCTCCAAGAATATACCTACATTAGCAAAAGGCCAATCGGGATGGGATTGGATATCCCTTATGGATGACAAAGGTGGTGATTATGTTTTTTTTCGATTTAGAGAATCTCCAAACCTACCACCTGAAATATTTGGTACATACCGAGATCCCAATGGTAACGTAACGTATTGGACGGAATCAAACGATATCCAAATGGTCCCGATAAACAAACCCTGGAAAAGTAAAAACACTAAAATAACTTATCCCTTACAATGGAAAATCAAATACCCTGGCGGGGAATGGATTATTGCTCCCATTTTCAATGAACAAGAGTTTGATGGTAGTGAATCTACAAATACAATCTATTGGGAAGGGGCAGTTGAGGCAAAAGATTCCATTCAAAAAAAGTCTGCCAAAGGATATTTAGAATTGAAAGGTTATCAAAAATCCAAAGACTGGTGGGAGTTCTAAGACATGTGGAAATATTTTTTAAAACGATTTTTGTTAATTTTTCCAACTTTACTTGGAATCACTTTTTTAGTATTTTTAATCTCTCATTTTGCTCCTGGTGGGCCCCTAAATAGTGAAATTGCAAAACTGAAAGGTGCAGGGAATTTGGCTGGCGCTTCCACAAAACAAATCTCCCAAGAAGAAATAGATCTCATCAAAAAAAGACTCCATTTAGATAAACCTGCACCAGTAGCTTATTTATATTGGTTAAAACAAATTGTACAATTTGACCTTGGTGAATCCAGACTCCATTCTAGAAAAGTTTCTGAACTCATTATAGAAAAACTCCCTGTTTCCTTATTTTTTGGATTATCGGGTTTTTTCCTTACCTACCTCATTTGTATCCCACTTGGGATCCAAAAGGCATTAAAAGAAGGGAGTCATTTTGACTTCATCACAAGTTTTATTATCTTTTTTACATATTCCTTACCAGTCTTTGCTTTTGCCATGTTACTCCTGTATTTGTTTGCTTCTGGAGAAGTGTTTTCCTTTTTTCCATTAGGACATGAAGTTTCTGATTTTTATGAAGATCTAAGTGTTTGGGGAAAAATAAAGGATAGATTGGCACATATGTTTTTGCCTGTGATTTGTTATGTGGTGAGTAGTTTTGCAGTCCTCACATTGCTCATGAAAAATAGTCTTCTTGACCAAATTGCAAAGGAATATGTAAGAACTGCTATTTCTAAAGGTCTTAGTTTTTCCGATTCCATTTTTAAACATGCATTCCGAAATTCACTCATACCAATCGCAACTGGATTTGGAAGTAATTTGACTTTGATTTTTTCTGGATCCTTATTCATTGAACTTGTCTTTAACATTGATGGAATGGGTTTACTCAGCTTCGAGGCTGTTAGAGAAAGGGATACGGACCTCATGATGGGTTTACTTCTTGCTCAAAGTTTTTTAGGTCTCATAGGTAAAATTGTATCTGATTTTTGTTATATACTCATAGATCCGAGGATTGATTTCGAATGAAGTTTATATCAAACCCGGCAAACATCCGTAAGTGGGAAAAGTTCAAAAAAAACAAAAGAGCATATTATTCCTTGCTCGTCCTCTTTTATACTTACGTAATTTCTTTGTTTTCTCCACTGCTAATCAACAACAAACCTTTATTCATTTTGTACGAAGGTTCGGTTTCATTTCCCATCTTTCAGTTTTATCCAGAAACTAAGTTTGGTGGAGTTAATTTAACAGAACCCAATTATAAAAAACTGAATCGAGAACCTAGGTTCCAAGATTCATCCAATCAAATGGTTTTCCCTCCCATCCCATTTGGTGTGAATGAAGATAATTTGGATAGTTTAGAAGAAGGAACAAATCCTCCATCCAAACCAACGTTTCGGCATTGGATGGGAACGGATGACCGTGGACGTGACGTTTTCACGCGTATTGTTTATGGGTACAGGCTTGCGATGACTTTTAGTTTGATACTCATCGTTGTAGAAATTCTTCTAGCTTCCTTTATAGGCGGGGTTCAGGGTTATTTTGTTGGTCGATTGGATTTGTTTTTACAAAGGATTATTGAAATCCTTTCGGCAATTCCCTTCCTCTATTTGATATTGATTATGGGATCCTTTTTTGGAAGGGGATTTTTGGTTCTTATCGTAACCTATGGTTCTCTCAGTTGGATTGGTCTCAGTTATTATATGAGAGGAGAGTTTTTAAAGCTCCGCAAACAACAGTTTGTTGATGCAGCTAAAACTTTAGGAGCATCATCTTATTCTATCATCATGAGACATTTGTTGCCAAATTCACTCACTCCGCTGGTTACTTTTTTACCATTTATTTTAATATCAGCCATTTCTGTTTTATCGGCATTGGATTTTTTGGGATACGGAATCCCAGCTCCCAATCCTTCCTGGGGGGAACTGATAGGACAAGGTCGAGAACGATTAACAGCGTGGTGGCTCATCACATTCCCATCTGTGGCTTTGTTTTTAACAATTTTGTTCTCTGCCTTTGTGGGTGAAGGTTTACGAGATGCATTTGATCCAAAAGACAAGGTGGTTTACGAATGAATTCTAATCCGAAAGCCATTGAAGTAAAAGATCTAAGTATCCAAATCAAAACTGACGACGGAATATTACCTATTGTAAGTGGTATAAGTTTTTTCTTAAATAAAGGGGAAACATTGGCGCTTGTCGGCGAGTCTGGTTGTGGTAAATCGATAACAAGTTTGGCTTTAACCAAATTATTGCCTTCCAACACTACACTTTATCCTACTGGTTCAATTTTATTTGAAGGAAACGATTTATTAAAATCTTCAAGTGAACACCTAAGGTCGGTTCGTGGAAAAGAAATCGCTTATGTATTCCAAGAACCTTTTTCTTCCCTGAATCCATTACATAAAATAGGGATCCAATTAATTGAAAGTTTTTTATTACATGGACTTGGATCTAAAGAAGAGGCAGAAAAGAAGGCCATTTATTTATTAGAACGAGTCGGGATCACCGATGCCAAACATCGATTGGAACAATACCCAAATCAATTTTCGGGTGGCATGTTACAAAGGGTTTGTATTGCCATGGCACTCATGTGTGATCCCAAAATTTTGATCGCTGATGAACCAACGAGTGCAATTGATGTTACCATCCAACTCCAATTAATTGAACTACTGAAAGAACTAAAAAAAGAACATGGTATGTCCGTATTGTTTATTTCTCATGATATTGGACTTGTGAGTCATATTGCAGACCGGATTGCTGTTATGTATGCTGGTAAAATTGTAGAACAAGGTGATGTGGATATGGTGATAGATTCACCTAAACATCCTTATACGAAGGCTTTAATCTCTGCATACCCTACACATGAAAATATTGGGAAAAAACTTGTAACGATCGATGGAATTGTTCCTTCACCAAAGTCCTATCCTAGTGGCTGTCGTTTCCATACCCGTTGTAAAGAAAAGTTAGAAATTTGTGATTCAAAAATCCCTATTCCAACGATATTAACTCAATCACAAACTGTGGAATGTTTTTTATTTGGAGGAAAAGAAAGTGCTTAATGTAAAGGACTTAGTTGTTTCTTACAAACAATCCCAATCTCTTTCTTTTTCAACAAAACGTCTCGTTGCAGTTGATGCAGTACATTTTTCGATTCCAAAAGGAAATATTTTGGGCCTTGTAGGAGAGTCTGGTTGTGGAAAATCAACCATCGGTCGGGCAATCCTTTCCTTGTTGCCAATCGACCGAGGAAGTATCAGTTTTGAAGGAATAGAAATTACAAAGACTTCAAAAGAAGACCAAAAACTTTTAAGATCAAAAATCCAAGTAGTATTCCAAGATCCATACTCTTCGCTAAACCCTCGTTTTACGATTGAAGAAATCATAACGGAAGGTTTACAAATACATTTTTCAAAATTGAGTTTGGCTGAGAAAAAAGAAAAAGCAATCAAAGCTTTATCTGAAGTTAATTTACCAGCAGATATCCTTCATAGATACCCACATGAATTTAGCGGTGGGCAAAGACAAAGAATTGCAATTGCTAGGGCACTAATTTTGGAACCTAGTTTAGTAGTTTGTGATGAAGCTGTTTCTGCTTTGGACATTTCAACACAAGCACAAGTGATCAATAATCTTCTTTTACTTAGAGAGAAATATGGTTTATCCTATTTGTTCATTTCACATGACCTTAACATTGTAAAACATGTTTCCGATCGGATTGCTGTTATGTATTTAGGCCAAATTGTCGAAGAAGGGAGCCGAGATGAGATCAGCCAAAACCCTTTACATCCTTATACAAAAGCCCTTTTTTCAGCAAGTTTCGATTTGAAACAACGTGACAAAATTTCAAAACCACTTGTTGGGGAAATCCCAAGTATTCTCAACCAACCAAAAGGATGTCGTTTTCATACCCGATGCCCCATTGCAAAAGAGATTTGCAAAACGGAAGAACCGAAAGAAATTTATCCTTCGGAACTACATCGTGTGAAATGCCATTTCCCATCGATTTGAAAATACTGTGAAATTATCATTACGAGAAACAATCAAGGGCGTTGTAGGGAAAACACTTTTGTCGTTTATCTTTGTCATTTCGATGACAATGTTTTTTATTTTATACCCTCTATTGGCTGATCCCGATTATTATAAAAACATAATTCTTGAATCTACCAACAAACAAACTGGACTCAATATAAATTATAAAAGTTCAGAACCAGTTTTTTTTCCATTTCCAGGAATTGAATTAAATGAAGTAACCGTATCAAAGTTAGATGATGAACTCATTCATGTTCAAAAACTAAGAATTGAAATTTACTATGGAGTGTTAATCGGTAAGCCATTAGAATTAAGAAAAATTTATTTGAATACGGGAACTGTGGAAATTACACGTGAAAAAGATGAATCGTTTCCATTGTTTGAAAGAATATCGTCTCAATCTAAAATAGATCAAAACAAAAATTCTAAAGTAAAAGAAGAAGTTAAAAATTCAGATCAAAATGAAATAGATGATAACCTTTATTTTTCAAAAACGTTCGTTAATTTTGTAAACCAAATAGAGATAAAAAATATAACCATATTATTTGAAGACAAACTTTATTCTCGCAATATCAATTTATACCTTTGGGAAACAACACTCCATTTAGATCCAGAACTTCGAAGCATCGAGTTTTACTTATATGGGAAATTAAATAATGAACCGATTTCATTCAGTTCGGATTTCCTTTTCACAGAAGATAAATTAACATATCAATCTATGAGATTGGAAGGAGAGCTCCAGTTTCAGAATTTAAAAGGAATCGATTTACATGATATTTTAATCATTTTTACAAGAGGTGATTTAAGATTCCTAAAGACTACTGGGACAATTCCTTTTTATAAACGTGATGAAACAAAACTTTATGCTGTAATAGACCAATTACATATAAAGGATTTGGCATTAAAAGATGGAAAAACATTTGCAGATGGTCATGTATCCACTCTTATCAACTATGATATAAACGAAGATAAACTTTCGTTTGCAAATGTCATCATCGAATGGAAAGGGAAATCTAAATTATATGCTTCAGGTTATGTTAATTTTTTAAAACCTCCTTTGTCGCCAACCATCTCCTTTGAGGCAACATCTGATTATATGGATGTTCCGAGTATTTTAAAAGTCGCAAAGATTTGGATCGATCCTGATTTTGATAAATCAATTCTTACACGTGATATGCCAAACACTGGGTATGTGAATCGTATGAACGTGTATTTAAATTTTCAATTTCGAAATTTGAATATTGCAGACTTTAAGGCAGATTCATTAAAACTAAATGTTCACTATGCAAAACGTAAATTAAACATAAATCGTTATGAATTAAAAATCTATGATGGTATCGTCATTGGATCGGGGTTTTATAATTGGGCAAATCCTGTTGGACTTACTTTAAAAGGTGAAATTAATCATGTATCCATTGCACCTGTTTTGTCAGATATTTTTAGAATTTCTCCCATAACGGGGAACTTAGATTCCGAATTTGTCATATTTTCTCCATCTGATACTGAAGAAGGGTTGTTAACCAATCTACAAATTATCGGTAACATCAATGCTAAGAATGGTGAGTTATTAAGTTATACGAATATCTTAAAACCGATAAGTTCCATTGGAAGTGTGATCAATTTGAAAAAAATAGATTTTAGTAGAGCAACTCCATATAACGAACTCAAATTTGATTTCCAATATTCAAACGAAAATATTGAGATCAAAAACTTTGCTTTAAAAGCGGATGGGATTGCAGGATCAGGTGGCGGAAAAATTGGATTTAACAAAGCCATCGATATGAAGTTTACCATTGCATTTCCAGGAGTGGCTGGCAAAGCACTAAAATTACCGATTATATATCGTGGGACTTATGGAGTATCTTCTCCTTTCATCGATCCAATTTGGTTGGGATCTGTTTATGCAGGTACTCTTTTTCTCGCAAGTCCAGCGGGAGCAGCAGTAGGTGGTATCGCTGGGTCTGCGATGTCTGATTATGTTAACCGAGCTGTAGAAAATGTAAGCGGTGGTGTCCAAAAAAGTTGGAAAGGTTTTAAAACAATCTTTGGTGAAAAAGACGAAGAAGATAAAAAAGAAGAGAAATAATTCAGATAAGTCTTTTTTTATTAATTGAGATCATTCTTTAATTTTTGTTAAATGGTGTTCTCAAAATTGGAATACTAAGGAAATAAAATGGAAGAAAATAAAGAAGAAATTTTAAATACAATACTCGGATTAGAGGAGAAAAAATTAAAGATAAAAAATGCGATCAAATCAAGTGGTAGCATTCTTATTTTTATTGGTTTTTTAACTTTACTCAATATTCCTTCTATTGCCTACTTCGGATTTCTATTTCCCATAGGATTGTATGCTCCCTTGTTTTTTGGAGATCCACTTGCCGCTATCATTACGGATCAATACTATTATTGGTTGGTATTTATATCCATTCATGTTCTCATTTGGGTTTTTTTCACATATTTAAGTAAAACTGCAAATAATAACTCAAAGATAGCTTTTTATGTTGCTTTCGGTATTTATGCAATCGACACAATCCTGACTGCCTATTACCAAGAATGGTTCTTTACGATTTTTCATTTATTTTTCTTATACCAAATTTATTCAGGATATTCAAGAATAGATGAATTAATTAAGTTAGAGGAAAAAATTTCTAAAATAAGATCAACAAATCATGATGAGACGAGCGTTATATGAAAAAATATCTGACGATTGCTATTATATCATTGATGGGTTGTATAACAACTTCCAATCAAATTAGTTCTCCCGCAAAAACAAATGTTCCTAAGATATTTGAAGAATTTGCTCCACCTACACAAGTATTTTGGATACTTCCTGAATCTGACCAAGTAATTAAAACCAACAATGGATCTATCCTAACGATCAAAAAAAATTCTTTTAAGCTACCTTATTATTATAAAAAAGGATCACTTGTTAAAGTTGAATTCAAAGAGTATCGATATACTTTAGATTATTTATCCTCTGGAATTTCATTGTCTCTCATTGAAAATGATACACCAAAATCATTGGATTCTGCCGGAATGTTTGATATAAAAGCATTTTACGAAAATTCAGAACTTTCGTTAAAAAATCCAATTCAAATTAAAATACCAAACATTTATCCTGGAACACCATATAATTTATATAAAGTTATGAATAATGAATGGTTGTACGCTGGTAAAAATTCCCAAATAACACAAGATAGGTTGCCAAGGACAGACCTTCCTTTTGAAATTTCTGAAAGTAGACCTGCTGAACTCCATTACCGAGAGTTTTCAAAAATTGATACATTAACAACATGGAACTTTGATATTCCAATTGATAATACTTGTCTTACATTAAACTTACCGAATGTAAAGTTGACAGATCAAAAAATGTTATTCTTTTCTGTGTTTAGCACAACCAAACTTCGCATCAATTTTAAATGGTCTCCACAAAACAAAATGAATATAATGGTACCAACGAATGATATCATTAATATTATTTTTTGGTATGAAAATAGTGTCAGTATCATCAAAGGAATTCAAACTCCTACTGCTCCACTTGGAGAAGGTAAATTACCTTCTGATTCAAATTGTTTGGATAAAGGGGATCAGATATTGAATTTTCAAAGTGAAGATATTTTGAAGGACCAAAACCAACGATACCAGTATTTGTTTTCAAAATAAATTCGTTGTTAATCCTTTAGTTTGTAATGTTTACAATTTTAAAAAAGAAGATTATTCCTCTTCATTTCGAATGGGAATACCTTCTTTTTTAAGGATTTTGAGTGCATTTGTAGACCCAGAAACACCCTCCCGGATTTTATAATCAAATTCCATTTGGCCATCTACTTCGAGTTCGGTGAAGTGAAAACGTTTTGCCCAAGGGATCTCAGCTAGTTTCAAATCATGCGTTGTTAAAAATACGATACATTTTTTTTCACGCAAAACAGACAAAATTTCCCGAGTTGCAATAAACCTTTCTTTTGAGTTTGTACCTTTTAAAATCTCATCCAAAAATAAAATTGGAGTTCTATTTTTACCATCTGCATTGTGGATGATGGAAGATAATCTTCTCACTTCTGAATAAAAAAACGAAACTCCATCTTCCATTGAATCTTGTGATCGAATCAATGTATGAATTTGGAATTCAGGGTATTCAAAATTTTCCCCTAAAACTGGCGCACCAGATCCAGCAAGTAACAGTGACATGGCGATTGACCGTAGATAAGTAGTTTTTCCGCTCATATTAGAACCTGTCACAATCATCAAATCTCCTGGTTTCATTTCTGGTAAGGGATTTAAAACTCGATTGGATTTTGTAAGGAGTGGGTGTACGAGCGATTTTGAGCCAAGTAAAAATTGCGATGATTGTTTTGCAAATTTTGCTTCTGGATTTAAATAACCAAAATTGACCATAGGAAGGATTGAATCAATACTGATGATTCGGTTTTGAATATCATTCCAATGTGAAGAGTAAATGGTTTTCCATTTTTGCAGAGATTGTATTTTCCATAAGTCCCATAAAAATAATAAATTAAATGCCAAATGAGGAAGTGGTGAAACTAAAAGTTCAGAGGAATCACCTAGTTTTGAAATCCACTTTAACATTTGGTTTGTTTCTTTTTTGTTTTTGGAAAGGAATAAAAATGTTTTTTTAAACCGATTGGATGTAACACTTAAGGATTTGATTTCCTTCCATAAAAAAGTAGATTCTTTGCGGTAACTTAGAAACAAAATGCCGTTGGTGAGTAACAAAAACGGTATCAATGGGAGATCAAATAACAAAGCTACTACGATATAAAATGGGGAAAAAACACCCCAAATCGGAAAAAACCATCGTAACCAAATTCTTTTTTTCCAAAAATCAGTATTGTTCTGGGTGAATGGGATAACAAATTTTTCATTTGATTCCCCATCCAAAACCAAAAATTTACGCATTAATTGAAATGGGTATCTTTCAATTTTTAAAATGTTTTCTACGGAATCGGAGTTTTGAATCTGAGCACACAAAGGATTGGATTTTTGTAAAAACCCGAATAAATAAACATTCCAACCATCTTCTGTGATCGTAGTATCATACACTCCCAATAATCCTTGTTTGGTGCAAAGGTCTAGATCAATGGATAACGGATGGTTTCTAACGGCTAGTGGGTATTCCCAATGTTCTCTTGTTTTTAATTTTTTAAAATCACCAGTGAGGCGATGGATTTCATCTTCTAAAAAGTGCAATGTTTTGATTACAAAATTCAATTGTTCTTTTCGGTATCCATACAAACGAACCAAATATAAGAAGGGAATTAATGGAATACATGCAGTAAGATATTGAATCCAAGAAAGTTTTGTCAGATAACAAAACAGAACCCCAGTGATAAAGATCACAAAACTTATTAGCCTAAGGATAGAAACTATACGGAGGCGTTTGGATAAAAATTGAATTTTGGATTTGTATTTGTTTATCCTATTTGTAAGGAAAACAAAAGTTGGATTAGTGGAAAAGAGGTCGTTCGTAATTTTCTTCTTCCCTACGAGAAATCTCTGTATCGAGGACACGGATGAGACTTCCTAAGTCATTTAATCTCCATTTGTCGATGAGTCTACCTTTCTCGCGACCAGAAAACTTATCCAAATACAGAGTGCCAAAAAGGTCTTCTCCATACTCATAAGCAACAAAGCGCCCGCTTCGTCTTCCTGTAGAATTTTCCAATCGAATCGTCATGAACGAATACCAAAAATCAGAGAAAAAAAAATAGTACAAGCAAAATTTTTTACTTCAGGATATTCATTTTTCGGCGATACATATATTGGGGGGAGGCTACCTACCACGGATGGTGGGAACCTTCAAAATACAGAAACCCCGGAAACCGGAAAGCACGGAGGCTTGTATGGATTTCTATCCTGATATGAATTTGGAGTTTAAAAGCTCCTTCGTTAAAACCAACCAGTTTTTTGCCAATACACAAGACGAATCGTTACTCCCCCAAAAAGGACTCGCGGCTCGTAACCTACTCAACCTCTCCCAAATGAACAAACTTCACGAAATTCGCGAACGCCATTTGAAAAAAGGACACCAGCGCGAAGGGTTCCACTGGGATTAATTGTCTAAATTTCTCTTGACCATCTGAAAGTAGCGTCTATCATAAAGACCGCTTTTAGATGGAGAGATATGGCAAATAACCTAGCAGAAGTTTATAAGGAATCCGCAGAAAAATTTGGTCCAAGACCAGCGTTTTGGTTTAAAAATGCACAGAAGGATTACCAAGCCCTAACCTATAAACAACTTTACGAAGATGGAATCGCACTTGCAGAAGCCCTAATTGATTTGGGTGTAAAAGCAAGAGAACATGTTGGCGTTTTAGCTGACAACAGAGTGGAATGGATCATTGCCGATTGTGCCGTGTTAACTGCTGGAGCGGCCAATGTTCCTCGAGGTTCCGATATCACTGATTCGGAAATCGTTTACATTTTAAACCACTCCGAAGCCAAAGTTGTTTTTTTAGAAAACGATAAAGTTTACGAAAAATACAAAAATAACAAATCCCAGGTGAAAACGGTGAAAACCTTAATCATCATGGACAAAGACACCAAACTCAAGTCAGGTGCCGGTATTTTACACTTTCACGAATTATTGGAAAATGGAAGGGAACTTCGCTCCAAAGGAAAACGTGAAGCGGAAAAACGGATGGCTGGAATCAAACCAGACGATTTGTACACTCTCATTTATACTTCAGGAACCACTGGGATGCCTAAGGGTGTAATGCTCATGCATTCCAACATGATACACCAGATGCATTATGTTGTTCCTAGGGTAGCAAAAGTTTCACCAGATGATAGAATGTTGTCCATCTTACCTGTATGGCATATTTTTGAACGAGTTGTGGAATACTTCGCCATCATCAATGGTGGGTCTACTTATTATACAAAGGTAACTGAGCTTAGAAACGACATTCAAAAAGCAAGACCTACCTTTATGGCATCTGCACCTAGGGTTTGGGAAAGTATCTATAATGGAATTTACACTCGTATCAATGACCCGAAACAAACGCCTCCAGTAAGACGATTTTTGTTTAAGGTTGCATACTTTTTCTCAAAACATTTCCATGCATCAATTCGATTTTTAAGAGGTTGGGAAGTGGATTATGAAGGTAGAAATATACTACATTCACTTACACTTTCAATAGTATCCTTAGTGAAATTATTGTTAACTGGACCATTCACTGTTACGGTTCTGTCGTTACTTGCCTCTCAGTTTTTAATTCCAGAAGGTAGTGGATTCAAAATTCCACTTTATGTGATTGCAGGACTTGGGGTTTTATTTAATTCCTTTACCCTGGATCGAGTTGTCCTTTCAAAAATTAGACAAGCAACTGGTGGCCATTTACGTGCGACTCTTTCCGGTGGAGGAGCCCTTCAAAAACACGTGGATGCATTCTTTATGGATATCGGGATTACAGTCCTTGAAGGATATGGAATGACTGAGACGGGACCCGTGATTTCTGCTCGTACATTTGATCGACCAATTATGGGATCTGTTGGTGATATTGTTCCACTTAGCCAAGTACAAATCCGTGACGATGCAGGGAATGTCCTTTGCCATATCGACGATAAGAAGAATATCATTTTTGGAAAGTTAGGTGTAAAAGGCGTGGTTCATTTAAAAGGACCTCAGGTAATGAAAGGGTATTATAAAAACCCTGAAACTACGAAAAAAACCATCGTGGACAATTGGATGAATACGGGTGATATTGGGATGATCAATTTCAAAAAAACCCTGACTCTCACTGGTCGTGCGAAGGATACAATCGTATTGCTTGGTGGTGAAAACGTTGAGCCAGTACCAATCGAAAACAAAATCGATGAATCGTCTTACATCAAACAGTCGATGGTTGTAGGCCAAGACCAAAAGGTTCTTGGAGCCATCATCGTACCAGACTTCGATGCTCTGATCCCTTGGGCGGAAGAAAATGGAATCTCTGAAAAAAGTCCAGAGAAACTCATTGTCCATCCAAAGGTTGTAGAATTCTACAAAAAGGAAGTTCGTAATTTTAACAGTGTTAAAACTGGATTTAAAAATTTCGAACAAGTGCAGTATGTGACTCTCATCACAAAACCATTTGAAGTAGGGGATGAACTCACGAACCTCATGAAGATGAAACGACATGTGATCACAGAAAAATACAAAGACAGAATTTTGGAGCTCTACAAAAACAGTTAATATGACTCCTTTTGCAGAGATCTTTCATGGAGACCGCATCTTGGAAATCAAGATGCAGTCTAATGCAAAGAATACATTTGATTTCGAAGCTTTTGTTTTATTCCAACAAATTCTAAACAAACACGCAAACAATCCAAACTTGCGTGTTTTACTTTTCACCTCCGCTCAAACTCAGTTTTTTTCCAATGGGATTGAACCCACTCTTATGTATGGAAAAACGGAAGTCGATGTCAGACGTTCTGTGGAACAGTTGTTAACAACGGCACAAACCTATTTCCATTTTCCAGTGCCAACGATTGCAGTGATCAATGGTCATTGTATGGCAGCTGGTGCGGTGTTTGCTCTTTTTTCTGATTACCGTTACATGGTGGACAAAGGAGGGCGGATTGGATTTTCGGAAGCAATTGTGGGACTCAACTTTCCTTCCATTCCAACAATCGTATTACAAGACTTAGTTGGTGTAAAAGCCGCTCGTGATTTGCTTTTCACAGGAAAACAAATCAAAGGTCCTGAGGCAAAAGAAATTGGCCTTGTTGATGAATTGTTTAGTGCAGAAAACTTGTATCCAGAAGCGATGAAGTTTGCTGAATCTTTATCCAAACTCACTTACAATTCTAGCCGTGGGATGAAAACAGCGTTACGAGAACCATACAGAACACAGATGGAGTCCTTATTCCAATTGGATGCAGATTTATTTACGAAAGTGATTTTATCTCCCGATGGTCAGGAAGGATTTTTATCACTCATAGAAAAACGTAGGCCAAAGTTTATTACATGATGCGAATCTTGATTGTATTTGTGGTTACGATTGTTATGAATTGTGCCACAAAAGCAGTCATAAAGAGATCACAAGTAGTTCCTACAAAAATCAATCATTTGGATTCCGTTAAACTCATCCAACCTGATTATCATTTGCTCTTTGAATCTCCTGAATTGAAAACCGAAGAAGGCACAACTTTAGAACCTTCTCTCAATGCTTGGGATCGAAGTTCTGGCAAATGGTTTGCACCACACCCACAAAGTGAATTAGAAACATTAAAGATCAGAGAAATTGTAAACCAAGGGGAAAGCTTACATTATGGTGGCATCTATTTCCGACCAAAGTCAGTCAACTATTCTTGGTCTCTGTATTTATCCAAGGAATTCTCTTTTGTGTATAAATTATCAATAGATGATTACACAGGGATACCTAAGGAAATAGAATATGTTGAATATGAGAACTCTTTTGGCATTTGTATTGAATTAAAGACGGGAAAAACCTGTTATGAATCGATTCCAATTGAAAAGAGTCGTGATTCAAAGACCTTCCAATTGGTAAGTTGTGATTCTTGCCAAATGAGAATTCGAAAGACCATTCGCATTCCCAAACAACCTACAGAAGACTCTCTTGTCGTTGCCCTTGTGGATGAAAAGGGAAACGTAGGAAAGATGTACCAAGTAGATACTAAAAAATATGGATTTCTATTGCATCGGTATATTGAAATAGATTCCATAGAAAAGTATGGAACGAATGTTAAATGGTACCCTGCTTTGCCTTTTGCCTTCCTTTGGGATGCCATCACCTTACCCTTCCAAATCATTTGGGAGATTCTTACAATCATTGCCTTCAGTCGTTCTTTTAGCTAATAAAAGAATGGAAAAACAATCCTTAAAAATTAGAAACTTTGTCTAAGATATTGATCGAACATAAACCCTTTTTGATTTCACTAATATGGGCTTACCCTTGACGAAATCAGAATGTAAAAAAACTTCATCTTAAAGAGGAAATCCATGGCTGAAAATCATTATTATAACGCAAAAGACTTAGGAAAATTTGGAGAAATTGGCCGCACGAATCCCGCCCTAGCTGATAAATTTTTTGGATATTACAATGCAGTGATGGCAGAAGGAGCTCTCACCGAAAGAGAAAAAGCATTGATTGCTCTTGCAGTGGCTCATGCTCTCAAATGCCCATATTGTATTGATGCATATACAACCACCTCACTACAAAAAGGTGCTGATGAAGCACAAATGAATGAAGCAGTCCACGTAGCAGCAGCAATGGCAGCTGGTATCAACTTGGTTCACAGTGTTCAAATGCAAAATAAAATCGATGAACTTTCGTTTTAAGTTATGAATATAACCGAACAACATTCCACCTTACAAAATTATAGTGGGAATCCGTTTTTGAAAACGGTTGGAAAATCCATCAAAGCTCGTTCGGTTAAGGTATTCCAAATCAATGTTGGCAAGTGGTGTAACCAAGCTTGTCGGCATTGCCATGTGGATGCTTCTCCTATAAGGACCGAGATGATGGACAAAGAAACAGCTGAACTTTGTATCAACCTCATTTCGAAACTTCCTGAGGTGGAAACTGTTGACATCACTGGTGGTGCACCCGAAGGGAATCCACATTTCAAATACTTAGTCACAGAAGCAAGACGTCTTGGCAAACGAGTCATTGACAGGTGTAATCTAACGATACTGGAAGAACCAGGTTATGAATGGTTGTATGAGTTTTTGCGAGAAAACCAAGTGGAAATCATTTCCTCTTTACCATCTGTATTAGAAAATGTGACAGACAACCAAAGAGGAAAAGGTGTTTACCAAAAGTCAATTACCGCCTTAAAGAAGTTAAATGCTTTAGGATATGGTACAACACTTCCCATCCATTTGGTTTATAACCCTAACGGTTTGTTTTTGAGTTCGGGTCAGTCTCAATTAGAAAAAGAATACAAAGACAGTTTGTTAAAAAAATATGGAATCGTATTTAACCAATTGTTTTGTATCAATAACCTTCCCATCAATCGGTTTTTAGGATCACTTGTGCGAAATGGTAAATTTGAAATGTACATGGAAACTTTGGTGAACGCTTACAATCCTGCTACTGTGAATGGACTTATGTGTCTTGACCAAATTTCGGTAGGATATGATGGCTCTATTTACGATTGTGATTTTAACCAAATGTTAGAACTAAAATCAAAAGAAGTAAAACACATCAAAGATTTCGATTTGCACTCCTTTCTTGGTCGCGAAATCGTTGTAGCAAACCATTGTTATGGATGTACAGCTGGAGCAGGATCTAGTTGTGGTGGGGAAATTGTATAAATGTCGATTCAAAATGAAAAAGATTTAAAAGGGATTTTAAGAGCTGGTAAATTTGTCGCAAAAGTTCGAGAACTTTTAAAATTGTTAGCAAAACCAGGTGTTTCCACCTTGGAACTCGATATGGCAGCCAAACAAGAGTTTGAGAAAGCGGGTGCATTTTCAGCTCCTAAGTTTGATTATAAATTCCCTGGATATACTTGTATCAGTACCAATTTTGAAATTGCTCATGGGATTCCAAAAAAAGAAACCATTTTAAAAGAAGGGGATTTGGTAAATGTGGATGTGTCTGCAAAACTCGATGGTTATTATGCAGATACAGGGATTTCTTTCGTAGTTGGTAAATCAAATCACACATTGGAAAAACTTTGTGAGACCGCTATTGAAGGAACGATGCGTGCCACAAAACAAGCATTTACTGGAAATTACCTACGACATATAGGTAGAGAAATTCACACTGCCGCCAAAGAAAATGGTTTTACTGTAATCAAAAATTTAGCAGGTCATGGAACTGGAAAAAAACTCCACGAAGAACCACAAGTTTTGGTTTATGAAGATAAAAGAGACCATCGCAAACTTAACCAAGGACTTGTCCTTGCCATTGAATCTTTTGTCTCAACGGGAAGCCAAACTGCTTATGAAGAATCGGATGGTTGGACACTTGTAGCAGGGAATCGACAAGGTGAACTTAGTTACGTAGCTCAGTGTGAACATACTGTCATTGTACAAAATGGAAAACCCATCATTGTTACTTTGTAATTTTTGATCGTTTTGTATTCATTGGGGATTCTTTGAATTCTTTAGAAATCATTGAGTCAGGAGTTCCTCCTAAAGAAGCCAAAGGAATTCTCATCCTTTGGCCAAGCACTGGTGGGAATGCACGTTCCTTTCGCATCCGAGATTCGGAACTTTCTCAATATGGTTTAAGATTAATTCGATTTAATCCACCTTCTCATGGTGGTTCCAATGGAACGTATGACCCAATCGCCGCAATTGCTTTGTTAGATGAGTATTTGAAAGAACATAATCATTTAAACAAACCAATTTTTGGGATTGGACATAGCGGGGGAGGAGCGGCATTATTACTTTATGCCAAACAAGTTCCTTTTCAAAAATTGTTTTTATTATCACCCATTTTAGATAGTGTAAAAAGTTTACTATATTTATACGAATCAGGTTCCATTGAGGAATTTAGTCGTTTGTTATTAATGCCAGAAATTCCAGATGGAGAATTTCCCAACAAACAGATATTAGAGACTTTATCGACTCCGACTTGGCTTACAACGGGTGAGATCGATCACCTTTCCTTTCCTATCAAAAATTCAAGAATCCAAGTGGACTCACTCTGTTATTTTTTGCGGAATTTATTTTTACCTGGTTTTCGCGTGGGAAACATCGATACTGAAAAACGAACAGATATGACTATTTTCCTACCAGCAAGGGACAAATGGTTTCCAAAGGATTTGACAACGAATTTTGCCAATCAAAACCAATTGCGAGTCATAGAAATTTCTGAGGCACCTGACCATTTTTTCACCCAAAGTTGGCTTCTTGTTTGGAAAAAAATAAAGGATGTTGCTTGGGAAAATAAATGACCTTTTTCTTCGTAAAAATTTTTGATAAATGAGTTTACAAATGAACGGGAGTCAGTAAGAATTCTCGCCTGTGTCAATTCACTTTTAAAAGTTGAAGTGAACACAAAGGAGAAATTGTGGAACCTATCTATTTGGCTTTGATTCTGTTTACTCTTTGGACTTTGGGTCTTGGAGTTACATTAACAACGTATAGAAGTGTACAGGTGTTACTTGGTAAAAAAAAATCAAATGAATTCCCTGCAGGAATCCAACATGGAAGTGATTTTAATTGGCGCTTGAATCGTGCCCATGTCAATAGTTTAGAAAACCTACCTCTATTTGTAGCAGTTGTTTTTCTAACAATGAGTTTGGGCAAATTAGATGGATTTGTGAACCAAGCAGGTTTTGTGATATTGGGAGCAAGGGTTTTACAATCCCTCACTCATTTGTTCTCTACTTCTGTGTTAGCGGTAAACATTCGGTTCACCTTTTATATGACACAGATTATCACTTATATCCTTCTCTTAATCAGATTAGTTTAAACACCTTCTCGTTTTAGATCACGGCCCATTAGATCTTTTACAACTTCTTTTGGGTCTTTGTCTTCGTATAACATACGGTATACTTCTTGTGTGATTGCCATCTCCACTCCCAATTTATCCGAGAGATTTTTGGTAGAAAGAGTGGTTTTGACACCTTCTGCGACTTCGTTCATGGAAGCTAAAATTTCTTTTAGTTTCTCTCCTTTGCCTAAACGAAAACCAACAGTTCTATTTCTGGACGCTTCACCACAACAGGTGAGGACAAGATCACCCATCCCCGATGGTCCAAGGAAAGTCATTGGGTCGGCTCCCATTTTGATTCCCATTCGTGTAATTTCATTTAACCCGCGTGTGATGAGAGCAGCTCTTGTATTTTGTCCAAATCCGAGTCCGTCTGCCACACCAGCAGCGATCGCAATCACATTCTTTAAGGCTCCACCTACTTCTACGCCTACGACATCCGGAGTCCAATACGTACGAAAGTAGGTAAAACTAAAGATCTCTTGCACTCGTTTGGCGGTGGCTTCGTTTTTGGAAGCAATGGAAACAATGGTAGGTACACGTTTTACCATTTCTTTTGCAAAACTTGGTCCTGATAAATAAGAAAGTTGAGAATGGAATTGGCCTGGAAGTTCCGATTCAAAGATCTCAGAAACAAGGCGTAAACTTTCATTTTCGATTCCCTTGGACGCAGAAACAATTGGTACTTTGTGAGGGATGTGGTCTTTGATTTCCTTCAGGATTCCCGAAAGGGCATGGCTTGGAGGGGCTGAGACAATCATTTCTTTGTCTTTTACCACTTGGATGAGGTCCGTGCTGGCCTTTAATTTATCAGGGAGGACCAAATCGGGCATATGTTTGGAATTCATATGGTTTTGATTGATGGAACGAGCCTGTTCTTCACTCCGCGTCCAAAGGGTGACATCATAACCCTTGTCTGCCAAAATACTACCTAGTGCAGTGCCAAAACTTCCAGCACCTATGATTCCAATCTTCATGAGTTCTGTATTCTAAATCTGCTTTCCAAAAAGGCAATAGAAAATAAAATTAAAATATGCTTTTAACGGATCTTCTCCGTTTCAACCCACTCAATCTCTTTTTGCCACCCAAAGTGGTCCCAAAGAGTAATTATAAAGTTACCATGCTCCTCGGTAGCTTAAAAAAAGTCATACAATCTGAAATTATCGCCGAGGACCCAGATTTAGAAAGCCTAGAAGTGGGTTCTACCAAAGGAGAAGTGATTCTTACAGGTACTTACCGAATGGAATGGCTCTGGATAGCACGGTTTTTACACGTCAAATCTATCAGATACAGAGTTAGACTCAAACCTGTGTTAGTCAAAGATAACAAAGCTAGATTAAAAATTGTAGGTTACCGAGTTTGGGATACAAAACAACGTAGATTTGATTTTGTTAGGTGGTTTGGCAAAATAGATCCTTTTCATAAAAAAAAGGTATTTGAATCCATTATTCATGCTGCTCCACATTTATTATCCATAACGGGTTTACAGTGGGAATTGTTATTTGATCTTAATTATTTTTTAAATTTAGTTCCTGCAATAGCGGGCAAGATCGATATACAATACTTAGTCGCAGATAATAATGAATTATATATTTTTGTAAGGTCTTCGACAATTTTAAAACCATTGGTAGATTTTTTTGGACCTGAATATTTGAAGATTGATTATATCGAAGAAGATCGTGATATTCAGATGTTATTATGGGAAAATGAATAAATGAAGATAATTTATCTCACTGATATCCATGACGGACTTCATGGCTTAAAAAGAATTCTGCAAACAACTGCCGCAGATTTATATTTGTTTTCAGGAGATATAATCTACAAAGCATTTTTTTCCTTTGATCGAATCATTGATTTTTGTGGTGTCCAAGAAGAGTTATATTATTTATTAACAGAAAGAAAGGATGATTCCACTCCTTTTGATTTTACAACCCATGCCATTCGTTTTCCAGAAAAATATTCCACAGCAATTGTAGAAAAATCTCATAAGTATAGAGACTTATACAAGTTAGCGGCTAAAACGATGAAAGAAAAATATGAGATCATCGAAAAATTAATTCTAAAATATGCAAAATCACCTGTTTACTGTTTGCCGGGAAATTATGATTTAGATTTACAATACACTGAGTTATACCAACGCGAAGTACATAGGAAAAGTTTCGATTTTCAAAATATCAAAGTATCTGGTTATGGCGGCGCACCCATTTGGACTTCTGGGATTCCAGAAAAACTGACGGTTGTGTTTCATGAATACACTAAAAATGGGAAAAACTATAGTGAACCAGAGGATTTTTTCCGTGAAGAACTCCCTGATATCTGTTGGATTCATAACCCTGCTTATGGATATTTTGATACCATTCCTGGTGTTGGAAAATGTGGAAGCCAAGGAATTCGTCGTTATCTAGACGATGAATCTCCATCTCTTGTTGTGTCAGGACATGTGCACGAAGACCAAGGGATTAAAAAAACCAGAAACACAGTTTTTATCAATCCGTCTAACTTCGGTGCTGTGGATTCCTTACATGGGTTCCAGGAAGGTGGGTACTTTGCTGAAATTATTTTAGATGGAAAAGATGTTGTTCAATCTAATCTTTGCCAACTAAAAGGTGACGAATGGCATACTTTAATTGAGGTGGATTGTTCGGAAAAACAATTAAAACTCATTTCTCAAAATCCAATTTCTACTGTGAGTTCTGAAGATTACATTCGAGGAAATTGAATGGTCACCTTTTTTACTGTTTGTGGTGTATTGTTTACAATTGCTTTTTTTTTATACGCACTTTCTGCTGTAGATAACCAAAGTTTAAATCAAAAAGAAAAAGAAAGATTAAAAAAAGAAGAAAACCTACGTATTGGTGATCCAAGAAAACTTTATGGCAAAGAAAAAGATCCTAACTTACCTAGACTTCGCCTATGTCCTGTTTGTGGGACTGTTCTGCGAAAAGATGAGTATTTATATGCGGCCATTTCTACCTATACCAATAGTGAAGGTAAAAAACAGGCACAAATTTATGGCTGTAAATATTGTTACCTCATTTTAGATTCAGAAAAAAATAATCAAAATTCCAAACAAGAAAATGAAAGTCCTTTTGGTCCACCAAAGGCTACTGACGAGATATAACGAATATGTTTGATCTGACCCAAAGTTTATCGAACTTAAAAGGTATTGGACCTAAACGGAAAACTGTTCTATTAGAACATGGAGTTTCTACTTATTATGATTTGTTAACATATTTTCCAAGGCGGTATTTAGATCGTAATTTTACGAAAGATATCATTTTAAAACAAGGAGATATAGTTACACTATTCGGAAACATTGTTGATAGTTACATAGTACATGGAAAAAAAAGTAGATTAATCGTTGGGTTTCGGACATTAAACAATGAAAGGATCAATTTAGTATTTTTTAGAGGTGTTAATTTTTTTCATAAACTTTTTGCAATAGATAAAAAGGTGGTAGTCTCTGGAAAATTGGAATACTTCAAAGGATACCAAATCCTACACCCCGAATACGAATTTTTAACAGATTCAGATGATCCAGATGATTCCATACATGCGGGAAGGATTATCCCTTTGTATCCTTCAACGGAAGCTTTAAAAGAGGAAGGATTAGATTCCAAGGGATTACGAAAACTCATCCACCAAGTTTTAGAAAGTGGAGAGATAACAGAAAATCTTCCATCTAAATTCATCAAAAAACGTAATTTACTGGGTCGTAATGACGCATTTTCTAAAATCCATTTTCCCGATTCCATGGAAACCGTACAAATTGCACGTAAACGATTTTCTTACGAAGAATTATATTATTTCCAAAGATTATTATTATACAAACAAAGAGAAAGACAGAAGGTTAAACGATTATTATGGCCTTTACCAAGTTCTAATTCTCGAATCAATTTAGAGAAAAATTTACCCTTCGAGTTGACTGAAGACCAAAAAACTGCGGTCACAACAATCCTTTCTAAAACAAATACCGATTCTCCATCCGCTTTTTTATTACAAGGAGATGTAGGTTCTGGCAAAACCATCACAGCACTCCTTGTTGGGCTTCATTATATAGACAACCACATCCAAGTAGTTTTTTTAGCCCCAACAGAAATTCTAGCAAGACAACACTACCAGACCATTTATAAATTTCTTGGAAATATGCCATTTCTAGGAATTGAGCTATTATTAGGTGGTGAAAATAAAAAATCTAGGGCAGAGAAGTTAAGTAGAATTAAAACTGGTGAATCCAATATTATCATAGGAACACATTCTCTCTTGCAAGATGATGTGATTTTTTCTGATTTAGGTTTAGTTATTATTGACGAACAACATAAGTTTGGCGTTGACCAAAGAGAAACGATACGTGCAAAAGGGAAAAATCCTGATCTTTTGGCTATGACAGCTACACCCATCCCAAGAACACTTTGCCTTACCTTGTATGGTGATTTAAATTTGGTGAATATCAAAACAAAACCAAAAGGCCGCAAACCAATTGACACCCGTTGGTATAAAGAAGACCGTAGAACAGGCGTTTATAATTCAATTCGTAAGTATGTGAGTTCAGGTAGACAATGTTATATTGTTTATCCTTTGGTTGAAGAATCCGAGAAAGTTGATTTAGAATCATGTACAGTTGCTTATGAGACCTTACGAACTAATGTTTTTCCTGATCTCAAAATTGGTTTATTACATGGAAAAATGAAAAGTGCAGAAAAAGATTTTGTAATGGAAAAATTCAAATCTGGAGAAATCCAAATTTTAGTAACAACTACAGTAGTAGAAGTGGGTGTAGATGTACCCAATGCAACAATTCTAGTAGTGGAACATGCAGAACGTTTTGGAATCTCCCAGTTACACCAGTTACGTGGTAGAGTAGGTCGAAGTGATATTGAAAGTTTTTGTATTTTAATGACTGGTGATTTTATTAGTGAAGAAGGTAGGGATAGGCTCGAAGCACTTGTAACCTCTAACGATGGGTATTATTTGGCAGAAAAAGATTTAGCCATCCGAGGTCCTGGCGAACTATTGGGAGTCAAACAAAGTGGTTTGCCTGAGTTTAAAATCGCTGATTTGGTTGCAGACCGTGAACTTTTGGAGGAAGCAAAAGTAGATGCCGCTTCAATTCCTTTGGGTGATCCTGAGGAAGTTTCGGAATTAAGGATTCGATTTAGTGAAGGTAAATTTTTATTTGCGAATTAATCCAACATTTTTATATGAACCATACTATGTTCAGAACGAAGTATCTTTTTCTGTTTTTGCTCTCATTACTCTGTGTATGCGGTGAGAAACCTCTCAAACAAACTCAGTCTGATTTATATTTGGGTATTCCAAAACTATCTTATTTAACTGGTAAATTTAATTCACCAGGTCCATTAGCTCCTGTTTTATTAGAAGAAAATGCAAAAGATCATTATTTACGACCTGATGTGAAAAAAGCCCTTCATCAAATGATCAATGATTTTGAAGATTCCAAACCGAAGTCTTACAAACAACATATATTTTTGGTATCTAGTTTTCGAAATTTTACACACCAAAAAGGTATATGGGATTCGAAATACTCAGGAAAAAAGGCCATGCGTGTTCCAATCACAGGAAAGTCTCCTGATGAAATCATAAAATTGATTTTAGAGTTTTCAAGTGCACCAGGAACATCACGCCACCACTGGGGAACTGATTTTGATTTAAATGCATTAGACAATGCTTATTTTGAAGGAAATGGAAAAGGAAAAATATTATACGATTGGTTGAAAGAGAATGCGTCCAAATACGGATTTTGCCAACCTTATAACCCACTATCGACACGAAACAATAAAGGATACCAAGAAGAAAAATGGCACTGGTCTTATGCACCTATTTCCAACCAACTCACCAAAGAATGGATAAAATCGTTCCAAGCAGGTGAGATCAAATTGGATGGAAGTTTTATGGGAGCTGAAGTGTTAGGCGACCGGGCCTTAGACTATGTAAAGTCAATCAACCCGGATTGCGAAAAAATTGGGGCAATGAATTTATAAGTTTTTGTATAAATTCCACATACTCGCAAGTAAGGTTTCTGCATCACTATACATCGGCTTCCAATTAAGAAGTTCTCTAGCTTTTTTTGAGGAAGCAAGTAATTTAGCTGGGTCACCAAGTCGCCTTGGCCCTGTTTTGTGAGGAATTTGTTTTCCAACTATCTTTTCTGAAAGATCAGCCATTTCTTTTACCGAATAACCAGATTCTGATCCTAAATTTACCGTCAAACTTTGATGATTCGACATAATGTAATCTAATGCTAAAACATGTGCTTTGGCTAAATCACTTACATGAATGTAATCACGAACACAAGTACCATCTTCTGTTTCATAATCATTTCCATAAATTTCGAAACCTTTTCGAATGCCAGATGCTGCTTCCATAATGATTGGAAGTAAATTTGCTGGGGTTTTTTCGATCCCTTTGATTCTTCCTTTTGGGTCATAACCAGCAGCATTGAAGTAACGAAGTCGTGCAGACTTTAAATTTTTAAGTTTGTCAAACCACTCTAAATTTTCTTCAATACAGAGTTTGGTATAACCATAATAATTCTCTGGTTGTAAAGGATGGTTTTCGTCAATCGGCAAATATTTTGGTGCACCGTATACGGCAGCTGATGATGAAAATACAATATACTGGCAACCGTACTCGATCATGGCATTTAACAAAGTAAAGGTTCCATTCAAATTGTTCATTGTGTATTTCAGTGGATCTGTCATAGATTCACCTGCAGCTTTCCAAGCGGCAAAATGAAATACGGCATCTATTTTTTTGGAAAATGCTTGTTTTAGAATTTTTGGATCTTGGATTTCTCCTTTTATAAATTCATTTCCAGGAAACAAATTGGCTTCGTTTCCTTTTTCCATGTCATCGACAATGATGATTTCATGTCCTAGTTCCATCAGTTCCAGGACAATATGACTTCCAATATAACCGGCTCCCCCGGTAACGAGGACTCTCATTCTTCGTCTGATCCACCAGATACAAATCTGTGGTCCACAACACCTCGTTTGCTTGATTCAAAAAATTGAATGATTTTTTGTACTTCAGGAGCAGGATTTGGGTCTTTTTTGAGTTCAACTAATGCTTGTTTTGTATTAAGACCACTATGGTATATGATTTTGTATACTCTTTTGATCGCCAAACGAACGTCAGCGGAAATTCCAGCACGTTTCATTCCAACAACATTCAAACTGACAACGAGGGCTGGGTGACCATCAACGGTTGCATACGGTGGAACATCTTTAACTACCTTTGTGAGTCCTGCTAACATAGCATAATCAGCAACTTTTACAAATTGGTGAACTCCGACGGATCCAGAAATAAATACTTTGTCTCCAATCACAACATGACCAGCTAACATAGTATTTTGAACCATTATATTATGGTCACCTACAATCACATCATGGGCAATATGTACATTCCCCATTAAATAATTATGATTTCCGATGACAGTTGCTTTGCCTTCTACCGTTCCCCTGTGGAAAATAACATTTTCTCTAAAATGATTGTGGTCCCCAATTTCCAAATAGGTTTTGGTTTCTGGTTTGAAAGCCAAATCTTGAGGTAATCCGCCGAAACTGCCACCAGAGGAAATTTTATTGAATTTACCAATTCGGGTCCCTGAAAGGATTTTTGCGTGGGATTCGATGACAGTTCCCTCTCCAATTTTGACATCCTTTTCAATGATACAAAATGGACCTACTTCAACGGATTCGTGTAATTCCGCTTTTGGATCGATGATGGCTGTGGGGTGTATTTTCATATTGAAATACAAAAAAAACCAATTGGAAAGACCTGCAAATGATTTTTTAAAATGTAATTTACACGCATTTCTACGTCTGTTATCTTTTGGATGGGTGGTGTGAACTTGTTAATAGATTGGTCGCGTATAGAATCACTTGTAGATATGAATGATCCTGAGGATCAGGCATGGCTTAAGGAAATGATCAACTCGCTTTTAGAAAACATGGCGACTCGAGTGGAAAATTTGGAGCGTTTGATGCAAACAAAGGATCCAAAAGACCTACAATCGGAGCTCCACCAAATCAAAGGTGTGGCCGCCAATTTTGGTTTGGCAGCACTTTCTGAAGTTGTCATCAAAGCGGAATCATTGGCAAAAGCTGGCGAAATCGATTCTTCAATCACGGAAGGGAAAAAAATTGCTAGTGTCTGGGATTCCACCAAACAAGAACTAGAAAAAAAATTCTCTACTTAGACATTTACGTCGCGGTCGCCATTTCGACGGCCGTTTTACTACCGTTATAAATCCCTTCGATTGTATTCTTAATGATCGACTCGTTCATTCTGAGTAATAAATCATCTGACTCAGTAAAAATTTGAACTAGTTCTTTAGCATGGAGTACTTCACGACATTCTACCGTTCCTTCTCCCAACTCCAATGAACGAACAACTGATGCGGCCTCATGGTCTCCTACCCTTCGGATGAAAAGTTTTGGTATCGGAAAAAAAGCCAACTCGGAAGGTTTTGTCACAAGGACATCTGCAATACGAATGAGTTTGTCAGTTGCTGAAAACGCTTCTGTATGAGATGGAAAATGAAACAAAACTACCGGTGGATTGTTTTCATTATCGTCAGACCTTAGAGGATGCCGTGTAATGAAAGTTAGAAGATCTTCCCAAGAATCAATGGAAAGATAAGGAATTTTTTGGAAGATTAAATACTCTTCAATTGCTTTTAGGACTTTCACATGATCACCAGTGTTTATCCAATAAACAGCTTTTCTGTTTGTGAGATAGGACTTCGTTAATCGAATGAGATCCAAGATATATCCTTTTTGTGCCCCAGCTCCGCCAATGGGGATTAAGAACCTTCGAACTTTTTTGGCATCAATCCTTCTCACACGGTTTTCAGAATCGGTAACTGCATTTGTTACAATGTCTTCTGATACCCAATGCCCAGCGACAGCAATGTTATCTTTCGGAACTCCCATCTCCATAAACTTTGTGTATGCAGACGGAGATTGGACTAAATTCAAAGCACCAGGAACAAGTAAATAATACTGCGGGTAGTTATCACAAATTAAATGGATGGTTTTTTGAAAACCAGAAGCAACTGATATTTGACCATTTAACGGATATGTGGTGATGATAGGACTTTCTTTTGGAATTCCATTCATGAGACCTTTATATAAATCAGCCAATTGGCAAGAAAGTTCAAGGGAAGTGAGATTTCCTTGTGACATAAGTTGTCCCCAAATCCATTCCACTGGACCACCAATTTCAGAACTCATCCGTGAAAAAAAACTATAACCAGAATCGATATCTGCAATCGCTTTGGATTCTGGAGATGTGATCGCGAGTAAATCATGTAGATACGTAGGGATTTTTTTTTGCAAAGAATGGGAATACACAGACAGTGCCATCCGATGGTGTCCATAACCCATACGAATGCTCCCCACTACCAATTGTGTTTTGAGTGGATTTTGCCCTTTGTCAGAAATGAGTTCCAAACCAGGATACAAAGGGGAAGGGGAAGAAAATAAAGGGATAGAACTACCCCCAATGGAATACCGTTTTTGGAGGATCCCTCGAATGAGGCCTGCGGTTTGTTTGGAAATAAAACCTGTATCTAGGCCGAACATTGGTTCTCGATTCATGCAGGAAGTCTATTTAAGTGGCATACTCTTTCAAGTGAAATTTCAATTCTTAGCTGACAGGGGACCAATTTTGCCCATTCCTGGTATCTATGGAACAAGTTTACATATTGGGCGGACTTAGATCCGCATTCGGTAGTTTTGGCGGAACACTCAAAGACATGAGTGCCGTAGACCTTGGGGTCGAAGTATCAAAAGCAGCACTCCAAAAAACTGGAATTGATCCTTCTTTAATTGAAGAAAGTATTTTTGGAAATGTTATCCCAACAGGAAAAGATGGAATTTATTTAGCCCGTCACATTGGGCTTAAATCAGGAGTTCCCATTGCAAGTCCTGCATTAACACTTAATAGACTTTGTGGTTCAGGAATGGAAGCGGTGATCCAAGCTGCCAAAAAAATTATGTTAGGTGAAGCACATACCGTTCTTGCAGGTGGAGTAGAATCTATGAGTAATGCACCTTACGTCGTACGTAACGCAAGATTTGGAGTGAGATACGGTAACTCAGAATTTGAAGATTCTCTTGCACAAGGTTTAACAGACATTTATGTAGAACTTCCTATGGGAATGACTGCAGAAAACCTTTCTGAACAATACAAAATTTCCAGAGAAGAACAAGACGCGTGGGCAGCGACTTCACAAGAAAGAGCAGAAGATGCAACTAACAAAGGTATTTTAAAAGAAGAGATCCACCCGATTACGATTGGTGGTAAAACTCCAATTGTATTTGAAAAAGATGAATTCATCAAAGGAAAAGCGGGTGGAGCAAAACTTGCCACTTTAAAACCAGCTTTCAAAAAAGATGGAACAGTTACTGCTGGAAATGCATCAGGGATCAATGATGGTGCTTCTGCACTCATCGTTGCTTCTGCATCCCAAGCAAAAAAACTGGGAAAAGAACCACTAGCTATTGTAAAATCTTGGGGTCATGCTGGTTGTGATCCTGCCAAGATGGGAATTGGTCCTGCGATTGCGATCCCTGCCGCTTTACAAAAAGCAGGCCTTAGTTTGAAAGACATTGGTCTTGTGGAAGTGAACGAAGCGTTCGCAGCACAGTACTTAGCGGTTCAAAAAGAACTAGGTCTTGATCCAAAGATCACAAATGTCAATGGTGGTGCTGTTGCGATTGGACATCCACTCGGAGCTTCTGGTAACCGTGTTACATTGACTTTGGCACTTGAGATGCAGAGACGTGGAGTGAAGTATGGTGTTGCTTCCCTTTGTATCGGTGGAGGACAAGGAATCGCGATTGTTCTAGAAAACCCAAAAGCATAGTACAAAATGTACTTACTACTTCCGGGGCGTCACCATCTCCTCACCAGGTACCAAAAAGAGTATTTACTCCAATTGGTAAAAAATGGACTCTCGGAAGCCTTGGATGTGTTTGGAAATCGATTATTGGTTTCCAAACACCCAACTGCCATCATCTTTGCTGTTACATCAGCCAATCATAACAACACAAGACGTAATCCACTTTCCCTTTACCAAAGGGCAATGATGATTCAGGATTTTTCTAGGGAACTTTCCATTCCTAGTTTTGTGATCCCCATCGATGATATTGGCCAGTCACCTAACTTTGCTTCGTATATTTTGAAAAAAATAGAAGTGGAAACAGAACTTAAACTGAAGTTAACAAAGGATAATACAATTGTTCTTTGTTCTACACCTGTTGCAAATTTGTATTTGGAACTTGGATTCAAAGTCCTTCCTGTGGAAAAAGTTCCGGGACCCAAACTTGCTTTTTATGCAAAACTCCCTTGGGAGGAGTTGGAAAGTATTGTTTCCAAACGAAACAAGTCATTACAAAATTCACAGCAATCCAACTCCGAATTCCAAATAGGACAAACAAACAAAATTCAACCAAACCAAACAAATGACGATTTTAAAAATTTAGACCCAGCTTGCCTTAGGTTATGGAAAGACTATGGACTTTTTGAAAAAGTGGATATGTTATTTTCTGACACTCTCATTGGTGATGATGGGGACCTAACAGAATCAAGAGATTATAATACCTATGTCCGTGAGATGGATGAAATCGCCGAACTCAAATTCCAAGAGACAAAACCATTCGTACAACCTGGTCGAATCGGAGACATTGGTTGTGCCGTTGGTTCATGGATCAAACTTGTTTGCCAGGATCCGAAGTATTTTGAATCGGATTTTTATGGAGTAGAAATCGCACGCCATCTTTATCAAATTTGTGAACAAAGAAAAGACAATGGTGAATTTGTGAATCCTAATGTCTTTTTTTTACGTAAGAATGCAGTGAGTGGACTTGTATACCAGCCATTGAGTATGAATACAATTCATACCTCTTCTCTGACCCATGAAATCGAGTCTTATGGAGGTCGCTCTCAACTTTTGGCCTTCCTCAAAAATCGGTATGAGGAACTTGTGATGGGAGGGGTTTGGATCAACCGAGATGTAGTGGGACCAAAAGACAAGGAAAGAGAAGTATTTGTTTGGATGGAAGAGGAATCAGGAACAAACCAAGGATTAGGACCTGAGAGTTTTCCTAGTTTGAAAGAATTCTTAGATTCTTTATCCACCAAAGATCGTTTTTTCCAATTCAAACATGACTTTCGTAAAGAAGAAGGTTATGTACTCAGGACTAGCCCCGTTTCCGTCGATGGTATAGAATACCACCGTATGAAACTCAAAGATATCTGTGAATATATCTCCAAAAAAGATTACACTGACAACTGGGAAAGTGAAATGCACGAATCTTTTTGTTTTTGGAGTTTAGATGATTGGAAACAATATTTAGAATCCATTGGATTCAAAATTTCCAATTTTTCCATGGATTATAGAAATGAGTGGCTCATAAAAAATCGATATGAGGGAAAGATTAAACTTTTTATTTCAAACAAATCAAACCCAACAAAATTTTCTGATTTTATACCTTATGATTTCCCAGTAACACATATGCTGATGTTAGCGGAAAAATAAATGTTATCGGAAGTTAGGCGTAATCTCGACAAAATCCGCTCTGTTTTTAAATCCAATTATTTATTAGCTGAGTTAGATGATTCAGAAAGAGAATCACTCATACCATATATAGAAGTGAAATTTGTTCGTATTGGACAAATTTTAATCAAAGCAAACCAAATGCCAGAGAACATTCATTTTGTACTCACGGGCAAATTTGGAATGAAACAAAACAAAGAAGACCTTCACTTGGGTAGGTATGCCTTTGTAGAGGAAGGAGAATCTATTGGCGAAAGGATCACATTAACCAAAACTCCTTCAAAACATGATTATTATGCATTAGAACCTTCTATTGTTTTGTTATTACCTACATCTCGTTTTTTAAAGTTAGTTGATAAACATCCAGAAATTGCAGAAAAAGCAAAACATCGCGAAGAGGAACAGGAAAAATTCCATTACGTCCGTAAATTAAGTTTTTTTGATGAATTATCACCAGAAGAAATCAAATCGATATTAAAATCGATTCAACTCATCAAAGTTCCTCAAGGTGAATTCATTTTTGTTGAAGGTGAAGAAGGAGAATCGGCTTATATTGTTCGTTCTGGTAAAATCCAGATTCGAACGGAGAATCCAAGAAAAATTATTTCGATCATGAAGTCAGGAGACATCCTCGGCGAAATTGCAATTTTCAAACAACAAAAACGTTTAGCTAGCGCAATCACAGCGGAAGATTCCGAGCTTTATCAAATTCCTGGAAATGTATTTAGAAAAGTAATAGGAGCAGAAAAAGGAAACAAACTTGAAGAGATTGTTCAATCTCGGCTTTTACGATATTCAACTTATAAATCAAAAGAAAAAGAAGAAAATTCAATTCGCCCTTTTATTTCAAAACGTTTTGAATTCAAAAAACCAACAAAATCGATACTCATAGAACAAGTCACAACAGATCAAATGAGTCTTGTTGGACTAGTGAGTTCTGAACTTGCTTTACGTGTATTTGACAAACCACTTCCTTCCAATTGGAAAATAAGAATTAAAAATGAACTGAATCGGAATAGTATTCCAGGTATATTTGAACTTGCGATCGAATTAGAGAAACTTGGTTTTTTGACTAAACAACTCCAAATATCATTTCAAGAATTGCCAACATTAGAAAATCCAGTCTTCATTACGGATGAGGAAAACATTCCTTGTTTATTGTATTTGGTTGATTTAGAATTGGATGCTGTTTTGATTTCTCATCCGATCAGAGGTGTTTATGAAATATCTATTTCTCAATTTTTGAAATTGTGGGATGGAGTGATCTTACAATTTTCTTTAGCACCGAATAGTTTATCTCAAGAAGTTAGTTTAATTAGTTTTTTTAAAGAACTAAGGATGTTGTTTAGTCCCAAACAAAAAGAAATTCGTTGGGTGATGGTTGCAACATTTTTCTCTGCTATCCTTTCATTGTCCTTACCTTACTTAATACGTGAGATCGTAGACCATGTTTTGGTTTTTTCTGATCGAAATTTTTTGTTTACTATAGTATTCGGAGTTATCCTTTCTGTGTCATTCCAAACGATGTTTTCTCTCTTTCGAAATTTGATTTCGATTGGTCTTATGCAAAACTTGGAATACAATTATTTCGTCAGATTTTTCCAACACATTCTAAACTTAACATTACCAGAGTTTCGCAGATTTGAAACTGGAGATTTTACGCAAAGGTTGAAGGAAAACCAAAGAATATTAGAAATCACACAACGATCTGGATTGTTTTTAATTTTAGATCTGATCACATTGCCGATTTATCTAATCATATTATTTCGGTTAGATGGAGGATTGTCATTTGTTGGATTATTTTTCTTAATTATTTATGCGATTGTTGTGGTTCGATCCAGTACCAAAATTAAAAAATTACAAAAACATAGTTTTGAATCCAAAAAAAAGACAACATCCTTTTTTCTCTCGTTATTTTCCGGAATACAATTGATTAAAGCTTCCTCCATAGAAAGTCGATATCTCGCGAAAGGATTGAATGAAATTGCAAGGACAATCTTAACAAACTTACGTGTTGGAAAAAGAGTTCATATATTAGAGTTAATCAGTAAGTTTTTTGAACAAATAGGTTTTATAGCGGTTGTTAGTTTTGGAGTTAGTAAGGTATTAAACGAAACACTGACATTGGGTAGTTTTTTAGGTTTTTTAATTTTATACTCGCTGCTTATGGAGCCAATCGTTCGATTGTGCCACTTGTATGAAGATTTGAGTGAACTCAGAGAATCTCGTATGAGACTTACAGAAATATATTCTTTACCAGGTGAAATAGTTAGTTTACGGCCGTTTGGTGAACTTCCTAGGCTTACTGGAAAAATTAAATTAGATAATATTAGTTTTCGTTATTCGGAAGGTTCCCCTGAAATTTTAAAAGATATTAATTTAGAAATTGAAGCAGGTGAAAAAATCGCCATTGTTGGGCGTAGTGGATGTGGAAAATCGACACTCATGCGAATTCTTATGGGAACTCTTACTCCTTCTAAAGGAAAAGTTTTTGTGGATTCTTTTGACCTATCAACACTTGATCCTGAAGAAGTAAGAATTCAATTTGGGGCAGTAGAACAACATCCCATTTTATTTTCTGGAACAATCACTGAAAACTTATCTAAAAAAAATCCATCTCTTCCCATGGAATCAATATTAGCCGGTGCTAAATTGGCATCAGTAGATCAATTTGTGGAACGTTTTCCGATGCAATATGAAACGAAAATTGGTGAATCTGGAGTTGGATTGTCTGGTGGTCAAAAACAAAGACTCGCAATCGCAAGAGCACTCGTCACAAACCCTAGTATTTTATTTTTAGATGAACCTACATCTGCATTAGATTCGGAAACGGAAGCTCATATACAATCACAGTGGGAAACTGTATTTTTGGATCGAACTGTCATTCAAATTTCACACAGATTACACAGTACAGTAAGCGCTGATAAAATCATCGTTTTAGAAGAAGGACGAATTGTTGAAATGGGAACACATGCTGAACTCATCCAAACAAAAGGTTATTACTATCATTTGTTTCCTACCTTAACCGAAGAGGAAAGTCATGTTTAAAAAATTTAAAAACATAAGAGAAACCGATTCGAACTGGGAATCAAGACATTCAGCATCATATTATGATGAACTACTCAAACATCCTGCACCTAATTGGGAGAAGAAGGGTATTTATCTAATCGCATTTTTTTTCTTCTGTTTTGTTTTGTTTTTGGTGATTGGTCGTGTAGATGTTGTTGTCCAAGCAAATGGAATGATACGTCCCAAAGGAAATTACCATGTTGTTGAAGCATTAGAAACTGGCACATTAACAAACTTATATGTTAAATCTGGTGATTTTTTGAAAAAAGGAGATCCTATTATGGAATTGGAATTCTCCGAACAACAAATTGAATTATCAAAAGATACAAACAACTTAGAGTATGAGGAAAAAAAATTACAAAGACTCATTCGAAATAAAAGAGAAGCAGAGAAAATTTTAAAAAATCTTTCCTATAACTTGGAAAACAATTCAGGTTCCTCTTTATCGGGAGGAGTATTAAGTAAGTTTGTTAGTTTGAAAAAAGCTTATATGGATTTTCAAAATGGTGTGGGAGCTAAATTCATATATGATCAAAGTTTATTAGAATTTAATGAAGAGTTTGGAAATCTTAAAGATGAAATCCAACGAGAAGAGAACATTATTGCAAGTTTACGTGGTGATACAAAATTAAAAAAGGAACGCGTTGCCAATGCTGTGATTCGAATGCCATTTTCTGGAGTCATTGGAGAATTGGCAGTGAATAACGTCGGCCAAAATATCATCCGAGGGCAAACAGTTGCATCTCTAATGGAAAAAGGGCAACCATTAGAAGCGATTGTTGAAGTGAATAATAAAGACATTGGAGCTGTGAAAATTGGATTATCCGCTGTCATAAAAGTAAAGGCATTTCATCAAAATGATTTTGGTGTTGTAGAAGGAACTGTTTCTCAAATCATACCGAATACAAAAGATAAGGATTCATTTTCTGTTATTCTAATCTTGGGTACACAAGATCTTAATCAAGATGGAAAACAATTCCAACTTTTTCCCGGATTAAAAGTAATCGCGGATATTGTCATCGATAGGAAGAATATTTACCAAATTTTATTCAGATATGCTGATCCAAGGAATTAGATTTGAAACGTAAGTTTGCAGATATTTTTGATTTAATCAAAGAAGATATTTTTTTATCACAATTATCTTCTTCTGATCAAAAGAAAATAATTTCTTTATTTGAATTTAGATCGCTCGTTGCAGGAGATAAATTTGGTGCAAGTGAAACTGATCCGACACCAATTTTGATATTGGAAACCGGAAGGATTCAGATCAAATTAAAGATCAATCAAACTGAATTATTGATAAAAACTCTTAAAGAAGAATCTTTATATGGAATACCAGAATATAGTACAGACTCTTTAAATAAAAATTTATACTACGTTGAAGAAAATTCAAAGGTTCTTACATTACCAACTGTAACATTTTCAAAATTTATCCAATCTGATATAAAAAGAAAAAAACTTTGGGAAGAATATAGAGAAAATGTACAATTAAGAGATGAACTCAGAATCCATCCATATTTTCGTAAACTTTCTAATTCAGAAATCCAAGAACTTTCGAAACTACTCACCAAAAGAAAAGTAAATTCAGGACAAATTTTAATTAAGGAAGGTACTAAAAGTTCATCCTTGTTTTTTATAAAATCAGGAAAGTTTAAAGTTACAAAATCAACTTGGCAAAAAGATTATTTTTCCTATGTTGAAGCCGGTTCCGTTCTTGGTGAAATGGGAGTATTAGAAAAAAAAGTAAGAAATGCAACTGTTACCGCTGTGGAAGATAGTTTTGTTTACGAACTTTCTTCAAAAAGTGCGGAACAACTTTTTAAAAAATCTGAAAGTTTATTGATCACGATTCGCTCAATAATGAGTGAAAGGAAATTAAATTTAGGTGAAAAGACAAATGATGATGAATATGAACTAACGAATGTTTACGAAGAAGATAAATTTCATTTTTTACCAAAGTTGAAGTTTTCACCACCAATTCGAAATCAAATTTCGTTTCCATTTTTATTCCAAGACGGAAAATCACAATCTGGCGATGTATGTCGAAAAATGATTCTGAAATATTGGGGTTATTCATTCGCAGATTACGACTCTGATCCATTGTTTCCCGATTTTGATCCCGATATTTTACCATTTCATTGGAAACAATGTTTTGGTGAAGAAAAGGGAGATTGTTATTTCATAAACTGGCGAGAACATGAAACTGAAATCAATGCCAATCCTTCAATTATATTTTTAGAAAATTCAAAGTATGTCATTGTTAAACAAATTGGAAAAAAATATGTAACGATTCTTGATCCTGAAATAGGTGAAGTAGAACTCCATCGGGAAGAATGGGAAAAAAAATCCTCAGGCATAGTCATTTACTTTGTACCAAAACAGATACCCAATCATAGGTGGGAATGGAAAAGCAGATTTTTTGCAGGTATCAGTGAATATTTTTTACCGGCAATTCAATATTTAAAAGCTGGGATTCTTGCGAGTTTTGTTTTAAAGGGATTAGAAGTATTTATTCCACTGGTTAATTTGTATTTAATCGATGCTGTATTGTTACAAGAAAGTCGTGATTTTTTTCTACCAGTGATTGTTTCAGTCGTTATATTGAGTTTGGCACAATCGTTTTTGGGTTATTTTAGATCCAATGTCATTTTTTTTACTAGTAACCGTGTTAACCAAACAATTGCAATACGGTTTTTGGTGAAATTAATCTCACTGCCAATTTCTTTTTTTGAAAGGAATCGAAAAGGTGAGATCTTAAATCGTTGGGAGGAAATTGAATCAGTTATTTTGTTTTTTTCAGACCAAGGAGCAATGAAAATCTTTGATTTGTTATTTAGTTCTTTGGTATTTATTTTATTTTTATTTTTATCTCCGATTCTATTGCTCATTATTTTATTATTCATTGTTCCTGAACTATTAGTTTTACGTTTCTTATCTCCAAAAATTATAGAAGAGACAAAAAAAGAAACTTTAAAACGTGCAGAAACGTTAAGTTATTTTATCGAATCAATACATGGTTTTGAAACGATTAAAAATTTAGGGGCTACATATTCACATCGTTGGGATTTTGAAAAGAGATTAACTTCGCAATTGAATTCGGAAGGTAAAAAACAATTTTATGCAAACTTGCTTTCTACCAACACAGAATTTTTTAAACAAATCACAATTGTAGTAACACTATTAGTTGGAAGTTTATTGATATTAAATGATCAGTTAACATTAGGAACTTTATATGCAATTGTTGGTCTAATTACATATATTAGAACTCCCTTAATTTCCTTGTATGAAGATTTTTTGAAATTCCAAAAAGCCAACGTTGCATGGAATCGTTTGCGAAGTTTTGAATCTTTGGATAGTGAAATATCCGATAAGGACAACTTATTCAAAGTAGATTTACCCGAAGTTAAAGGGAATATCGAATTAAGAAATCTGAATTTTGCTTACGATAGTCAAAAACCAGAATCTGGTATACGAAATTTATCACTCAAAATACAAGCTGGGAAAAAAGTTGCTTTTGTTGGGCGAAGTGGAAGTGGAAAATCAACTATCATAAAACTTTTGTTAGGATTGTATAATCCATCACAAGGTGAAATTTTAATAGATGATATCCCTCTCAACGAAATTTGGTTACCTAGTTTACGAACCAAAATTGGAGTTTGTTTCCAAGAGAATCCTTTTATATCAGGTACGGTTCGTGAAAACATATCTATTACAAAACCTGAAGCCACATTGAGTGAAGTAGTGGAAGCATCAAAACTTGCCTGTATCCACGATGATATAGTGAAGTTACCTCTGGGATATGATACCGAATTTTCTGACCGTGGTTTTTTATTCTCAGGTGGTCAAAAACAGAGAATATCTCTTGCGAGATTATTTTTACAAAGACCTAATTTATTACTCCTCGACGAACCCACTGCATCTTTAGACAAAGAAACGGAACTCCGTATTTTGTCACATATCAGTTCTGTTTTTGCAAATGCTACGATTGTCACGGTGGCCCACAGATTAGATACAATCCGCCATTATGATCAAATTTTTGTCCTCGAACGAGGGAAATTGGATTCGAAGGGGAACCATAGAGAGTTACTTTCTCGGGGTGGAATCTACCAATTACTTCATTCCAAACAAGAAGCAATCCGATAATTCAATTAGTGATCCATTTTAGACCATTTCATATTTTACTCTTAATATTTATTATGTCAGATTCACTACTCTTTGCGGAGGTAGTGAGTTTTTATGACTTACCTAAGTTAGTTGGAGAAAAATCGTATGAATTAAAACTCAAGGAAATGGAAATCCAACGTAAAAAAGTAGATATAGATACAAAAAATTTACGGTATTTGCCTTCCGTGAATTTGGAACATTCTCCATTTTTTGAATCCCTTCGTGGTGACGGATACAACAGAAAAGGTTGGAGTACAAACCTTAACTTAAATTGGAATTTCATGGAACAAGGTAATACTGTTCTTACGAATATGATCCTTGAGTTGGAGTATGAAAGATTACTCCTTGAATATAGAGCATTGTACCAAAAAGAATTATTTGACCAAGCCTTTCAATATGCGGAAACTTTGAAACTGTTGGCATTTTATGATTATGATTTTTCCAATGAAGCTGACGCTGATAAACAATTCCAAACGGTTCAGAAACTATACAAACAAGGTATAGAGTCATATTTAGTAACTCAAAACTCGAAAGTAGATTATTTCTTTTATAAATACAATGTGATCAAATCAAAACTTGATCAACAAAAAAGCCAATCAATATTTAGAAGGAAGTTTTTATTAAAAGATGTAACATTAAAACAGATCCCTGAAAGGGAATATAAGATTTTACCTTTGGATGAAACCTTATTAGAATACGAAAAAAATCTTTCTGAAGTAAACTTTGATTTAATATTAACAGTCAATCAGGTTAAAATTTTAGAAATACAAAAACAAGTTAGATTTAATGAACTTTGGGTTCCTGATTTTTTCGTAAATATTTACAATCAGAATACTAAAGAATCTTATTCTGGACTTAGTGGCACTTGGACAAATCCAATGCAAGTTTATGATTACTCTCGTAATGATTATAGTATTTATGCAAGATCATCAGATTCAGATTTGAACGTGGGTGGAAATTTTGGTTTTCGTTTCCCTCTTTTTAATCGTTGGTTAGATAAAAATGAATTTGATAAATCTAAAATTGAAGTTAAACTCGCTAAATCTCAGTCTCAATTTTTACGAGAAAACACAGGATTGTATTTGTATGAATTGATCCAACAACATAACAACTTAATTGAATTATATGATATTTCTCGGGAAAGTAAAAAAATTGCAGAAGAGAATTATCAAATTATGGAAAAAGCATACAAGACTGGGTCTGCTTCCATTATCGAATTACAAACTGTTGATAGACGACTTAGAGATGTTATGCGAAATGAAATTCAAAATCGATATGATTTAATCCAATTACGACTTCAGATTGGTTTATTACTGGGTGACACAATGAAGTTCCTAAATAATTAAAGACCGATCGTTGGTTGTTCTTTCACTGTCTTTTTTAGAATTCATTCCACACTTTTCAGATTTCCATTGATTCAGAATTTCATCAGATTTTTCCTTATTTTTATAATGGATGTATGGAATAGAAAGTATTGGAGCTAAAAATACGAAAGAGATTGCAGAGTTGAGTAAGGATAAGGTAACAACGAGACTTATCGTTAACACGTTTTCATCAAATACCTCAGTCACTTGACGTTTTGTTTGGTAATAATAAGCCATACATTCTTCCGTGTGGTTGGCAGGCTGAAAAGGAATACTCACACAACCAATTTGAGATAGAAGTAGAATGATTACAATGATGCTTCTAAGTTTTTTAAACATTCATTCACCGCTTCTAAATTAGTTTCTTCGATCATTCTTTGAAAATTGCGGACTTTAAAAAATCCGTAAAAGAATTCGTTTGTAATTCCTTTTTTGACGATTGTTTCCTCTTTCTGTAAATTTTTATTGAGATAGAGTTTGTATTTAAACTCTACTGTATATTCCCCGAATCGATATTGGATTGGCCAGATAACAATTAACGGATAAATCGCGGGCCAAGTATACCACCAATTGTATTTGTCAGAGAAGTTTGTTTTCATTTCCACATCGATTGTATAAGAATCTTTTGTATCGTTTGGATCTAATTCATAAGTTACATTCGGGAAAATTCCAGCAGATTGTAAATGTCCCTTCCATGCGATTCGCCATGAATCAGTGTACACACCTCTGTCTGCCGAAAGGATTTCAAACTTACCGATCACAATAGGTATGTTAGTTTTTGTTCTTGTTACATTTCCATTTTTTGAAGGCGGAGGAATTTGGCGTAAGTCTACAGAACATTGTAAGAAAAAGAATAAAGGTAAAATGGAAATAAAGCGTTTCATTTTCGGAATCTTACTTTAGTGGATGTTTGAAAGGAATCAATCAATTTTCTTTCGTTTGAAAATGTGAATATTGTTTTGTATGAGTTTTTGGAATTCATATCCTTCGGGTGGAGTAGGGAGTGTGTTTCCTTCTTTCCATTGGTAATAGATGTAATAATCAGATGTAAATTTTTGATTGGGCAAATGCAACTGTATCTTGTTTCGATTCGAAAGGTATTGTGGGATATTGGAAACTATTGATTGGTTCGGCAATAATTCTTTTAGGATTAAATAATCATTATTAGTAATACTTCGATTCAAATATTCTTTGCGGTAAGAATATGATTTGGATATTGGTCCGAAATTGAGAAAACATAGTATCGAGATAAGAAGAGACAAAGAATAAATCAGTTTTTTTTGATTCGAAAATTGTTTTTCCACTACTTCAATATAACTCAAAATTAGGATTGGGATCGCGATAAAACTATGGTGTGTAAATGGTGTTTTGTTTACTTCGTAAAGGGAAAATAAGGAATAAAAAAAGTAAGGTAATAAACATAAGACCAATGAATTTCGAAACGGTAAAAAAAGAAATGGAATGGTTAAAAATAAAATTAAATAAGGAAATAAATGAAAATTGTTTATGGCTGTCCAAGGATCTTTGTATCTTTCTAAATGAGCAGGTAAAACCGAATTTGATTCCTTGTAAAAATACGAGAGTAATCCAATCGATAGAATCAAGTACAAACTTGAAATAATAACAATGAAAAGGCTTTCTTTTGGATGAGTTTTTCTATTTAGAAATGAAAATACAATCCAAACAAAGCTAGTTTCTTCCTTAGTCATCAAACTCAAAAGAAAAAACAAAATCCAATATCTGGATTGTTTCTGCCAAAAATAATAAAACAAAAAGAAAAGTGGAATCCATAATACTTCAGGATGGAAATCAAAAATTTGAATCCAATAAATTGGCAAAAATAAAGCATATAATGTTGGGTAAATTATGTAATATGACTTGAGTTTTCCAAGTGTAGGCAGAATTACTATGGGTAAACTAAGAACAAATGCTTGGAAAATAAGTAAACTTTCGATGTTATCAAATAAATAATAAATCAAACTTATTGGATAAACAAACCAATTGATATGGTCAGCAAAATAATGGTGAAAATTTCCATCTAACCCTAGTGATGTGTACGCTTTGCCATTGTGTATGATATTATAAAGAATATTTTCAAAAAGTCCAATATCAACACCTGCACCTAAATGGTGGTAACGGAATATTGATCTTTCTGATAAATAGTAAAAAACAATCATCCATAATAATAAAGAAGGTAGATACTTCCAAAGTTGTTTCATTTCACTTTGTAAATTGGCCTGTGATTGCTGCTTCTGCACACTTCATTCCATCGATGGCGGCAGAGACAATACCTCCCGCATACCCTGCACCCTCTCCACAAGGATACAAACCTTTGAAGTTGATATGTTCTAAACTGTCAGGGTTTCTCGGAATTTGAATTGGTGAAGACGTTCTTGTTTCTGGGGCATGCAAAATCGCTTCATTAGTAAAATACCCTTTCATGGAAGAGTCAAATTCCTTAAATCCTTTTTGGAGGGCATCCACAATGAGAGGAGGAAGAACATCGGCTAAAGAAACGGAAACAAGTCCTGGAGTATATGATGTTTTTGGTAAATCTGTGGAAACGATATTTTTTGTGAAGTCCACCATACGTTGTGCAGGTGCTTTCTGTGTGCCACCATTTAAAGCAAAAGCTTTTTGTTCTATTGAAGATTGGTATTGCAAAGCAGAAAAAACTCCGAAGTTATCAAATGATTTAAAATCATCTAATCTTAGTTCTACGACAATTCCGGAATTTGCCGTAGGTCTAGATCGTTCTGCACTTGACCAACCATTCGTGACAACTTCTCCAGGTTTTGTGGCACAAGGAGCAATCACACCACCTGGGCACATACAGAAACTATAAACACCTCTGCCGTTGATTTGTTTCGCTAAAGAATATTCTGAAGCAGGTAAAAGTGGATTTTTTGTTACGCAATGGTATTGAATGGAATCAATTAAACTTTGAGGGTGTTCCACTCGGACACCGATTGCAATTGGTTTTGTATGGATTTCAATTCCTTTCTCATGCAAAATTTGGAACATTTCTCTTCCAGAATGACCTGTGGCTATGATTACATTTTTTGACATCCATTTGTTGCCATCTATGGATTTAACACCTATGATGGATTTTCCATCCAGAATCAAATCGACAATCCTAGTTTGAAAATGAATCTCTCCACCTGCTGATAGTATACATTCTCGGATATTTTGAATGATCCTTGGTAATTTGTTTGTTCCAATATGTGGATGTGCATCGACTAGTATTTGTTTGGTGGCACCAAACGATACTAAATACTCGAGAACTTTTCTAATATTCCCTCTTTTTTTCGATCTAGTATAAAGTTTCCCATCAGAGTAAGTTCCTGCACCACCTTCTCCAAAACAATAATTAGAGTCTTCATTGACAATGTGGTGGACATTGATACCACGTAAGTCAGCAACCCTTTCTTTAACATTTTTACCTCGTTCAAGAATGATGGGTTTTTTCCCAAGTTCCAAAACTCTTAAAGCGGCAAATAAACCAGCCGGTCCAGCTCCTATGATGAGAACAGGTTCTTGGAGGCTTACATTCGGAAAATTTGGTATGAGAAATTGAGATGGTATAAATTCTTCATTGGTATAAACATCAAGTTTTAATTGGAATACTATGTTCCTTTGTCTTGCATCTATTGATCGAGAGATACATTCTATATGTCTGATTTCATTTTTTGGTATTTTGTTTTGTTTGGATACAAATTGTAAAAGATGATCCGGATTTGATGCAATCTCAGGAGTGACTCTGACATTTAATTCTAGTTTCAATGTATTTTCACTAAACTCAGTTTAACTTTTAAAGAACCAGAAATCCAATTATGAAATAAAAAGTCTAATTCTTATGAATTTTGATCTAAGGATTGTTCCATTAAATTGGCAATACCTTTTTCATTTTCACCAGGCATTCTTTTTAGATTCTCTATTACTAATTTCCTTCGTTCTAGACTATGGTTTTGGCTTAGTTTTGCTTTGCCTTCTATTTTAGTAATTTGGATTCGAAATGGCACGATCCCTTTTTGTAATCCTATGAAATAATCATTATCTACATCATTTAGTTTGTAAGAAGATTGATCGCTTTCAAATGTGTCGACCAAGGTTTTTAAACACAATTGGATCTCTGATGGATCTTCAATATAGGTTAATATTCCTTTGATATGTACAGCAGTATAATTCCAAGTTGGAACGGATCGATTTGATTCATACCATGAGGGAGAAATATAACAATGTGGTCCTGAAAAAATACATAGAACTTCTTTGCTTAGAGAATCTTTTAGTGGATTT